>JANXYV010000017.1 GCA_025355875.1 Prolixibacteraceae bacterium | reverse complement strand
CCCTTCGTCAATTTGCTTGACTTTTTCTCTTTTAAACTCCGTGCTAAAATGCCTAACTTTTCTAATTTTACTTCCCATAATAAAGCGAAATTTAAAAGTTATCAACTAAACTTCTTGTCACCTTATTTCATGGGAGGACATATTCAAAATCATGACCATCAAATCCCTTGGCAATAATTTTATAGGGAGTGCTGGTTTTGCCCGCGACTTTAAGTGAATTCATATCAAAAGTAACGATGGCCGAAAGTGGCATTTGTTCCGTATCGCCATTGGTATTGTGCCTTAATTCAAGAACGACAGGTCCGGCATCAGGATTGATTGCTCCCGGCTGTTTTACCAGATTGATGTAATGAACTATGCTGCCGCCAAAGTATTTCAGTTCGAAGTTCAGCATGTCAGCCTTGAGCCATTGATTGCTCACTGTGATTGCATCGTGGCCGATACTGTCTTCCATAGCCAAGGTAATATCCAGTATTTTCTTGAAAAGGATTTTCCGAATCGACAGAATACTGAAATTGTATTGTACCAGATGGTCGGAATTTTCCTTGGGTCCCTGAATGGTGAAGTCGGTCAGAACACGATCCTTATCTTTAAAATCATCCTGAATTTTCGAGGGATTTTCAGGAATAAGAATTTCGCCGTCATCCATCACAATGTTCAGGGAGTGAGCCACAGCATCATTATGAATTAAGCCAAATCCAACCCAGATATCCTTCATCGAAGATGTGTCTTCATCCCAGTTGCAGCCGGATAAAAAGCTAAATCCAATCACAGTCATTAAAGAAATAATCAATTTTTTCATTCCAGACTCTACTTTGCTTTATTTATAGATAGATTCAGAATGTCCCGAATGGGTTGCGTCGGCAACTGTTTATTCTGTCCTGATTCTAAAAATATTTTCCTATGGAATCACAAATTCAGGAATCCAAAACTATATTTACACTTCAGAGTACAAATGACGCGGCAATGAAAAAATTAATCCTGACTTGTTTCACGCTGGCAGTAGTGTTTTCAGCTTGCGGAAACCAAAATTCCGAAAACCACAAAAATTCCGAAGCAAAAGAAGCTCTCTTAAAATCGGATGAATTAAGCGGTTCGGAGAAACTGACCACGGCGATATTCATTCAAAAAGTTTGGGATTATACGAAGTCGCCCAATGATTGGAAATACCTGGGTAACAAACCGGCAATTGTTGATTTTTATGCCGATTGGTGTGGTCCGTGCAAGATTGCCAGTCCGATTTTGGATGAAATAGGAACAGAATATGCCGGGAAAGTTCTGATATATAAAGTAAATACCGATCAGGAGCGTGAACTGGTGCAGGTTTTTGGAATTAGCGGAATCCCGGCTTTCCTTTATATTCCGGCGAATGGAAAACCCACGATGATGTCAGGGATTGCATCATCGAAAGAAGAAACCAAAAAGATGTTCATCGAAAATATTGAGAAATATCTTTCAGTGAAGAAATAGGAAGAAGACGGAAGTCCAGAGACGGAAGTCGGAAGTCAGAAAAAAGCAAAAACCCCGAAAGTGATTCCGGGGTTTTTGCTTTTAATCCGATTGATTGACTGGATTTATTTTGCTCTTTCGAGGGTAATCGTCTTGGTTGGCTGGTCGCAAACTTCGGTTGGTCCCCAATACTGGATAGGTCCGGGGTAGACGAAGGAAGTTTCGATCGCCCATTTTTCGCGGTTTGCTGCCAAATACTGGAACGGAGCGCTGTCGAGCTCCACCAATGCTTTCTGTATCACTGGTTTCATGTGTCCGTGGCGACGTTCCATATTCATCATCATGGTAACCGGAACTCCGCCCGCAATCCATTCGGCGGCAGGGGCAGTCAGGTTCCGAACTGATGACATATAGCCGGTTTTTCCTTCTGCAATCAGGAAGGATGCGTTGTATCCCAATGAATAGCAATAGTCTGCATCGAAGTTTGAAGGAGCTGCACAACGGCCTTCATATCCGAAAAAATGGTACTGAGTTCCAAATTTACCTTTGAATTCGCCCGCTTTTTTCATCTCATTCAGGCGTTTCTTGACCATTTCACCCAGAAGTTTTTCGGTTTCAATCAATGAAACCTGAACATTTCCGTGCGGATCACGATCGAGAGTTAACTGGTCGGCAATTCCTGAAGGAAGTGAAGTGTACACTTTTGCAGATTCAGCGGATAATATTCCGGCAACAAAAGCACGTCCTTCGGCTTTATCAGTATATGCTTTGAATTTTTGTTCGGTTTCAGAACCTTCGGCTAGCAGGTCATTCAGTTCCGAGATCAACGCTTTCATTTCAGGAACAAATTCGACCAGACCTTCAGGAATTAACGCAACTCCAAAGTTTTCGCCTTTGGCGGCACGTTTGGCAACTATTCCGGCAATGTAATCCACAATCTCGCCCAAAGTTTGTTTTTTCAGTTCCACTTCTTCCGAAATCAGGGTGATGTTTGGCTGGGTCTGTAAAGCACATTCCAGACCAATGTGAGAAGCAGAACGACCCATCAGTTTGATAAAATGCCAGTATTTTTTAGCCGAATTGGCATCTCGTTCGATGTTGCCAATCAATTCGGAATATACTTTGGTAGCAGTATCAAAGCCGAAGGAAGTTTCGATCATGTCGTTTTTCAGGTCGCCGTCAATCGTTTTCGGGCAGCCGATCACCTGAATTCCGGTGTTTTTAGCAGCGTAATATTCGGCAAGGACACATGCATTGGTGTTGCTGTCATCGCCGCCAATAATGATCAGCGCCCGGATGCCCAATTCGTTCATGATCTCGGTGCCTTTGTCATATTGTGCCGTTTCTTCGAGTTTGGTCCGACCAGAGCCAATGATGTCAAATCCGCCCGTATTGCGGAACTGATCTATAATTTCGGAAGTTAACTCAACGTACTGGTGGTCTACCAATCCTCCGGGACCACCCAAAAATCCATACAATTTACTGTAGGGATTGAGGTTTTTGATGCCATCGAATATTCCCGAAATTACGTTGTGACCTCCCGGTGCTTGTCCTCCGGAAAGGATCACCCCAACATTCACTGCTGAATATGATTGTTTCCCGGCACCAGCCTCGAAAGTAACCAATGGCATTCCATAGGTATTTGGGAACAGACCTTTAATTTCTTTCTGATCGGCAACCGATTCGGTATTTGCTCCTTCGACCAGTTTGACTGATGATTTTAATGAATTGGGTAGTTTTGGCTGATATTTAGCCCGTTCTGCTTGTAATGCGCTAATGGTCATAGTTATATTTTTCAGGATTTACGTTTTTAAAATCGTCATAAAAATACGCTAAACCCGTAGGTTTTATCATAGGATGGTGAGGATGTCGGGTCAATTTAAGGAAAATTTAAACCGTTGGCATCAACCGAGCAGAAAATCGGCAATATTGCCCAGACTAACTGTTCCTTTGTAAAACTCACTGTATTGACATCGTGAACAGGTTATCACCGTAAATTTTTTGTTCTGAACGTTGAAGAATCTGGAGAATCCGTTCCCGGTGGTCCGAACCACATCTGATTCGGCTTTAGTATTACCGCATTTGGGGCAATGATACTTTGTTTGTTGCATGGTTTATTGAGTTTAAAATTCCAAATTCCAAGTTCCAAAGGTGCTCTTTTATTTTACCTCGACTGACTACGTTATACGGCTTCCTCTCCCGGTTCTTCCGGAATGCTTTTTTCAATCGTTCGCCGGGCATCGCGCAATGCCTTCGTAATGATCCATTCAATTTGCCCGTTCGCGCTGCGAAATTCCTGAGCCGCCCATTTCTCAACAGCGTCGTATACCTCAGGATCGATACGCAACATAAATGTTTTTTTCTTGGCCATAACCTCACCCTCTCCTTGTTCTTATTTCAAATTGTAACGAACATCCCTTTTTTTGAAGATTATTTTTTCAGGATGAACGAGGAAATTGCAGGTATTAATTCAACATGCAATGGCAAGTCTGGTTGAGTGTACGTTTGAATATTCTTCGTCCGATCAATATCCGCATTTTTAAAAATATGGTTCATCCCATCGATTAACACTAGTTTTGCAGTGGGTTTTACTGCCTGAAGCCGTTTTGCATCTTCAATACTGACCTGAATGTCGGTGGTTCCCTGAACAATTAAACATGGTTTATTCAATTTGGCGATCTCAATTTGTGGATCATATTTAATCCAGGAAATCATATATGGCTGGACACTTGTACGAAATAATGAGTTTAACATGGGTGGTACAGTTTCAACTGTATTTCCTTTTACCAATTCATCAAGAATGGGAATTGTTTGTTCTAAAACAGCAGGAGGTTGGGATTTCAGCTGTTCTTTGATAATTTTATCTGCTGACTGACCTGCTCCGGCAATTGAAACAAACTTGTCAACATTCGAGTATTGAGAGGCAATCATTCCGATCAGCGAACCTTCACTGTGCCCAATTACAACAATCTGATTGAAACTTTTATCATTCTTTAGAAGCTTGATCCAATCAATTACATCATCAATATAATTTTCAAACCGAAGATCGGATTCCTTCATTCCGGCTGCTTGACTTTGAGCAATTCCTCGTTTATCATACCGAAGAGATGCAATTCCGTTTTTTGCTAATCCTTCTGCAAGCATTTTCAGAGAATTATTTGTCATCATTGGATTATTTCCATTCCGGTCAGTAGGTCCTGATCCGGCAATTATCAAAGCAACTGAAACTGGCAGTTTCTCTAAAGGCAACATTAATGTCCCTTCAATATTGCCAGTTTTAGTTTTCAGCGTAATAGGCAATTCTGTCTGGCTAAATACCAACGTTGAAATAAGTATCCCGAGAATAAAAGCAATGATCTGCAGTTTCATAATCTATTTTTTAATTTTTTACACAATATTATCTTGTTTTCATCATTTCGTCCATAGCATATTGGATTGCCTGCGAACGCTGGGTTCCAAAGAGTACCTTCTTGCCGTTCGTCAGGTAAAGTTGAAGCCCGATATTTCCACTGACAGTGTAGGCTTTTCCCCATTTTCGCCCAATTCCATAGCGAATTCCCCGACCCCCGTAATCGAAAATCGGACTATATTTCCGGATTTCGTACCGTTGAATTTCGGCTTTCGAAATGAGCTTGTCCTTCCAAATAATAGGAAAAAACCGGTAATGAAGTCCATTCTGATCGATCCAAACCTCCAGTTTAAGGGAAAAAGTGATCCAAAGTGAAATAGCCATGGTAAAGAAAACGGCAATCAAAGCCGCATTCGGAGAAGGATTGTCGCCAACCTGAACACCTTTGACCGTCTGCATATACAGGGCATAAATACTCATTACCATGACTGGAACAATAGAGGCCATAATCAGAAGGATGTACCACCATTGCCTGAATTGCTGCTCTTCTCTAAATAGAACCTTATTCATCTTTTATTGATATAGAGTTCCAGTATTTACGACCGGAGTGGCTTCTTTATCGCCACAAAGTACAACCAGCAGATTACTGACCATGGTTGCTTTTTTATCTTCATCAAGATTTACAATGTCGCGTTTGCTTAATTCTGCCAAAGCCATTTCGACCATGCTGACTGCACCTTCCACAATTTTGAAACGTGCAGCAACTATGGCGGTTGCCTGCTGGCGTTTCAACATGGCCTGGGCAATTTCCTGTGCATAGGCAATGTAATTGATGCGGGCTTCAATCACGTGAATACCTGCAATTTCCAGACGTTCACGAATTTCACCTTCGAGCATTTGGTTGACTTCTTCGCCACCGTCGCGCAAGGTAATTTTAGCATGATCGTCTTCGATGTTATCGTACGGATACAAACCTGCCAGTTTGCGCAAGGCCGCTTCACTCTGAACCACTACAAAATGTTCGTATTCGTCCACTCCAAAGGCTGCACGGTAGGTTTCTTCCACCTTCCAGACCAGCACAAGACCGATCATGATCGGATTTCCGAGTTTATCGTTTACCTTGATGGGTTCGCTGTTGAAATTGCGTGCACGGAGTGAAAATTTCTTCTTCACAAAGAACGGATTGACCCAAAAGAATCCATTGTCTTTGATGGTGCCTTTGTATGCGCCAAACAGGATGAGCACATAACTCTGGTTGGGATCGACAGCCATGAACCCTGGCGCGATGAGCACAAATGCTGCAATGAGCAGGACAGAGGGAATGACAACTTCCGAAACAAACCCGGCAATGGCTAATACAAGAAGTGCAAATTCGATCACCAGCATCAAATAACCTGAACGGGCAGTAAATGACTTTTCCATACTATTAGATTTAAATTGTTTTGATATTAAAATGATATCACAAATATAGATAAAAAAAAGCATCTTGGTAAAAAGATGCTTTAAAATATTTTTTCAGGATCTAATTCAGGTTCAATTCAATGTTTCCGGTTTTTCTTGAATTCAGCACTTCGTATTGCGATGCAAAATTCAGGATTTTATCTATACTGTCTTGCGAAGGTTCAAAAAAACTGAGATCCGGATTCGAACCAGAATTATCAGAAGAAAATCCATGATAGTGAAAGATATTAACTTCTTTTTTTCCGGCGTAATATGAATTGGCCAAAAAATTCAAGGTAGAGGGTTTACTCATAGGCTGACGTTACTGTTTTTAGTTATAAATCAATAACGCAAGCTCCAAAATAATATTGTAATCAATCCTTTAAATTTTTGTCAAACTGAGATTTTTTTTCTCGATCAGTTTCCGAAGGTTGATCAGCGCATACCGCATCCGCCCCAAAGCCGTGTTAATACTGACATCTGTCAGTTCTGCAATCTCTTTGAAACTCAAACCCTGAAAATGCCGCATCATGATCACCTGTCGCTGGTCGTCGGGAAGTTCCTCAATCAATTGCCGTACATCGCTGGTAATCTGGTCAAAAACCAGTTTGTCTTCAATATTTTCTTCGGAATACCTGGCCGAGTTGAAAAGGTCGATGTTGGTATCGTCGTTCGAGGTGGTATTCAGCAGTTTCTCTTTCCTGAAGTGGTCTATGATGAGGTTGTGCGAAATACGCAGAACCCAGGAGATGAATTTGCCATTCTCGGTATATTTCCCTGTTTTTAATGAACGTATGACCTTAATAAAGGTATCCTGAAAGATATCTTCAGCAAGATGGTGATTTTTGACAATGAGAAAAATGTAGGTAAAAACTCTCTTTTTGTGGCGGGAAATCAACAATTCAATGGCCTTCTGGTCCCCATCAACAAATTGTTTTACGAGCGAATTATCGCTCAGATCTTCTGTTCTGAACATTACTCTAAATATTATGTGACTGTTTTCAATAACTTAAGAGTAGAGTTCGGCCTATAAGCAAGTCTTTTTAGAATGAGAGTTGAACAATTTGCTAATTTTGTGCTTGTAAAAGTGAATCATTTTTTTCAGAAAACCAAATCTTTTTTAATTGTAATAACATAACGAATGATTTCTTCCTCAAAAAGTTCATCATATATCCAGATTAAAGGGGCTCGCGTTCACAATTTAAAAAATATCGATTTAAATATTTGTCGCAACAAGTTGATCGTAATCAGTGGTCTGTCTGGTTCAGGCAAGTCCTCGCTGGCATTTGATACCCTTTATGCGGAAGGGCAACGCCGCTACGTTGAAAGTTTATCGTCGTACGCCCGCCAGTTTTTGGGGCGCATCAATAAACCGGAAGTCGATTATATCAAAGGTATTCCTCCTGCAATAGCTATCGAACAAAAGGTAAATACTCGCAATCCGCGCTCCACAGTCGGCACTTCAACCGAAGTTTACGATTACCTTAAGTTGCTTTTTGCCCGGATCGGAAAAACCATTTCACCGGTTTCAGGCAAAGAAGTCAAGCAGCACCATGTGAGCGACGTAACCAGCTTTATACAGTCTTTCCCAGAAAACACCCGGTTTATGATCGGTTCACCACTGAAAATCAAAAGTGGGAGAAATTTACTTCAGGAAGCCGAATTGTTGCTTCAACAGGGTTTTTCGAGACTTGAAATAAACGGGGAAATCCTGAAAATTGATGAGCTTCTGAAAGAAAACAATCAGGAGAGATGCAAGAGTTCCTCCTGTAACATTGTGATCGACCGGGCCATTGTTCTGAACGATGAGGACAACCAGAGCCGGATTGCCGACTCGGTGCAAACCGCATTTTTTGAGGGGCATGGCGAATGTATCGTAAAAATGTTTGTAGGTCCCGAAGTTCAGGAAGAACATTTTTCAAATCTTTTTGAAGCAGATGGCATCGAATTCGAAGAACCGTCGGTGCATATGTTTAGTTTCAATAACCCGATAGGTGCCTGTAAAGCTTGCGAAGGCTATGGAAAGGTGATCGGTATTGATGAAGACCTGATTATTCCCAACAAATCCTTGTCGGTTTATCAGGATGCAGTGGTATGTTGGAAAGGCGAAAAGATGAGTGAATGGAAAGATGAACTGATCTATTCTGCCGAAAAATTCAATTTCCCGATACACAAGCCATACTACGAGCTGAGCGAAGAACAACGCCGGTTGTTGTGGACCGGCAACAAGTATTTTCAGGGATTGGATCAGTTCTTTAAAATGCTGGAGGAGAATGTCTATAAGATACAGTACCGGGTCATGCTTTCGCGATACCGGGGGAAAACGGTTTGCCCTGATTGCCGGGGAACTCGTCTTAAAAAGGAAGCCATGTATGTGAAGGTTGGCGAAAAATCAATCCAGGATTTGGTTTTGCTGCCCATCGACGAACTTCAGAAATTCTTTGTCGACCTGAAACTGACCGATCATGAAATCCAGATTGCAGAAAGGATTCTCACCGAAATCCGGAATCGCCTCGATTTTTTGAACGATGTGGGATTGGGTTATCTGACCCTGAACCGGCTTTCTTCCACGCTTTCCGGAGGTGAATCTCAACGAATCAACCTGGCTACCTCGCTGGGGAGCAGCCTGGTCGGATCGATGTACATTCTCGACGAACCCAGTATTGGCCTGCATTCCAGAGATACGGAACGGCTCATTCGGGTGCTTCGGAAACTACAAAAACTGGGTAATACTGTGTTGGTGGTTGAACATGATGAGGAGATCATGCGCGCTGCCGACGAAATCATCGACATTGGCCCATTGGCGGGACGCCTGGGTGGAGAGGTCGTTTTTCAGGGAACGCACGAACAACTGGAAACTTCATCGGAAAGCCTGACGGCCAAATATCTGACTGGCAGAGAGAAGATTCAGGTACCACAATCACGTCGCAAATGGAGCAACTATATTGAAGTTACCGGCGCCCGTGAGAACAACCTGAAGAATGTGGATGTGAAATTTCCGCTCAATACCATCTGTGTGGTGACCGGCGTAAGCGGCTCCGGAAAATCATCGCTTGTTACCAAAGTTCTGTATCCGGCGATAGCCAAGATGTTTGGGGGGTTCAGCGAGAAAACCGGACAGCACGATATCATTCGGGGCGATTTCAACCTGATTACTTCCGTTGAATTTGTCGATCAGAACCCAATCGGGAAATCGTCGCGCTCAAATCCGGTGACTTACCTGAAAGTGTATGACGAAATACGGAAACTGTATTCCGAACTTCAGGCTTCGAAATACAGCGGATTCAAACCTTCTCATTTTTCTTTTAATATTGAGGGAGGTCGCTGCGAGGAATGTCAGGGTGAAGGCGAAATCACCGTCGAAATGCAGTTTATGGCTGATATCCATCTGGTTTGCGAAAGCTGCAAAGGCAAACGCTTTCGCGACGAAATTCTGGAAGTCACCTTTGAAGACAAAAATATTTTCGACATTCTTGACCTGACGGTGGACGAAGCCATCGATTTCTTTGGAAACCATAAATCCACTTCTGCCAAGAAAATTGCCAAACTGCTGAAACCATTGCAGGACGTTGGTCTGGGATATGTCAAGCTTGGCCAGTCATCGAGCACTTTATCCGGCGGCGAAAGCCAGCGCATCAAACTTGCTTCCTTCCTGGCAAAGGAAAAAGGCAGTCCGTCGCTTTTTATTTTTGACGAGCCAACCACAGGACTTCACTTTCACGATATCCGGAAACTGCTTGATTCGTTCAATGCCCTGATTTCACGTGGTCACAGCATCATCATCATCGAGCATAACCTCGACGTGATTAAATGTGCCGATTGGGTGATCGATCTCGGGCCTGAAGGAGGAAAAGATGGCGGCAGGGTACTTTTTGAAGGAAACCCGGAAGATTTGGTAAAGATTCAGGAATCCTATACCGGCGCAGCTTTGAAAGGAAAGTTGTAAGAGATTTGGAACTTGATTAGAATCGGATAGAAGGCAAAAAGTCTATCACATCGATGATCAGCGGTCTTTTTTGTTCGGAAATTGCCGGTAAGGCTTTCTCGAGCCGGTTAACTTCAAGGTCGATAATTTCCGGATCAATCCGATGTTCATTATTCATGATCACTGTATAAGCTTCAAAGGAGATGATCAGGTCGTTAGTGATCAGGAGATCCACAAACAGCGAAAGATATTTGCTGAAATCCAGGCCATTTTCCCAGCAACATGAAACCAGTACTTTCAATTCCGGAGCAAATTCTGGATTCTGAATGGCGTCAATCAGAAATGGAACAGCGTCGTTTTCCTTTAAATTGGCCATCAATTCTGATATTTTTCGGCGGATTTCCGGATCTGTAGTTTGGTGCAACAATTCAATCAGCGCCGGAAGATCCGAGACTTTTCCTGAAATTCGCATCTCTTCGATCGTTTCAAGAATTTGATCCTGTTCCAGCGAATGTAAATGTTTCAGGAGATTCATGTGATCGGCTTGTGCATGTTCGCTGCTCATTGGTGATGCTTTTAAATTTTTCGCAATATTACGAAACTGAAGGTTCAAATTGAGTTTCGGAGCAAACAAATCGGAACAAAAATGATGGAACCCGCTGAAACTTGCCTTCAGGATTGTATTTTTGTTAAAATTCAAATTTCAATTCCGGCTTACCATGAACAAAAAACAACTTTTCGATGCTTTTGTTGAAGGCAAAAAGATCGACCGCACTTTGTTTCGCCCAATCCTGATGCACTTTGCAGCCCGTTTCACCGGAAATACCTATGGCGAATTCGCTTCTGATCATCACGTTCTGGTCAACAGCAACATCAAAACCATGGAATACTTCGATTACGACATGGTTAGCCTGATTTCGGATCCTTACCGCGAAACTTCGGCTTTTGGCGCTCCGGTAACCTTTATTCCTGAAGCGGTTCCGCGCTGCGAGAAAATCCTGGTTAAAACCTGGGAAGATGTGCAGAATCTTCAGCGACCCGACGTCTGCAAATGTACCCGCACGCTCGATCGCATTCAGGGAGCCGAACTTTTTCAGAAAAAATTGCAGGGAACTGTGCCTGTAATTGGCTGGATTGAAGGTCCACTGGCCGAAGCCTGCGATCTGGCAGGAGTCAGCCAGATGTTGATGCAACTGATGATGGATCCGGATTTTTGTAATTTACTGCTCGATAAATGCACTCAGACTGCCAAAGATTTTGCCAAAGCGCAGATTGAAGCAGGTTGCGATGTGATTGGAATTGGCGACGCCATCTGCTCACAGATCGATCCGTTTACTTATGATACCTTCGTGAAAGAGCGTCATCGGGAAATCATCGCCTTTATTCACGAAAATGGCGCACGTACCAAACTGCACATCTGCGGCGACATTACTCACATTTTACCTTCGCTCAGGGAAGTCGGAACCGACATACTCGATCTGGATTACGATGTGGATATTTCTTTTGCGCGGTCGATGATGGGCGATAAAATGATCCTGATGGGGAATATAAGTCCAATGGTAGTTCAGAATTCCTCAGCAGAAGAAGTCGAGAGACTATCCCGTGAACTGGTTGCCAAACATGGCAATGAGCGATTTATTCTCTCTGCCGGATGCGAAATTACGGCAGCGACACCACACGAAAACCTGACGGCCATGCGAAAGGCAAGTCGTTAATCTATTTCAGTTTATTGCTTTTCCCTTCGATGTAAGTCATGAATTTTTCACCGTCCTGCGACATTTCAAATTTTGTATTCACCATCTGGTCGTCGAGCAAACTGTAGGTCAGGCGGAAAATAGGAACACCTGCGATTTTCTCACTCAGTAGGATAATGGTTTTCGGAGAGTAAGTAATTGAATAGTTGATCGTATGCCCTTCATTGTCGAAATAAACTGCTTTTGAAGGAGTTCCGGAGTAATCGAGCGAAACTATCATCAGATCGTCGTGAATGGTAGCGGTTCGGCTGCCATTTGCAGGATATTCTGAATGCGATTTGCGGATCATTATTTTACTGTCGAGGTCGGTTTTGAACGAAAAAGTTCCTCCGCCTTGCCCGGGCTGGCCGCTTCCTTCGCCTTTCCATTCGCCGGTTAACCACGACCAGTTGATCCATGCTGAACCTGGTTGTCCGAAACTACTGAGAAGTATCAAGGAAAAAACAAGAAGGAAAAAGAGTTTTAGTTTCATATTTTTTAGTTTTATAGCAGTGTCGATTCAAAGAATTTCTCCTGAATAAAAAGTGTAATTGGTCCGGGTTTACCATTTCCGACCAGTTTGTCGTCGATTTTCACCACCGGAGTCACTTCACTTCCGGTGCCGACAATCAACATTTCGTCCATATTCTGAAGTTCCAAGGCAGGAATTCCTTCTTCCACGATGGGAATGTTGCCTTCTTTGCAAATTTCCAAAACCACTTTTCGGGTAATACCCGGCAAAATCAGGTTCGAAATGGGATGAGTATAAATCACACCATTCCTGACTGCCAAGAAACTTGAATGCGAGCCTTCGGTGACGATTCCATTTCGGATAAAAATGGCTTCAACGGCGTCCTGTTCACGAGCTTTTTCGGCAGCAAGCACATTGGGGAGAAGCGAAATCGATTTAATGTCGCATCGCAGCCAGCGAATATCTTCCGCAGTGATAACCTTGACGCCATTTCCGAGTTGGTCCCAATTTGATGGAAAAGGAAAGCCCGTGGCATATATTGTAGGCGAAATTTTCTCCGGAAACGAATGGATGCGGGTGTTACTTCCACGGGTAATTTGCAGATAAATTCCTGCTTCATGATCGGTTAATTTGTTTTGTTCCAGAAGCGTTTGAAATACGGCTTCCAATTGATCTAATTCGTCAAAATCAATCCGGGCTTCAAGCAAACTTCTTTTGAGCCGGTCGAGGTGATCCTCAAACCTGAAAGGCTTTCCGCGGTAATACTTGACTACTTCATATACTCCGTCAGCAAAGTTAAAACCACGGTCTTCAGGCGATATCAGCGCTTTATTCTTCGGAATAAACTTACCGTCGAGGTAAATTGTTTCAGCCATTTTTGTCGATTTTGGGTTAACCACAAAGAAAACATTGAATGCGCTACCCTTCTTTTGCATCAAAGGGGTAATTGGGTATATTAAATGCTCAACTACCGGTTTCCTTTTGCCCGATTGTGTGTCTTACACAACATCTGGCAGTTTCCGGCGTCTGTTGCACCACCTTTGCTCCAAGCCGCAACGTGGTCGGCATCCATGTCGGCCAGCTTCCAGATTTTACTCTTGTTGGCATCATGTCCAATGGCGCAAAGCGGACAGTTCGATTCACCTTTAGCTACAGCAACAGCAGTCTGAGTTGAATAAACTGATTTCTTGGTTGCATCATCAAAAACCCGGACTTCTAACAATTTGGTGTCGGTTGAACCGCCGAGAATGTATTCAAAGATTCCTTTTCGGTTTTTGATATACAGGTCGCCATAGAGTTGCTGCACTTCGGTCGAAACTTTAGCCGGATCGTAAGCTTTCTTGTGATAAGTTTCGTACAACCGCCCCCATTCCAAACCACACATTTCTTTTTCAACATCTTTAAATACGCCCGAAACCCAATCAATCACGCTATTGAAATAGGTTTTCAATTCCTTGATGTTCGTGTCGTAGCGGTGGCGACTCATATAATCGTCGATATTTCTCTTGCTCACCCAATCCAAAGCGCATTCCAGAAACTCCTGCCGGTTGGCGCTTCCCGAAACGTAAGCGCTCCATTTTTGAATGTTGGCATTTTGGCTGTTGCTAAACTCCTCCTTGCCGAGCGTAACAAACGGCCCTGAGAAAATGGCATTCAATAATTCCTGATTATTGAGTGGAACACCGGCAATATTAATGGTGCGAAACCATTGTTTGATCTCGCTTTCTTCGCCTTCACATTCGTAAATGGTGAGTTTTGTTTCCAGAATCCGGGCCTGCTTGTCGGCTGCAATACCGCTGAAATATTGCTCCATGCCATGTTCGTCCTTTACGGCAAACTTGTTGGTTACATACCTTCCGAAACTGGTAACGCGTTGTTGTCCGTCAAGAATTTCAAGCTTATTGTCGTTCACCTTCACAAAGTAAATTAAACCCAGCGGGTAGCCCTTGAGGATGGATTCAATAACGGCCACATCGCGTTTGCCGTCGGCATAAATATAGTTACGCTGATACTCCGGCTGTATGGTTAATTTGCCCGAAAGGCCAAACAGCCCCTTGCCTTCGAGTTCGTTATAGACAAAGCCTTCGCAAATATCTGCGACAGTGATTTTGGTTTTGAGCGTTGTTATCATTTTTTGATGCTTTTGTGTTTGATGATTATCCGTGTATATATTCGCTTAAAAGTGCCGTCACCATTGCCAGTATAAAAACTTGGACCACCTTGAGCATATGTTCCTTTCTTTGCAATCGTAGCCATAGGTATCCCATGTGTTAAATTTGAACCAATTATTTCGAATTGCTCCGGACTATATTTATCAAGAAAGCTAATCGGTACTCCCATCACTCCATCGAAATCACTTGGGATATATTTAACAAATGGGACTTCTATTGCATCATAGTTGTCATATCTTTCAAAAGGCTTTTTACTGCCAAACTTTATTATGTCCGCCATTGGCAAAAGTGATAGAGGTTTGTGACGTCGACCATGATCCAGGTTGGTAAACCAACATGAATTTCCAAGTCTGGTATAATCGCCCACATATCCAAGTCTCGCAGCTTTCTGTCTGTCTTTCTCATCAACTTCAGCATCTTTTGGTACAGCAAAAACCATGTCACTGCCAAAACCAGTTGCTCCCAACCAAACCTTATTCTCCTTGATAAGTGGAAAGACTTCTGTATAAGTAATGGCATTCATGCTTCCAATTGCTACAAACTGTTTGTCAGCATCAATAATCCATGCTAAAAATTCTCGGAACATCGAGAAAGGCGGATTGGTAATGATGATGTCGGCTTCGTCGCGCAGTTTTTTAATTTCATCACTATTAAAGTCTCCATTGCCTTTTAAGTAATGCCATTCCAGGTCATTCACATCTACTTTGCCATCGCCGGTTTTGTCGTGTGTCAAAGTAAATATTTTACCGTGTTTGGTGGTTTTATTATAGTCGAATTGCGGGTCGTTCACTTCAAATAAGCTTGGCTGGTAGGGTATTTTGTATTTCTTACTATCCGCAGCGTAACTGGTACTGATGAGCTTTTTCAGGCCAAATTGCTCAAAATTCTGGGCAAAGAATTTTGTGAAGTTACTCCACTCCGGGTCGTCGCAAGGCAAAAGCACCGTTTTACCCCGGAACACATCAGAGTTGTAATCGATATAGGCATTGATTTCTTTTTCGATATCGTGGTACTGTGTATAAAACTCATCGTTTTTTGCATTCTTCGCATTGGTGAGGTTGCTGTTCGCCATGTATTGTCTAATTAATTGATTGTGCCGTATCCGTTTTTATTTCTGCTAAATATAAAAACTCTTCCCCGAAATGCCTCGATTTCGGAGAAGAGTTTTCATAAAATTATCAACTGGTAAGCAGTTGGTTTTTTGCTGACTAATTTAGGCAATGACCAGCAAGATTGATCCGTTTAAGTGTTTTCCTGCTTCCCATTTCCGAGGCTTTTAATCATTCTATCGAAATCAGATTCAATCGGTTGGGTCTTGTTGTATTCGGCGTACTCATTCAACGCTTTCCCATCGGCTTCCTTTTTCGAGATTTTGCCTTTGCCCTGTAACACTTCAAACTTGTTGAAATTCAGAAACCGGTCGACATTGACAACCATATTGCTCATAGTCAATGAGTTTTCGTTTTCGATGACATTCTCGATGTAATCGAAAAACCCTGAAATCGTCCGTTCCAACCGCCGAATTTCGCTTTCAGAAAGGTAATTCTTGGCGACTGTTACATCAGAAGGAAGAATGCGACCTGCCGGGGCGTTTTTCCAATTGGTCAGTCCCATAAATGGCTGCGAATGTTCCGCTTTATCATAAATGATTTCGGCAGCTGTGTGTTTGGTTATGGCGTAGTGAAATTTGTTCTGAACCGTGGCATAAAAATTATGCGTGATTTCCGAATTCGGGTCGTAGTCGATGCTGCATTCAGCAAAAATATCGGTAATCTGCTGGTAAATACGTCGTTCGCTGGTTCTGATTGAGCGAACCCGTTCGAGCAATTCACGAAAATAGTCCTTCCCAAACGCTTTGTCGCCCTGCTTTAAACGGACATCGTTCATGGCAAAGCCTTTGATGATATACTCTTTCAAAACCTGCGTTGCCCAAATCCTGAACTGTGTAGCTTTACTCGAATTAACCCGGTAACCCACAGAAATGATGGCATCGAGGTTGTAAAATTCGACTTTTCGTTTGACTTGCCTGGATCCTTCATTTTGAACTGTTTCCAAAATGGAAATAGTTGCCTCTTTCACCAATTCTCCTGATTCATAAATGTTATTCAAATGCTTGCTAATCGCCGGAACCTCAACATCCAGCAGCGTTGCAATTGCTTTTTGGGTCAACCAAAGGGTTTCGTCCTGAATAAATACCTCCAGTTTTACATCGCCATTGGGCGTGGTGTAGAGCATGAAATTATTTATCGGTTTTAATGCGTTTTGGTTCATTGTATCCAAATAAAGGCTGATAAAAATTCAAAGGTTGGCTTCTGTTATAATCCTCAATAAAAATAAGAAAACTCTTCTCCAAACCATAGCTTTTTCGGAAAAGAGTTTTCATAAAACGGAATTATCGGTTTATTGGTTTTGAATAGCCCTGACCTTTAGGTCAGGGAAAATAGGAAACCGACAAATCCCGGCTTTAGCCCAAATTAGTTAAATGTTTAGGCTAAAGCCAAAATTAAGATTATTCATTTTTTCAACGGCATAAATGCCATTGCTATTCAAATCAACCGTATATCCGATAATTCCGTTATAAAATTATCGACTGGTAAACAGTTGATGGAATATCTGTTAAAAACAGTTCTGGCTATTCTATGCGTGTTGTATTTGCCTTATTAACGGAGTGTCATGCCGAACTTGTTTCGGCATCCCTGAATAGTATGAGATACTGAACTGAATTCAGGATGACCGAGGTACCCGGTACCAGCTATTTCAGCAACTCGTCCAAAAATAAAAGGGTATGTTTCCAGGCGCGTTTGGCCATCACTTCGTTGTATTCTTTTGATGTTGGGTTGGTAAACGTATGGCCGCAATTGGCGTAGGTGATGATTTGCCAGTCGGCCTTTCCATCCTTCATTTCCTGCACCAACTGATCGTAAATTTCTTTGGTAACTCCTTTGTCTTCGGCAGGATTTTCAACTAAAACCTTTGTTTTAATCGGGATATTTGGCCGTTCCGGAGCTTTGGCCAATCCGCCGTGAATGGAAACAATACCGGCAACATCGAAGCCTGCACGAGCGGTTTCCAGTGCACCTGTTCCTCCAAAACAATAACCAATGACGGCTATTTTTGTACTTTGCGCTCCTGAAGCTTTCAATTGCTCCAATGCCAGTGAAATGCGTTTCTGGTAAAGCTGGAAATCGGTTTTAAACTGGGTTGCAATTTTTGCTGCACTGCCAAAATCGGTCGGGATGTTTCCTTTTCCGTAGATGTCGGCAACGAATGCAATGTAGCCTTGCTTTTCAAGTTCCAATGCCGCGGTTTTTGCCTCATCGTCAATTCCCATCCAGGCAGGAAGGATTAACACGCCTGGCAGGTTTTTGCCTGCATTGGAGGTGACCAGTCCATTGAGTTCTTGTGCGCCATCGGCATATTTAATTGCCTTCAATGTTTGTGCTGAAACAGATTGAATAAGTGCCATAATTACCGAAAGAATTAGAAGTTTCTTCATTGTGAGTTAATTTTAATGTTTACCTGAATTCGCTATTTCCTGAAACCCACAACGAAGAGCTTTGTTTACAACTTGCTGTTAAGTTTTCTTAAAAAGCAGTCAGGGCTTCACTTTTGGATTGAATCGCCGACTAACATCCTACAGAAAGAAATCAAGTTTATTCTGCATAATACCGTTTAATCGCCTGTTGCAACCTGTTAGTTATAAACCCGATCAGCCGAGGTCATTACGAAATCCTTGATCTGCTGCTGTACTTCCTTCTTTGATGAGCTTTGCGACTTATTGGCAATTTCACCCAGAACCTGAATGAATCGGTCAACTTCCTCTTTCGTGTTTTCAATGCCCAAACTCGCCCTGACCACGCCGGGAAGTGACAGTTTTGGGAATAAGGTGACGATCAGTTTCTGGAACTTCTCCAGACCCGGCCCGACATGAAGGATATGTTTGACCGTAATATGAGCACAATGGCAACCAGACCGGACTCCGATTCCTTTTTCGATGGCCAGTTCCTTAGCTACCTGGTATGCTATTTTTTTCTTGATTTCGAGAGGAATCACACCAAGTTTGTCGGCAAATAACGGTGATTCCGGATCCTTTACGCCGTGAATTTTTAATCCAGGTATCCGGGCCATGCCCACCAGAGCATGTTTAGTCAAAGCCTGTTCGTCTTTCTGGATTTGGTTCATGCCAATCCGTTGTAAAAGTACCAGTGCTTTGCCTAATGCAGCGATGCCTCCGGCATTTTCTTCTCCGGACGATCGAATTAATCCCTGTTCCGCAGGTTCAAACTGAAGCAGCCCCTTTCTGACCACCAGCACACCACAGCCAAATGGAGCATAAAGTTTATGAGCAGAGAAAGCAAGATAGTCAATTCCGACTGCTTCCATATCAACTTTTCGGTGGGCGACTAACTGGGACCCATCAACCAGAAGTCTTGCTCCATGCCGGTGAGTTATCCGGCTGATCAATGCGAGGTCGTTGCAAATGCCCAAAACATTTGATGCGCCGCTTACGGCTACCAGCTTGATTTGCTTCTTCCCGTATTTTTTCTCTTGATTGTAGCTGATAAGAAGCTTTTCCAACTCGATCAAATCTATAAAACCATCAGCATCGACCGAAAGCCGGATCAGCGAACCGTTTGGAATTGCACGCCAGGGCAAATCGTTGGATGAATGTTCGAGCAAGGTAGAGATCACGACTGGTTCAATTTTGTCGTTCAATTCAAGCCGAAAACTTTCTGCGGCCAGATTGATGGCTTCGGTGGTATTCGATGTAAAAATTATCTCGTATTCTGTCAGTGGGGCATTCAGGAATACTGAACAAATAGACTTCACTTCCTGGACGATCTCCTGTTTTAATTCTCCGGACTGGCGCCATGACCGGCGAAAAGCATTCCATACCGGAGTGAATGTCGGGGTGCTCGCGCTGTTGTCCAGGTTAATAAATGGCTTGATTCCTTCCACTGTGGGAACAGAAACGCCTCGTCCAATCAGGGTTTTACGGAGTTCATCCAACATTTCACTTCCGGAGTATTGGTCGAGTTCGTCGTGATAAAGTATTTCAGCAACCGACAGCTTTTCTGCAGGTGCATTCCTGAACGTATCTTTTCCTGAATACTGGATCATACGCAGCGCTTTGGCAAACGCGATGATATTGATGATAGCAGGTGTTCCGGCCTCGAATTTATCAGATCCCCTTGCCCAAATCACCCAATCTTTCGAAATGAGTCTTGCTGTTCCGCCACCCGGCTGGAAAGGAACGCCTTCGGGCAAGGATTTTTTCAGAACTGCCAGTGCTGTCACGCCCAACGAAAGACCGATGTCCTGACTCGATAAAAGCTGATACTTTCCCATTTCAATTTGTCCGGTGAGAGTTGCAGCCCTTCGTGGCGTGCAAAAAATGACCAGGTACTTCTTTTTGTTCAAGCCAAGGTATTCCAGAACAATTTCCCTGGCCCGATCGAACAAATGGGTAGTCACCATCGAAAAATGTCCGTTTCCACGGTGGACATTCGAATAGGTTTCCAGGGCAAGGTGTATTGCACTTTCCAGTTCCGTAAATACTGTTGATTTGTTTAGGTCTACAGTGGTTGAGGCCATTTTGAAATTGTTTCAGTGAAAAATTTGGTATCTGGATTAGAATAAAATAATGAGCAATCGAAATCTATTCCGCTTCAAATCGCTCAATTACCTGTCCAACCCGTTCTTTAATTTCCTGCCAGGTTGGGTTCAGTTCTTTGGATGTGAAGGTTCCGTTTTCGAGGTTGATGCGCTCGAAAACCATGTGGTATAAGGCGAAAATGATTTCAAGACTGAGTTGCCCGCGGGGTTCAACCAACGGTTTGATTTCCTGAATCATTTCGTAAGTTTTCAGGCGGTAAAAATCAGTCACTTCATATAATTCAGAGATTAGGTTACGAAAACCCTGATTAACCAGTTCGTCCTGCGCAATCCGAAGAAGTTTTGCACGATCCATTCCGTATTTGGCAATCAAATCATCCGGAAAATAATTCAGGTGATTGAGGTGGTCTTTCTGGAAATCGCGGATGATATGCACCAGGTAACTGAAAATGGCACAAGGTGTTGCCACCCGTTTCACATTGAAAACCGGAGGCAGATATTGTCCATTGATTTGGTTCATTCCGCACAAATGAACAAAAATCGAAGCCGGAGCTACTGAAGCGCCGCCAGCATAATTGATGAACCCTTCCAAAGTTGGGAATCCATCATGGTAAATATCATAGATCATTGATTTGGCAAAGGCTTCGAGCGGCCAAAACGGAATGCTGAACCGCTGCACGGTTTCAATCAGTTCTCGGTGGCTTAGAATATCAAAAGTCGCATCAGAAACGGCACTGATCCACCGGTAAACATCGGTTTCAAACTGAGCCTGATTTTCAGGAGCAATTGTATGGTGCTCGGTTTTGTAATCATCGATCAAATCATCGATGGCCCGCATGAATTTGTAACAGTTCTTAGCTGCCTGATAGCGTTCTTTGTCCCAGAAATGAGCGGCAATCAGGATATTCGGATGATCGACGATTTTTTCGAAATCGATCGAATCGAAAATCATGCGGTACAAATCGGTCTGGGGTCGAACTATTGTTTCCATATTAGTTGAAATTCAGGTTCTTTGAGTCTTTCAGAATACGTTCGCTGGTGAGTTTTGCTCCAAAAAGCACCAAAGGAACACCATTTCCGGGATGCGTGCTTCCACCTGCGAAATACAAATTTCGGTATTTTTTGTGTTGGTTGTGTGGGCGAAAATATCCCATTTGAAAAATTGAATGTGAAAGGCTTCCGAAAACTGAGCCTCGGGTGACGTTGCACGAGCTTTCCCAGGTTTTGGGCAGGTAACAAACCTCAAATTTGATGTGCTCTTCAATATTGTGCAAGCCAACTTCTTCCAATCTCCGGATTACTCCATCACGTGCTCTTTGTTTCAGTTTTCCCCAATCCTGATTGTTTTTAGGATCGAGATGCGCCACCGGAACAATCACCGAAAGGGTATCTTGGTTTTCAGGAGCAGCTGATTTATCGCTTCTCACTGGTGCATGAATGTAAAAACTCGGATTTTCGGAAAGCGACTTTTCCTTGAATATTTTTTCCAAACCTTCTTTATACGGATCGTTCAGGAATACGCTGTGGTGCTCGAGTTCAGGATAAACCTGATCGATTCCCCAGTGAAAAACGATGGCTGAACAGGAGTATTTTTTCTTTTTCAACCGACCGGATTTCCAGCTTTCAGGTAAAAGTTTGTTGTACACGTAAGGCAAATCAGCACTGGCAATTACCAGATCGGCATGAACAATGGTACCGTCTTCGAGCATGATTCCCTCGGTTTTCTTTCCTGAAACGATGATCTTCTGGACAGGACTTTTACACTGAATCTGAACTTTATTCTTTTCAGCAAGTTCCAGCAATTTTTCAACCACCCGGTGCATTCCGCCTTTTGGGAACAAGGCGCCTTCGGCAATTTCAGCTCCCGGAAGCATTGAGAAAAACGCCGGTGCCTGGAACGGATTCTGGCCTACGTAAATATTCTGAAACGTAAATGCCATCTGCAAATGCGGGTCTTTGAAAAACCGTTTGATATAGTTGGTGTGAGTGAGATAAGTTTTCAGTTTCAGAAGCAGACGCATGCTCTTAAAATTGACAAACTGGAACAAATGATCGAAGTTTTTACCCAGCAAATCGTTCATCGACAGGTTAAAATATTCATAGCCTTCCTTCACATATTCCTGGTATTTCGTAAAGCTGTTCGGTTCTGAAGCCTCCAACTGTGCTTCCATCTGCTCAGGATTCCTTGTGAATAGGAAATCGCTGCCGTCGCTGAAGAACATTTTGTAAACAGGTTCGAGTGAAGTCGTTTCAAGGTCTTTCTCAAGGTCAATTCCCAATTCGGATAAAACCTGTTTGTAAAGTGAGGGCATCAGGAGGATAGTCGCACCCAAATCGAAACGGTGGCCCTCCTGAATCAGTTGACCGCAGCGACCTCCCGGTTTGCAGTTCTTCTCATAGATTTCAACAGCGTACCCATTTTGAGCCAGGTAGTTGGCAGTGGCTAATCCGCCAACACCGGCTCCGATGATCACTGCTTTTTTCTGTGTTTTCATTTTTCTGTTTTCATTTTTCTCTGCGAAACTCTGTGTTAAACTCATTTTAACTCTGTGGTTTAACTTTTTGTACCACAGAGAACACAGAGGTGTCACAGAGTTTTATCCAAATTCCGGAGGAAAAACAACCATTCCTGAAACGCCTGTCAATCTGCCTTCGGTAAGTTCAACCGCCATAAATACATCGTCGCAAGGCAAGGGTATCTGTGTTTTTATTCCCCAGGTGGATGCCGGTTTATATCCAAAACGCGGGTAATATTCCGGATGACCCAATAAAATGGCGGAGTGAAATCCCAGTTCTATAGCTTTCTGATGACCTGCATGGATTAGCTGGCCACCAATTCCCTGTTTCTGAAATTCAGGAAGAACCGAAACCGGCGCCAGAATTAAAGTGTGGAATTTATGTCCGCCATTTTCAATCACCATTGGAGTAAACAAAATATGTCCGACTACCTGGCCTTTGAGTTCGGCTACCAGTGAAAGTTCATCGACGAAAGTCGGCTCCTTCCGGAGTTTTTCAACCAGCTTTCCTTCATTGTGTTCGCTGATTTCGAGTGTTTCAAAGGCTTTTTCGGTAAGTTCAATGACGCGTTGGTAGTCTGGCAGAGTTTCTTTCCGGATAGTAACGGTCTGTTTCATGGTTTTTCGATTTTCGTGTGAAGGTAGGTTCAACCGATTCATTCCTGAAAATAAAAAGGCATGAGTGACCTGTTTTTGCCGATGAACAGATGAAAACAGGAAATAGTCATCAGTCAATAGAAAATTTAGAGCTTTACTCTTTTCAAGTGACTGATGACAATTTCCATGTCATTTTACTCGAAGCTAATCAAGGTCTTCCCTTTTAATTGCAAGGTTTTTCCGTTCCATCCAAAAGTACCGGTCAGTCCTTCAGGCAAAGTCACTTCGCCCTGAATTCCGGATACACCAACTTTCTTTAGGTCGAAAACGATCATCCCGGCAGGATGAGGCATCTGTCCTTTGATAAATTTGAGTTCACCCAGAGCGGGTTCCATCCGGATGGTTTTAAATCCGGGTGAAGCCGGACGTATCCCGGCCACCGTGGCCAGAAAATCGTAATTCGGACTGGCGCTCCAGGCATGGCAGTCGGAGCGGGTAGGGTCCTGTTTTTCGGCAAAAGTGGTCAATCCGTTTTTCAGCATCGTTTTCCATGGACCCAGTGTTGAAAGGTATTTATCGGCCAAACCGGCTTTTTTCAAAGCCTGAGTGAGGTAGAAACGGAAATACAGCGTGGGCTGAATCAGTTTCGGATCGTTCATAATCCGCTCCAGCATTGTTTTTTGATCCGATTCCTGAATGGTATTGGTGAGTACTCCAAAAATTTGAGCGTGCATACTGAATTCAGCTTTGTCAGGAGTATCTGCCAGATAATTCCGTGATGAATCCCAGCAATTCTGATACACGGCCTTGGTCAGGTATTGGGCCAGTTTCTTGTATTTTTCAGCCTGAACGGGTTGGTCAAAATAGTTGTTCAGTTCGGCTGCCCTCTGAGCCGCATAAGCCAGTTGCATGGTGATGATCGATGATTGCCCGTCGTCGCGACCGCCCGGAGGAACCCCGCCAATGCGTGTCTTTTCGATCCATGGCCATTCGTCGGCCCAGTCCACAAAATTCCAGTATTCAGTTTTGCCTAAAAGACCTGTCTTTGGATCAATCCGGGCTGAATACCAGTTTAATACCTGATCAATACCGTTCAGGAAGCCGGATACAAACTCCGGATCGTCGCGTAAAGTCCAGTAATCATGCACCATGTCGATCCAGTACAACGAAAAAGGAGGAATAATCTGCGGATTGGCTGAGGGGTAACGGCTTTGCGTCAAACCTTCGTAAATTCGCGATTCGTCGTAACACATCAGTGCATTTCGGACCAAATGATCGTCGCCCGAAACGTAGAGCGAAATCAGGGATTGAATACGAGTATCACCCACATACTGAAGCTGTTCATAGTAAGGACAATCGTAATATGTTTCGTTGGCACAAAGCCTGGCCGTTTGCCAGCCAGTGTTCCAAATCTTTTTCAATTCGGGCTGATCGGTTTCGAAAACTGCATTTTCCTGAAGTGGGTAGGCTGAGAATGTACTGTGGAAATCGTCGATGACCAGCGCTTCATTTTTGGTTTCAATTTCCAGCTGAAGGTATTTCCAGGTACGGAACCAAAGTGGGCGGAACAATCGGGATGAACCGCCATCAGGAAGAAAAATATCGGCATACCCTTTAATCATTTTGCCTTCGATTTCATTTCGATTGCCCTTGTTCCCTTTTTCATCAAACAGTGCTTCGGAATAAATAAGCTTGATTTTGCTGCTCTTTCCTTTCGAAACCAGTAATTCAGGATACCCGGTGGTCAGGTTTCCCTGATCGAGCAAAACGGTGATTTTTTGATTGGCAGGAACCGTCCATTTGGTCTTCCCCTGAAGAAAACCTTCCGGAACCATTCCTGACGAGGTCCTTCTTACTGATCCGAATTGCTGTTCCCTTTGTTCCATCTGCGGAATTCTTCTGGGGGTGAGTATCCAGTTGATGTCTGTTCCGGCTCCCCGGGTATGGCCCACATCCATCAGTTTTGGTGAACTCCAGTTTTGATCGTTGAAAGAATTGGTTTCCCAATTCCATGGATATTTTGACGCATCTACCTTATCGCAAGGCCCAACGACGATAAACTGCCCCAGCGCCTGACGTGCATCGGCTGAAGCCGATTGGTAAGCCCGGTTTTTAATGACTTTCCAGGTTGAATCGGTATTTACAATTTCCTCCTGAGTTGAATTCCCCTGAACGATCAGCGCCGTCTTGATGGAGAATTGTGCCCAGGGCTTGTCTTCGCCGAAGTTCCAGACCTCGGCAGCCAAAAGGTTTTTTCCCATTCTCAGGAATTTGGCAATATCGATGCTTTCGTAATACCAATGTGACAGATCTCCGCGTGCCGGGCCGAAGCAGACTGCCTGTCCGTTTACAAACAAGCGGTAACGGTTGTCTGCTGAAACGTGGACGATAAACTCCTGAGGAACTGAAGAAAGTTCGAAAGTTTTCCGGAAATGAAAAACTCCGTAATCAAGCAATGATTCTGTTGGATAGCTGATCCACTGTGCTTTCCAGTGACCTGTGAGCAATTCAGGATTTATTTTCTGAGCCGGGACAAGCTGTGCTGTAACCGAAAAAGTAAGGAGGACGAACAATAGGTTCAGACAAAGTGATTTCATGGTTGGATGATTAGGTTTGCATGATTTTAAGACTGTTAAATTAGCGGAAAAGTTTTAAAAATGAGAAAAGTGAAGCGACTTTAAATCACGCATGTCAAAAAAATGCGAAGTTCAAAACTTCGAAAGCCATAAAAACAAAACCCATGAACTCTTCGATCCGGGTTTATGGGTTTTGCGGTTGAAAAATGGAAACGAGTTACAGTTTACTCATTTCTTCTTTTAATTCATTCTCCGCCTGAGCGATTGTAGTCATAAACTCTTCCACATAAACAGGATAACTTTCAATGTCTTCCAGTTTTTGGGTTTTTAGCTGAAGTTCTTTGAGCCGGTGCCCAAGATCGTTCATGCCAAATGTCATTACCGATGATTTGGCCTTGTGTGCCAATTCTCCGAGTTCTTTCCACTTTTGATCGGCCAGGTTTCCGGTGAGCCCGGTACGGAATTCGATCAGTTGATCAAAAAACATCTGAATAAACTCCTGCATGATTTCGGGTTCCCCGCCGGTAATCTCTTTCAGATAATCCAAATTGGTATAACGTGCTTCGGCCATAGGTGTTTTTTTTGAGGTAATTTTCACTGAATACAATTATACGGAAATATTTGGAATGAAACAGTCAACGGGATTTGAAAAGTAATTGGTTATTCTTCCGGTTTTAATTCAAGGAATGAATAATTATTCGAATATCTTTGCCGAATGATATTTTTCATGCTTTGTACAAGGCTTTTCAATTATTTTTGCCATCCAAGAAACTGATAAAACTATATGAAAATCACCGCTTTCAATTCAATACACAAACAGCTTGGCGCCAAAATGGTGGAGTTTGCCGGCTTTGAAATGCCCATTGAATATTCAGGAATCAAAGACGAGCACATGACCGTTCGTGAAGCGGTTGGGGTTTTTGATGTTTCGCACATGGGCGAATTTTGGGTGAAAGGACCAAATGCACTTGAACTGGTTCAACGGGTTACTTCAAATGATGTTTCGAAACTGACGATCGGACAGGCGCAGTATTCCTGTTTCCCTAACGGAAAGGGAGGAATTGTCGACGATCTGCTTGTATATCACTATTCTCCGGAGAAATACATGCTGGTGGTGAATGCATCCAACATCGAAAAAGACTGGAATTGGGTGGTTTCCCAAAACCTGAATGGTGCAATTCTTGAAAACTCTTCGGATGAAATCAGCCAGTTGGCGGTTCAGGGACCGAAGGCGGAAGCCACACTACAGCAACTGACTAACATTGATTTGTCGGTGATCAAATACTATACTTTTACCACCGGAGCAATCGGTGGAGTGGATGATGTGATTATTTCGGCTACCGGTTATACCGGGTCGGGAGGCTTTGAACTCTATTTCAGGAATGAATTTGCAGAGCAATTGTGGACAGCCATTTTTGAAGCCGGAGCAGAATTCGGCATCAAACCCATCGGCTTGGCAGCCAGAGACACATTGCGCCTTGAAATGGGCTATTGTCTTTATGGCAACGATATTGACGACAGCACTTCGCCCATCGAAGCTGGTTTGTGCTGGATCACGAAATTCAACGGCAACGATTTCATCGATAAGGATTTTCTGCTGATGCAAAAGCAGGAAGGAGTGGAACGCAAACTTCGCGGATTTGAAATGATTGACCGTGGAATACCTCGCCACGACTACGAATTGGCTGATCAGGAAGGAAATGTGATTGGCCGGGTCACCTCCGGAACCATGTCGCCGGTTCTGAACAAAGGAATTGGAATGGGATACATCCACAAAGCATATTCTGCCATTGGTACTGAAGTTTATCTGAATATCCGCGGGAAAATGCTCAAGGCAAAAATCGTCAAGATGCCGTTTATCAGCTTGGTTTAAAAAACAACAAAGAGGAATAAGGAAAGTTTGTTTCCTTATTCCTCTTTCCTTTTTCCTCTTTTCTAACCGTTTTTTGGTCTTTTATTCCGAAGATACATTATCTGTCCGGCAGCGGGTTCGTCGCCCAGTTTCATCCGGTTCCTTCTTAGCAAAGGTTTTAATTTCAAGGCATACCGCTGAGCAATATAATGCATGGTATCTCCCTCTTCAGCAACGTGCTGTTTGTGGTTTTTGTTGGCCTTTTTATATTTTGAACTCAGGTACAGAATTTCGTTAGGCCGGGGCTGACGTCCTTTGGCAAAGTCGTTGTAGGTATACAATTGCCAATCTTTCAGCCCCAGTTCTTTGGTGAGGCTTTGGTACGTATCTCCTTCAACCACCACAATAGTCCGAAGTCCGTTGCGCATCTCGATTTTGCGTTTCCCATTGCTTTTGCTTAAAGTCGAAGGGCTGATTTTGGGTTGTATCGGAACCGGTTCCTGTTTTATAGCAGCCATTTGACGGTTATCACCATATTCGTCATATACCGAGAGTTTAAAATCCTCGATGATTTTGATGAGTCGTTCGGCATAAATCGGATCGGTGGCATATCCCGCTTTTTTCAAGCCATACGCCCAGCCTGAATAGTCTTTCGGATCGAGCTGAAAGAGAAAACTATACCGGCTACTGGCCATCAGGAAATTGGAATGATCCATATACGAAGCTTCGGCATGGGCATATTTCCGAAAACACTCGTGTTTGGCATCGTCGTCGTGGTAGATTTTTTTTCCGGTCCAGTCGGCTTTACATTTTATCCCGAAATGATTGTTCCCTTCGGTAGCCAGAACGCTGTTCCCGTTTTGCGATTCCCAGCAACCCTGCGCCAGGATGATGCTGGCCGGTATTCCGCTGCGTTCCATCTCCGAAATCGCCAGTTTATAGTATTTCTGAATATATTCTTCCCTTGAAATTTGAATCCTCTGAGCGAACGTACTCGAAAAAGCAAAAAGAACAATGACGAATAAGGTGTACTTTAGCATAACTCTTGTTTGGTATGTGGCAAAAATAAGAAAATGTTGTTTGCTATCGCAATTGTCATGTAACAAGTATTAATGTACTTTTGGGAAAAATCGATCAAAATGAAAACGACTGAAATCCGGTTTTTAATATACGAATTCCAATCTATCGGCGAACTGCCTGAAAATGATCAGTTGTTGATTCAGGAAGCCAGAAAAATAACTGCCTGGGCTTACGCGCCATATTCCGGATTCCATGTTGGGGCGGCAGTTTTATTGGGCAACGGGCAAATCATTACCGGGAATAACCAGGAAAATTCAGCCTATCCATCAGGTTTGTGTGCCGAAAGGGTTGCTTTGTTTTATGCCAACGCCAATTATCCTGATTCGGAAGTGAAAACAATCGCCGTATCAGCTGCCAATGATGGAATTCTGGTGAGTGAACCGGTAAAACCATGCGGCTCTTGCCGGCAAGTCATGGCTGAAGCTGAAATGCGGTTTAATCATCCGATCCGCGTCATTCTGGATGGGCAGGATTCGATTTTAGTATTGAATGGTGTGGAAATCTTGCTGCCTTTGAGTTTTTCCAAGAAAGACCTGGCCTCCCCTAACCCCTCCACCGGAAGGGAATAGTGTTACGAATCAGAGACCTATATAGAAAAAGGATTGCACCGGAAGGTACAATCCTTTTCAAATTAGAGCCATTCAATGCTTACTGAATCTCGATCTGACGCGACCAGTTTTCCTTGAATTCAGCTTTCTTCGGAAGTTCAACAGTCAAAACACCATTTTTGTGATTGGCCTTGATCGCTGATGCATCTACTTCATGCGGCATAGCAAACGAGCGCTGGAACGTCGAATACCTGAATTCAGAACGGACCACTTTTCCTTTTTCTTTTTCCTCTTTTTTGTCTTTCTTTTCGGAATAAACAATCAGATGGTCATTTTTAAGATCAATTTTGAAATCTTCTTTTTCGAGGCCGGGAGCTGCAACTTCAATTTCGAACTTTTCGTTGTTTTCGTAAATGTTTACAGCTGGAGTCGATTTCCAAGCTCCTTCTTCGACGAAATTCGGAAGTAAATTTGAATTAAAAAACTCGTCGAATAAATCCGGTAAATTTCTGTTTCTAAATACAGGTAACATAGTTTAATCCTCCATTTTTTAAGTTATACATTTTTGTTCCTTTTTGTTTTCGGAAGCACTTTTTCAAACCCGATACCAAACGATATATGACTGATTATTAATGTCATAATGTCATTTTTGAAGTCATTTTTTCTGATATCAGTCCGTCAGAAATGACATTTTTTCCGAAAATGTTTGAACCCGATACTTAAAAACCTATTTTTGCCCCATCAATTTACGCAATGGGGTGCCTTCCCGCCGAAAGACGGGGTAATTACAGGCTGAGATCACACCCACCGAACCTGATACGGATAATGCCGGCGAAGGGATGGCGAAAGGGAATTACTTGCCTCATTGGTTATGTATTAACCATTTAAAAAACAAGAATGAAAGGGATTTATTTGACATTGCTACTGCAATGCGCGGTGTATCTGGCAATAGCCCAGTTTACGCTGAAAGGTTCGGTAAGAAACGAGGAGGGAGAGTCTCTGTCTGGCGCCAACCTGACGATTTCGAACAGTTTCGTCCGAACTGCGTCTGATGCCAATGGAATGTTTCAGTTCAAAAACCTGAAAGCTGGAAATTACCAACTTACCGTTTCTTACATCGGCTACGAAAAACAAACTCATGAAGTGAAAATTTCAGGCGATCAGGAAATGAAAATCGTGCTGAAGCAAAGCACCATCCTGACTGAAGAAGTCCTGATTTCGGCCAGCCGCGTGAAAGAAAAAACGCCGGTCGCTTATACCACCGTCGAAAAATCGCAGATCAGGGAAAATAATTTGGGACAGGATATTCCTTATCTGCTCAGCCTGACCCCGTCTTTTGTGGCTACTTCGGATGCAGGAAACGGAGTTGGATATACCTATTTCCGGATTCGGGGAACCGACATGAACCGGATTAACGTAACGGTGAACGGAATCCCGATGAACGATGCCGAGACGCACGGAACCTGGTGGGTTGATGTGCCCGATCTGGCTTCCTCGACCGACAATATTCAGGTACAGCGTGGGGTAGGAACTTCCAGTAATGGTGCTGCAGCATTTGGCGCGAGCATCAATCTGCAAACGACCACCATTAACAAAGATGCTTCGGCCGAATATTCCTCATCGGCCGGTTCGTTCGGCACAGTGAAAAATACGATTGGCGTAAGTTCAGGTTTGATCAAAGATAAATTCGCCTTCGATGCCCGGCTATCCAAGATTAGTTCCGATGGTTTTATCGACCGGGCAAATTCCGATCTGAAATCGTTTTTTGTTTCCGGAGGATATTTTACCGAAAATTCAATCCTGAAACTGAATATTTTTTCAGGACTGGAAGAAACCTATCAGGCATGGAATGGGGTGCCCTCGGTTCGCCTGAACAACGATCTGGCTGGAATGCAGCGCTATGCCGATCATGGCTTGTACACCCAGAAACAGGTGGACGAAATGATGGCCTCGAACAGCCGGACTTACAATCTTTTTACCTACGAAAATCAGGTCGATCATTATCAGCAGGATCATTATCAACTGTTGTTTTCGCATCAGTTTGACGAATCAGTAAATCTGAATGCCAGTCTGTTTTACACCAAAGGGAAAGGCTATTACGAAGAATACAAGGAAGATCAGAAGCTGGCTGATTACCTGATTACCCCACCGGAAGTTGGTGGAGTGACCATCACCAATTCGGATCTGATCCGCCGGAAATGGCTCGACAACGGTTTCTACGGAATGACCTTTTCGCTCAACCGCAAAAAGGAAACCGGAGAATTGACTTTGGGCGGCGGGTACAACACTTACGACGGTAATAATTTCGGAAATGTAATTTGGGCGCGCACGGCTGGAAATTCTGAAATCAATCACGATTGGTATCGTGGAACCGGCCTGAAAAAAGACCTGAACCTGTTTGCCAAATACAATTTCAAACTGTCAGAACAGTTCAATATGCTGGCCGATGTTCAGTACCGCAAAATTGACCATGAAATTGATGGAACCGACCAAAACCAGCGCGTGCTGACTCAGGTGCATCATTTCAATTTCTTCAATCCGAAGCTGGGAATCTATTACCAACTGAATGAACATCAAAACCTGTACGCCAATTTTGCACGGGCCAACCGCGAACCCAACCGCGATAATTATGTGGATGCCGACCCCCATGGAAAACAGCCGACTTTTGAAACCCTGAACGACTTTGAACTGGGCTATAAACTCAAAAACAACCTGCTGGCTTTCAATGTGAACGCCTATTACATGGTCTACCAGAACCAACTGATTCTGACCGGACAAATCAACGATGTGGGCGCTCCTATCATGACCAATGTCGACCAGAGTTACCGTGCCGGATTGGAATTGATGGCCGGAATGAAGCTGACTGAAACCTTGAATTGGGATGTCAACCTGACTTTCAGCAAAAACAAAATCAAGGATTATATCGAGTCGGTTGATGACTGGGACACGGGCGGACAAATTACCAATAAACTGGGAACCACCGATCTGTCATTTTCTCCTGAAATGATTGCCAATAGTCAGTTGAGCTGGATGGCGGTAAAAGGCCTGAACATGGCCCTGCAATCGTACTCGGTGAGCAAACAGTATATCGACAACTCTTCGAACAACGATAGAAAGCTGAGCTCCTATTTTCTGAACAACCTGAAATTGACCTACCAGGTTCCACAAAAATTTGCCAAAGAACTGAACTTGCACCTGATGCTGAATAATCTGTTCGACACCAAATATGAGAATAATGCCTGGGTGTATTCCTATATGCTTGTTGGTCAGCGTTATGCTATGGACGGTTATTTCCCTCAGGCCGGAATCAATTTCATGGCCGGGATGAATATCAAGTTTTAAGATAAAAGAGAAAGTGATCAGTCCCAGTAATCAGTCTCAGTGGCTTACTTTGTGTTGATGGTATACAACTGGCAACTGCGACTGGCAACTGTGACTGAAACTTTTACTGGTTCATCTCCTTCAATATCTTCTCCACCTCTGCCTCCGTTTTGTGAAGTTTGTCTTTGCAGATGGTGATTAATACTGAAACGCGGCTGACTTGTTCTGCCAGTTCATCCACATCCAGTTCTTCGTTTTCAATCTTTTCCAGGATTTCTTCAATCTCTGTGATTGCTTCCTTGTAAGTTGCTTTTTTCGTTGCCATATTATTTCAAGTTTCAAGTTTCAAGTTCAAAGTTCCGGGTTTGTCATTTCATAAATATAGGTGACAAAAAAGATAGAACTGACAACTTGGTTGTTAATAACTCAATTTACTTTTTTGTTGTTCCTGTTTTATCTTTGGTTAGTCTGGTCAAGCGGAGAAGGGCTCTGCTGGGGGGCAAC
>JANXYV010000016.1 GCA_025355875.1 Prolixibacteraceae bacterium | reverse complement strand
CCCTTCGTCAATTTGCTTGACTTTTTCTCTTTTAAACTCCGTGCTAAAATGCCTAACTTTTCTAATTTTACTTCCCATAATAAAGCGAAATTTAAAAGTTATCAACTAAACTTCTTGTCACCTTATTTCATGGGAGGACATCTGGGTATTGGATCTTGGTTATTGGATATTAATATTCCATTTTTCTCATTTCGTTTTCCTGATGACTGTGACTGGCCACTGATCATCTTTTGTTCCTTTTCCTTCTGGTAGCGCGCTGAATACATTCCCGCCGCGGAATGATGACAGAAACTCCCTCGTACGCAAATTCCTGTTTGAAAAGTCGTACCATTTCGTCATGATTTTTCTTTAGCGGAACAATGGTATGAATATGTGCCGGATCGACTCCAATGCCAATACAAATTGACTCGATTTTTCCATAGGCCGACGAATCCTGTCCACCGGTCATGGAAACCGATTCATTGTCAGAAATAACTACAGTGATGCTTGACTTTTCATTCACTACATCGAGTAATCCGGTAATTCCTGAGTGTGCGAAAGTACTGTCGCCAATCATTGCCACCGAAGGAATCAGTCCTGCATCGGCCGCGCCCTTGGCCATGGTGATCGAAGCGCCCATATCGACACAGGAATAGATGGTTTCGTAGGGTGGCAAAGCACCCAAGGTGTAGCAGCCGATATCTGAAAAAACGCGACCTTTCGAGTAATCGGCCAAAGCCTCGTTCATTGCCAGGAAGGCATCCTGGTGACCACAGCCGGCACATAAGGTTGGCGGACGATTAGCCACAACTTCAGGAATTTCGTACCCGGCAAACATTTCTTTCCCCAGCGCTTTGGCAATCAAGTCGGGATTGAGTTCTCCGTCGCGTGGCAAAGTCCCGTCCAGCCTTCCTTTGATGGGCGTTCCGTTACCAAAAAATCCTTTCAGCAGTTCCTCCACCAGCGGCATTCCTTCCTCAAGTACCAAAATCTCATCGCATTCCTGGTTGAGTCGTCGCAGGTGATTCTCAGGAACCGGATATTGAGCAATTTTTACTACCGGAAAAGGACATGAAGTTCCGGGAAAGTGTTCCATCAGGTAGTTGTATGCAATTCCGCAGGCTACAATCCCGAGACTGTGATCTTTTCCTTCCTCGTACCGGTTGTATTTCGATTCGTCAGACAGTTGCTGAAACAATTCCTGACTGGCGAGCAAACCTTTAAATTTTACTCGGGCAATGGCCGGAAGCAGGATAAACTGACGGGGATCGGAAGGCAGGGAAAGTGGATTTTCCGGAAGTACTTCTTTTCTGAAAACACCGGCTCTGGAATGAGCTAGGCGGGTGGTAATCCGAAGTAACACCGGAACTTTGGTCCGTTCAGACAGGGCAAATCCTTCTCTGGCCATATCGTAGGCTTCCTGCTGGTTCGACGGCTCGAGCACCGGAACCATGGCAAACTTTCCATAGAAACGTGAATCCTGCTCGTTTTGTGACGAATGCATGGAAGGATCATCAGCCACAGTCACAATCAAACCACCATTGACTCCGGTCATGGCTGCATTCATAAAAACATCGGCAGCCACATTCAATCCAACATGTTTCATGCACGACATGGCACGCTTTCCGGCATACGACATGCCCAAAGCAGTTTCCAATGCGGTTTTCTCGTTGGCCGACCAGGCCCGGTGAATATTTCGCTCTTCGGCTAAAGGTGAATCCTGAATAAATTCGGTAATTTCGGTGGATGGCGTTCCCGGATAAGCATAGACACCCGACATTCCTCCATCGATTGCACCTTGCCCGATCGCTTCAACCCCCAAAAACAAATGTTTTTGCATGTTCAGTCAGTTAAATTTCAAAATCGCAGGCAAATTTAGACGATTCACTTCGTAAAACAACGGCAATTCTCAGGTTTCAGGATACCGCATGGTATTTAGATTCGTTCTAAATCTATGAAAAAAAAAGTGAAAAAAGGAATCAGAAAAGCTTATAGAAGTAAGCTTTCTGTTAAACAGTATGCGACTTCTCCTTTACAAAAAAATCATTAAATTGGCACGGCCATAAAATATAAAATCAAACACCTATGAAAAACATTCTGGTATTCATTTCGGCAATTGTATTGCTCTGTTCTTGCCAGTCGAAACCTGCAGCAGTTTCGAACGGATCACCTGCTGATTTTAAGATCTTCAAAGGAACAAATATTGCACACTGGCTTTCTCAATCTGAAAAACGTGGGACCGAACGAGACAGTTTCTTTCAGGAAAAAGACGTGAGGATGATTAAGGAATTGGGATTCGATCATTTGCGTTTACCAATCGATGAAGAACAGATGTGGGAAGCGGATGGGAAAAGACATGACGATGCATTTAAACTAATGACCAACTGCCTTGATTGGTGTGCAAAACATCAATTGAAAGTGATTGTCGATATGCATATTTTACGTTCGCACTATTTCAATGCGATCAAGAAACCATTATTCAATGAGCCCAAAGAACAGGAAAAATTCTATCGTCTTTGGACCGATCTTTCTTCAGTGTTGAAAAAATATCCGGTATCAGATGTGGCATATGAGCTCATGAATGAACCGGTTGCCGGCGATCCGGAAAAATGGAATAGCCTGTCTTCCAACGCCATAAAAACTATCCGTGCATTGGAACCAGAGCGTATGATTGTTCTCGGATCGAATTTATGGCAATCGACGAAGACATTCGATGTTTTAAAAGTGCCGGATGATAAGTATCTCATTTTGAGCTTTCATTTCTACGAACCATTTTTCCTGACCCACCACCTTGCAAGCTGGACGAATTTAAAAGATTACACCGGACCTGTGCATTATCCGGGAGAGTTGATCAGCAAGACTGAATTCGATTCACTCGCTCCTAATCAGCAAGTTATTGCAAAAGAATTTGTGGGTAAAGTCTGGAACATGAATGAATTGGAAGATTATATGAAACTTCCAATTCAAAAAGGAAAAGAACTGGGGCTTCAGGTGTACTGCGGAGAATATGGAGTGATTGACAATGCCCCGGTGGAAGACAAAATCCGCTGGTACAACGATATGATTTCAATCTTTAATAAGCACAATATTGCTTCGGCAAACTGGAACTACAAAAGCGGTTCGTTTGAACTGGTTAGCGCAAAGGGTGTTGAAAACGAAGCTATGATTAAAGCTGTAATGGGAAAATAACAAAAAGAATCCGAAGATTTTCCAGCAATATTCCGAAATAAATTCCCGAGTGACCGAGATTTGCCAAGCCTAAAAATCAACAGAAAAATATGGATACGGGTTTTGAGATTCAATGATAAGTGTTAGATTTACATTTTAAATTTCAGCCGCTGACAGGTTTGGCTGCATGGGTTTTTGTCTAGTTTTGTAATTTACAATGTATTAATATACAAAGGAATGCTCGATCAGTTAAAAGAAGAAGTCTGGAAAGCTAATCTCGATTTGGTGAAATACGGATTGGTGATTTTTACCTGGGGAAATGTAAGCACAATCGACCGGACCACCGGATTGGTTATCATCAAGCCAAGCGGCGTTTCGTATGATTCCATGAAACCATCCGACATGGTGGTTCTTGATTTGGATGGCAAAGTGGTTGAAGGAAATCTGAAACCATCGAGTGATGCGCCCACCCATCTTGAACTCTACCGGAACTTCCTGAATATCGGTGGAATCGTGCACACCCATTCTGAATGGGCGACAAGCTGGGCACAGGCAGGAAAAGGTATTCCGGCCATTGGAACGACACATGCCGATTATTTTTACGGCGAAATTCCATGCACCCGCAAAATGACCGAACCGGAAATCAACGGCGAATATGAGCTTGAAACCGGAAAAGTGATCGTCGATCGATTCAGGAATTTGGATCCGGAAATGATTCCGGGAGTGCTGGTTAACAATCATGCGCCTTTTACCTGGGGAAAAAATGCCGACGATGCGGTTCACAATGCCGTGGTGCTGGAGGAAGTCGCAAAAATGGCTTTCCGGAGCTTTCAACTCAATCCAGCGACTTCAATGAAACAGGTTTTGCTCGATAAACATTTTCTCCGGAAACATGGTAAGAACGCGTATTACGGACAAAAATAGTTCCAGGTTCCAAGTTTCAAGTTCCAAGTTCCAAGTTCCAAGTCAAACGCAGTTCACCACTTGGAACTTGGAATCTGGAATTTGGAACCAAACTTTAAAATTTGTTCATTAAACTTTAAACTATATACCAAATGACACAAGCCAAATACACCATCGGGCTCGATTATGGCACCGATTCGGTTCGTTCACTGATCGTGAATGTTGAAAACGGAGAAGAAGTTGCCAGCGTTGTTTTCGAGTATCCGCGCTGGAAAAAACAATTGTACTGCGATGCCCCCAACAACCGGTTTCGCCAGCATCCGAAAGATTATCTGGAAGGCATGGAATATACCATCGTTGAGGCCTTGAAACAGGCGCCAGCCGGGGTGGCTGAAAATGTGGTCGGAATTTCGGTCGACACAACCGGCTCCACTCCGATTGCTGTGAACGAAAAAGGTACTCCACTTTCGCTTACTTCAGGATTCGAGGAAAATCCGAATGCCATGTTTGTGCTTTGGAAAGACCATACCGGAGTGAAGGAAGCCGACGAAATCAACGAACTGGCCAAGAAATGGATAGTCGATTTCACAAAATTCGAAGGCGGAATCTATTCTTCAGAATGGTTCTGGGCTAAATTGCTGCACGTGGTTCGCGAAGATGCCGGTGTATATCGCGCTGCCAGTTCCTGGGTGGAACATTGCGATTGGATTCCTGCTGTTCTGACCGGAAATACCAATCCTAAAACTCTGAAACGCTCACGATGTGCAGCTGGTCACAAAGCCATGTGGCACGAGGCTTTTGGCGGATTACCTTCCGAAGATTTCCTGGTAAAACTTGATCCGCTGCTGAGTGGCCTGCGCGACCGATTGTTCAAAGAAACTTTTACCTGCGATATTTCTGCCGGAACTTTAACTCCGGAATGGGCTGCCAAACTTGGACTTTCGACAAAAGTGAAAGTTGGGGTTGGCGCTTTCGACGCTCATCTGGGTGCCGTGGGAGCCGAAATTGAACCGTATTTCCTAAGCAAGGTGATGGGAACTTCCACCTGCGACATGATGATCGCACCGATGAATGAAGTGGGCGACAAGCTGATTAGCGGAATTTGCGGACAGGTGGATGGTTCCATTGTTCCCGGAATGTTGGGTATGGAAGCCGGACAGTCGGCTTTCGGCGATATTTATGCCTGGTTTAAAAATGTGCTGGCCTGGCCAACTGAACAGATTATCGCAAGCAGCTCGCTGATTGATGAAGCCACCAAAGTGAAAATGATCAATGAAATCTCATCGAAAATTATTCCTGAACTGACCAGAGCTGCCGAGCTGATTCCGATTGAAGAAAGCAGCATAGTTGCCCTTGACTGGATGAATGGTCGTCGCACTCCGGATGCCAATCAGAATCTGAAAGGTGTCATTTCAGGACTCAACCTGGGTTCGGATGCACCTCGCATTTTCCGTGCGCTGGTCGAAGCCACCGCTTTCGGATCAAAAGCGATTATTGACCGGTTTATCCATGAAGGAGTTCGCATCGACGGAGTGATTGCCCTGGGCGGTGTCGCCAAGAAATCGCCCTTCGTGATGCAGGTTGTTTGCGATGTACTGAATATGCCCATCAAGGTGGCCCGTTCGGAACAGGCCTGTGCACTGGGTTCGGCAATGGCTGCTGCGGTTGTTGCCGGAGTTTACCCGAATACTGCCGAAGCACAGAAAAAAATGGGCGGAGGGTTCGAAACGACCTATACACCAAATCCTGAAAATGCCGCCAAATATCAAAAGCTATACGCTAAATACCTGAAATTGGGCGAGATGATTGAATCCGGGATGAAATAAAATACGCATCTGAAAATTTACAAGAGCCAACTTTCAGGAGAATTTCTGCCAGTTGGCTCTTTTTTCGTGCCTTTTTTAGATCTGAAAACGCACTTTTGATCAGTTAAATTCCAGTTTTATATTGCTTGTTGGTAGTCGGATAAATTCGCTTTTGAAGTTCCTCGGCTGATCCGGAATTTCCATTGATGAGATTTTCGAAAAGCTGAATTATCCCCGGTTTATCCAGCTCAATTTGGGTTTCGGTTTTAATATCGCTCAGGTCAATCATAAAACCTGAAAAGAGATCCGGAAAATCCGCGACAATATCAGTATTCAGTAAGTTTATGGCATTATAAACGCAATTGTAATTTCCCTTAGTTTTTTCAATCTGGAACTCCACAGCTTTTGTGTTGGTAATTGAGGCTGATTTTTTACAGTCACGAATGCAGGATTCGTCCATTTGGCTCTTTTCACATCCTATAATCTGATAAAACAAACACTGCCGGCTGGTCATCAGTACCAGTGGCTGATAAATGCTGAAATACAGTTTGAAACCGTCCGGCCTTTGAATTTGCTTCATCTGGGTTTTACTGATCTCGTTGGAGAGATATGCCCCGGCACAATTGAAATTTTCCTTCAAACAAACCAGGCTAAAAGAATTAGCCAGGTTCAAATTTGGTCCGGCCATCCAGGGAATACCTTTCTGCCAGGCTTCGTAAGCGATACCGATATTGTTTGTTACAATTTGTCTCGGTTGCGACTGTTCTAGAAATTCAACTGCTGAAGAAAAATCCTGGCCTATCAAAACCGACGGAAACCAGGGAATTATTTTTCTATTTCGGATGAAAAGATCAGTCAGGTCTGCTCCAGCATCTTTCATGGCATTGGGCAGTTGAAAAAGGATTTGGCTGTAGTTTAATATAGCGTTGTAATATTTAAATTTATTCCATATCTTAGTCAAAAATAATTGCAATGAACTATCAACAAATAATATCAGCGATACGTAACTTGCCTTCAACGGAACAAAGCCAGTTAATTAATGAA
>JANXYV010000004.1 GCA_025355875.1 Prolixibacteraceae bacterium | reverse complement strand
ACCATCGTAAACCGTCAGCAAATAAACTCCTGAAGGTTGATTGGCTATCGGAATCCGGACGAGATTTTCGTCAGCTGCAATCTCTTGCTGCAAAACGATTTCACCATTCACATTCTTGATCATCAGCGCCTCTGCGTTGGTGTCGCCAAGGTTCAGGGTTATAAAATCGGTTGCAGGATTCGGATACAGACTGATGACAGAACTGGTGATTTCGTCCACGCCAACGGTGGTCAGAATGGTAACCGTGAAATCAACTTTCGCCGAATCGACTCCTCCGTTTAAGGTTCCGCCGTCGTCTTTCAGGACAAAAGTCAGATTGGCCACACCCATTTTTTTGCCGGTCACATTGAGCGTGAGTGAATTGGGTTGACCTACTGTAATGGATGCATCCACAATATCCGGATTTGGATTTCGAAGCACATAACTCAGCGTTTGGTTCACTTCCGGATCACCATCGTCAATGGTGATGGGGAATCGTTTTACAATTCCGCCTTTTACCGAAGCGCTGGTCAGTATGGCCTTGATTACCGGCGCATCGTTGACAGGTATAATCGTTACCGGAATCTCCAGTTTTACCGACAGATCACCATTGTTGGTTGCATCGCCTCCACGATCGGTCAAAATTACCGTGAAGATATCGGTTCCGTTTTTATTCGCTGCTGGCTTAAAGACGATCATGGCCTTGTCTGATCCTTGAATGTAGCTAATTCGCGGGCGAACCAGATCCAGGTTTTTGTTGGAAATGTTAAAATTCAAAGCCTGGGTTCCGTTGTCACCATCAGAAATTCCGCTCAGTTCAACCCGCACACTGTCGGCATCTTCGAGCGCAGTGATCTGTTCCAGCGGCTTAATGGTTGGTAGATGATTCAACTTGCTGATTACCGAAACATAAAATTTCATGGTCAGCGAATCGACTCCGCCACCGGCTATTCCGCCATTGTCTCTCACCGTGACCGATACCAATGAAGTTCCGTAGTTGAGCGGTGTCAGTTTCAGGCTGGCAGTATTTGCCCCGGCCTGATATTCCACCTGAGGATTCACCACTGCAGCATTCGCAGCAAGCGCCTTCACTAAAATAACCGATTGTTTCGTCGTATCGGCACCAAAAGTGATTCCGGTCAACGAAACAGTTTGGGGTCCTGCTGCAAGTTCCAGGTATTTGTTTTCGGTCTGATCAACTGTCGGCGGAAGATTGGCCAGTGAATGATACAGGGTGGTGATGCTTCGCGAAGGCAAAACCACCGTGCCATCGGTCACGTTTGAACCTTCCAGAAATGGTGAAGCATCTCCGGTGGTAAAACTCCTGAAGAACTGGGGAACATTGTTTCCTTTGACGATGATTTTCAATGGTGCTTTGCTGGTATTCAGCAAAATGGAGGTAACCGATTCATCGGTATTTTTGAAGGCCAGCGACAACACCTTGGTATTGGTGGATGTGGCATCAACCATTACTGCTCCGGGATTCAGATACGCCGAGAAGTTTTTGAATACGCTACCGGCCAGGTCATTCTTGATTTTAAAGGCCGTTCCCTCGAAATCGGTCCAGGCGCTGATGTTTCCTGTTTTAAAAGCAGTGTACATCGAGCCGGCAAAATCGAGCGGTCCGGGGAAGAACTGCGGGTTACCGCTTAGATAATCCTTGCCCCAGTAACCTTCCCACACATTTCCAAATCCTGAAGTTTCGGTCATCCAAAGTCCTTCGGCCAGCGTCGATATTTTAATGCTCAGTAAATCTTTCCAGCGCGACGAACCGCCTCCGCCAACATTGATTCCGTCAGGATCGTAAAGGTGAACGGCAATGATTCCCAGGTACTTTCTGGCTTCCGGATCGGCATTGACCGGATCAATTTTTCCTGAAACCCAGTCGAGCATGGTGGCAATATCTTCTGGCATCATGATACGCGTATGGATGTTTTCGGCATTGAACCTCGGCCCGATAATTTTCATCATATCCCTGAATTCGGCGCCAGTGTATTGACACGATCCGTAAGGTTCGTTAAAGGTCGGCTCGTTCTGAAGGCTGATGGCATACAGTTCAACTCCGGCTTCTTCCTGAATGGTTTTGCAAATGGCCACCAGGTACTCGGCAAATTCCTCATACATCTCGGGTTTCAGCTTGTTGTTGCCAGCCCACATCGTTGCCGGATCGGGATTTGAACCTTTGTTCATTTTCATCCAATTTGGCGGCGACCAAGGTGTGTAAAAGAACTTGTGGCAATTGGTTTTTTCGTTGATTTCGCGAATGACATCGGTTGGAAGCGCCTTCCGGTTGAAATTGCTGTAATCCGTCACATTCGGATCCGAATTATCGTTCACCGGTTCGAATTCTCCGTCCGAAGTCAAACGCATCAGGGTAATGTTCAGGTCTTTGACCTGCTGAACCTGGTCGTAGTTGCTGCCGTTGTTGAACATGGTTCCCATTCCGGCAAAGGTTTGATAAGTCTTGCTGAAATCGATGGTTACAGCACCACCGCTGGCCATCGTCGCCTTGTCGATCGCATAAACCCTGAACGTCATCGTGTCGCTGACCGAGCCCGCTGATGAAGAATTTTGGGCAATGACCGAAATCCTGACGGTATCAGTCGCAGCAATATTTACCGAATAATTCAGCAAAGCCGTTCCATTGATGATGTTCCCAATATTTAATCCTGAAACCAGTGATGGTTTATTGGATACAGCCATCAGGGTTGCCGTCGGATTACCAAGACCGTCGGTAATTCCGGTCAGCCGAACTGGCCGTACTTTTTCTCCTTTAAGGATGATCTGATCAGGAATCGGATTGAGTGTCGGATGAGCAACGACAACAGGTCGGTCGGCCAAATCGCCAAGTTTGATATCCTTGAAGTAATAATCTCCCTTGATTTGCTGGAACCACAAATCGTTGATATCGAGCATCAGGCGCGAAATACGGGTACTGTCGGTCTGGTTCCCGTCTTTTGTTTTCAGGAAAAGACCTGAAAAATCGAGATAAACATCGTGCCACTGGTCGTCATTGGCCAAGTTCAGTTCAACAAACGACACATTATACCCGCTTCCAGGAGCTCCTGGACTGATGTTGTCGACCAGACGGAAAAAGATCTTGGTTAAATCAAGAGGTTTGTTTTCAGGAGCTTCAATTTTGTTGGTAGAAGCGCCTTTGAATTTGAAACTGACATACTTATTTAGTGAAATATCCAGCTCTTTTCCACCAGTGAGTTTGGTCAGGTTAAAATACGCTGAAGGGAAACTTTGCTGCATGACGGTTCCACTCAGGTGAACAGTTCCATCAGTCATAATCTCTACCTTTCCTCCCGACTGATTGTTAATAATTCCTGTTCCCGCAATGTTACTGACAAACGGAAGGTAATCAGCCACCAGGCCGGTAATCGGAACCGGAACTGCAGTAAGGAGAAACGATTTGACGCAGGATTGATTTCCATTATTTCCGCCATTTCCGCCATTGTCGGTTGCCCGGATGGTAATCAGGGTCGCACCGGTTTTCCCGATCAGATCGAAGTTGAGCGAAGCATTTCCCTGTCCAACTTTTCCGATGTTCAGGTTTTTAACCACGGTATCTGTCGATGCCACGATCTCGAAACTCAGGGTTTGGGTATTGTTGTCTCCGTCGCTGATCCCGCTCAGATCGATGTGATTCGCTCCGGCAATGGCTTTCACGCTTTTCGGAGGAATGGAATCGAACGACGGTTGGTGGTTAATATCGTCGTACACGGTAATGTAAAACGAATAATCCGATTCATCTTTCCCGCCTGAAGCGATTCCTCCGTCGTCTTTCAGTTTGACTGAGACTTTGGCAACCGAACCAGTGGCAGCGGATGGACTGATCCGGAAAGCGAGTGATCCGGTAAAGGCCGTTGAATCGTGCTGAACCATGATCGAAGGAATGACCGAAGCATCGGAACTGGTTGCAGTAATAGTTACTTTTTGGGTCGATTCCTGATTACCATCGCTGATCTGATCGAGCGGGATCACAATACTTTCGCCTTTTTTAGCAAGGCGGTCAGGAACAGTCTTCATCGTTGGCGGCTGATTCGGAACGACTTTCACCATAAATGTCATCACCTTGTCGCTTGTATTCGGAGCCGACACCATGACCGAAATACGAGATTCGCCTGCGGCGCCGAGAATTGGATTTAACACCAGCGAGCCTGCCCGTTTGGGTGAGGTATAGTTCACCACCGGATTGGGAATGCAGGCCGGATTTGAACTTGAAGCCGAAATCGTGATTGAGTTTTTATCGGTGCTTCCGTCGGTGATATTCCTGAAGCTGACGGTTCTGGAACCAGTTCCGGCGGCAACGGTGAAAACCTGATCGGGAACAGCCGAAATGGCAGGAGTGTGATCAGCCAGATCTCCTATTTTGATATCGTCGAAATAGATTTCCTTGCTGGCGGCCGGCCCAAAGTCGCGGGTCAGCGGATTCAGCACAAAATGCAGATTGCTGATGCTGTCAAGCATTCCGGCAGGCAACCCGGTATAATCGAACGAATATTCCTGAAACTCGCTGCCGGCAACAATTTCCTGTGCTCCGGCGATTCCAATGGTTTCAATCCGCAATGGATAATTGTCGATCTTTCCGTTTGCCTTACCAACAGCCATCGAAATATTAAAATCGAAATTCGACTTCACTTTCAGGCTGACGTAAGGCGCGTCCTTAATTGTAATTTCAGGGAAACTGAATCCGAAACCATCCCATACACTGTTTTTGACCGGAACAATTTTCAACATCTGGGCTTGTTCGGTCAATCCGTAACTTCCGGCATACCAACCGGTCAGATTATTGTCATTAAAGTCTTCAACAAAACCGGTTTTTCCGGGAACATAGACTGAAGTCGTAACAAGTTTTGGATCACTTGCAGGAGAAGCATTCCCTGCTGCGTCCTTTGCGATTACAGTCATTGAATAATCCATAGAACCAGTCAATCCCGTAATTTTAAGCGAGGTTGAAGTGGTTGTTCCACACGAGGTTGTTCCTTTAAAAATTTCGTATAAAGCAACACTCACATTATCGGAAGAGGCTGTCCAGGTTAACGTAAAACCTGAAAAGGTAATGTTCGATGAAATTAATCCACCTGGTTTTGTTGGAGCCGTCAGATCGGGTGCGGTAGTGGTAACATTCTTTGGAATACTTGCTTCAGAAACATTTCCGGAGGTATCTTTTGCTTTAACCGTCAACGCATAAGTCGACGTTGAAGTTAATCCGGTTATATTCAGGGATGTTGAAGTCGTGGTTCCAACCGAAACACCATCTTTAAATACTTCATACGAAGCAACGGCAATGTTATCGGTTGACGCATCCCATGAAAGTGTACAACCTGATTGATTGATGTTGGAAGCAATCAGATTGGCTGGAATGGTTGGGGCCTGAAGGTCAGGAACCGGAAACACAAAACTGTTGGTGGCATCGCGAACCCAATCGTTTTCTGTTAACCCGTTTTTGGTGAATAAATTAGTCCATGTCGATTTATCGTTCGACCCTTCACAGGTGAAGGAAGACATTGCACGAGCATTCCATTCAATTGAAATTTTTATTCCGGAAGGCTTAATTGAAACTCCAGCCCCCAAATCACAGGTTATTGAAAATGGATAGGTTGTCACATTTGGGCTCCACACACCTGATAAACTTTTAATCCCATCGTATGCCATCCATGCATTGTCTGGAGCAACCGTAGCCTGAACAGCGGATGAACTTGCAGCAGTTTTTTTTACGATCGGATAGGCCGTGGAGCCATCCATCCATTCAATTTCACAAATGTAAATGTCATAAGTACTCACTCCACCCAAGGCAGTCAGACGCAAGTATCTGTATCCGGCATCAGTATTGCCGGCCATGGAATGAGTTGACATAAAAAGCAGGAAACACAGAAAGGACGCCAGCACATAACGGAAGTACCGGTTCATAACAACATTCGTTTTTTCGTTGATTTGCATTTTTTTTAAGTTAGTCTTGTTAGTTTCATCATTCATTATCAGGCTGGTTACTAATCGGTTCAATCTTTCCTTTTCACTACAATCTTTCCATTTTGAAAATGAGTTACTCCATTCAGGTCTGATTTCTAATTATATTTAATCGTAACATTCTGAACAGTTGTCATTTTTAGTTTGAAATCGACATAATTCGAATTCTCCGTTTTAGAAACAGTGAATTTAATTTTTTGATCTCCGGAATAAACTGACTTCGCAGAAAAAACCCCTTTCGGTAAAAGTACATGAAAACCAGCTTCATTTCCGCTGCCTGTCAATTCAATGTTGAATTCCTTCTTTTCCGGATGATGATCGTACCGGTAAGCCACATAGGTATCGGATGCCGGGAAATGAATGGTCACCATCACCGAATCGGTTTTTGATGAAATCCACCGCGGCGAAATGCGGACGGTATCGAATGCCAGTCCTGTATTCTGAACTCCGGCCAGACCCTCCACCAAAGCGGCCATTCCAAGCGCTGCCGCCCAATTGTCGGGTCCTCCAAAAGATTCGACTTTTGGCCTGACATAATGAGCCTGATTGGAAAGAGTTATTCCCAGCAGCGCATAAATTCCACCTTCCAGGGGAGCATGAAACCGAAGTTTTGCAATTTTTTTATCCGGCTGCGGGTTTTCAATGGCCGCCCAGCAAACGCCCACTTTGGTGCTGACCGGATTGGGTCCTGACCAAGCTACTCCTGAATAGTCCGTCTTGAGGCTGGAGAACCACCAGTTGGTGACTTCTTTTCCCTTCATCAGGTATCGCGATGCTTCCGAGCCATCGGTGTAGATAAAGGTGATTGCCCCGGCAACATTACTGGGAATATTATCGGATGAAGAATGAAGCAGGTAAACGGTTTCTGCTGAATCGTTGACTTCGACTTCTGCCTGATTGGGAAAGCCTTTGATCACCGAAACCGCAAGTGCCGATTTCCGCTGATTCTGATCGGGATTGATCACCCTGAACGGGATTTCAGCAAAAATTTGGTCCCCGGTAGGTAATCCGCGCATGTCGTTGCCTTTCCGCCCGGCGTTCATCCATTCGAATGAACCGTTTCCTACCTTGTCCCATAAATCCATGTTGGCCTGAGAATTCAGGCTGACGCTTTTATAGCTTGGTTTTGCAGGCGGGGGCGGAATAGATCCGGTGTACGAAAACCAGATACGGTTCCCGTTCTTCTTTCCCAAATCTGATAGCCGGATCAAAATATCCGAAGCATAATCTTCATAGCCGTTTTCGTAGGCGCCACGGGCCAGCTCACCGGCTCCGTGACCGGCAACTCCGCCATTCATGTATTGCCATTTCTGGTTGTGAGCGCCAAATCCCTTTTCGAACGGAGGATAAATGGCATACCATTCGCCGGGTGAACCAACCGGAAGGTTTTCCTTTAAATGAAAATAGGTTTTAATAATGTCGACATCCATTTCATGCGAAAGTCCACGGTTGATGGAATACATGTTTCCCTGGGCGATCTGCGATTTTTCGTCGACTCCCAGGTTTCTTTTTACCGTCGGATCTTCATCGATGAAATGGGTAAAGTACCTGCCGTTCCAGCTTAATTGGATTAAACGGTCGAGAATGTCTTTGCCGCGCTGACGATAGGTTTTGCCTTGACCAGTCTTTCCGGCGTGTTCAAACATTTCGGCCAACTGGTTGCAGGCTTCGAAATAGCCGGTATTGTCACCGAAGAATACCCCAAATTTGGTTTTCCCCGGAACCAAAACCATCGTTGGCGAAATATAGGCGAACGGAGTGTATTCGTCGTTTACCTGGAAATCCCATGAATCGATGCAGTAAGGGCGTTTCAGTAATTGAAACCGTTTCGACCAGCGGACACTGTCGGTCATACAATAGTCGAGTGCCCGGGCAGCACAATCGAGGTTTTGCTTCATCCAGGCATCATCACCACTGGCTTTCCAGTGCTGGTACATCATGTTTACGAAGTTGTATTCGACATGATTTTCGTTGGGCTGCCGAACAAAAAATACATCTTTCTCTTTCCGGAAGCAATTGATCGGTGAATAGGCAGTTTCATAATAATCCGATTCATTTCCCTGGTTGACGAAGCTCCATATCCGGCCATCGGGTTCCTGGGTTTCGCGAAATAGATCAGTCAGATCGCGACTGTAAGGACTGAAATACTTCATTCCCATCATTGTATTGTTGTTATCCAGCACCCAGTTCACAAAATACCGGTAGGTTTTTCCATTCCATTTTACTTCTTCGTAACCGGTAGGCGAATAGACCAACATTCCCCGATGGAATAAATCAAACATTTCGGAGATTTTCCCCTGATCGCTGATCAAGGTTTCGGCTTCGACCTTGAAGCTGGTGATAGCCAAAACCTTATTGCGGCTATCTTTCAGAAGAACCTGATGTTTCCCGGCCGAACCTCCAACCGTGAAAATGATTCGGGGAGCAGTTTTACATTCGAAATATTCCCTTCCATTTCCGTCGGTAACCGTTATCATTCCTTCAGTATTCGAAACCACGGTCAGCCGATCGAGCGGATGAACCACTTTTGAATTGCAAACCAGCGAAACTGCAGGTGCCACCTGAGCCATGCCATGAAAACACATGCTCAGTACCAAAATGGCACTGAGCATATAGGATAGATGATGGATGAATTTCTTCATTTCATTTTAGATTTGTGTTTAAAGAACCTTTCAATAAGGACTGATTATTTCACAATAAATTTTTTCTCCAGTGTAGCTTTATCACCAATTACAAGCATCAGGTACATACCGCTTTTCAAGGCACTGATGTCAAACCGAAGCGAATTGCCGTCAATTCTTCGCTGAACCAGAACCTGACCGGTCATGCTCACAATTTCCGCTTTTTCAAAGGATTGGTTTGGCAACGAAACAAACAGGTTGCCGCTGGCAGGATTTGGGTAAACCTTGAGACCGTTATCCTTGAGATCATCCACCGAAGTTGTTTTGAGAACCTGAATATTGCAGTTTACGGAAGCCTTGTTGTTCACAATTGCATTGTCGGCCACCTCAATTTTGATCGAAGCATTCCCCGACTGACTTGAACCCGGGGTAAAATACAGCCTGGCCGTATTTTCCGGAGAATTGTATTCTACCCGAACATTGTTGATGCTTGTCGCACCTGTCAAAACCGATGGCTTGATAGTGAGCGACTGGTTGCCTTCGCCACCGTCGGTAATTCCAGTCAGAATAATCATTTGCTCACCGTCATTATTTTTAATCACCTGATCGGCCACCGGATCGATGGTCGGCGCTGCATTTGGCAGCTGAGCCACAAAAGTGGTGATACTCTGTGGCGGTAATAAATACGTATTGCCGGCTTGAAGGCCACCTGATGTCTTTTTAAAGTTTTGCAGCTGATAGGTTTGCCATGCATCAAAACTGGCCGGAAGGTCTTTCCCCGAAAGTTTTATGCTGATTGGGGCGGTCCCTTTGTTGATGACGACAGTTGCAAGATTATTATCGTATTTGCTGGTGTTTACAAAAGAAGTCACCAACAGGTTTTCGTTCGGAGAAGTGGCCGCGATCCTTACTGCACCCGGCTTCACAAACCTGGCAAACTGCGATTCGGCATACGTCAGCTGGTTACTTTCTCCCTGAGTCGTGTAATGGCCGGTATAGCCCCACTGTGTCCACAAACTGATATTTCCGCAGCTGAAGGCCGTACTCATTGCGCCAATATTAGTCATGATATCAGTCCAGGTTCCTGAAGGAATTTCAGTTTCTGTCATCCAGAATTCTTTTGGATGAGGCGGCATTTCTACCCCTTTCAGATAGCCTTTCCATTGAGCACAGTCAGCAGTGAAGGCTGTGATACCGTCGCCGGCATACCCATGAACCGCCTGGACATCGCTGTATTTCCATGCTTCAGGATCGTTCTGAACTTCGACCAGGTAAGCTGACCAGGGATATATAGGTATTCCGAGAACCTGTTCGGCCATATACAACCGGCATTTGATGCCTTCCAGTTCAAAGCGTTTGCCAACAACTTTGATAAGTTTGACAAATAACTCCGGACTCAGGATTGCCGATGGATAAGGCTCACAAAATGCAGGCTCGTTTTGCAGTCCGATGCCGTCGAGATCGACACCTGCCATCTCTTTAAATGATTTTACGATGGCCACGACATATTCGGCGTATTCCTCATACATGAGTGTGTCCACCCGGTTGTCGGTTTCTTCCCATGTCAATGCGTTGGCGATAAAATAATCTTCCGAGGCATTTTTCTTCATCCATGCCGGAACGCTCCAGATCGTTAGCAGAAAATGTTCGACGCCTTTCTCTTTCAGCTGCTTGATGAATTCCCAGTCGAAGGCACTGTAATCGAAGGCACTACGGTCTAACACATACGGATCGTTGTTATCGTTCACGGGTTCAAGCTGATTGCCAATCACGCCAAAACGTGCGGCTGTGGCTCCCAAATCTTCGGTGTATTGTTTCAGATAATTCTTCATGCCACCATCGACATAGGTTCCCATTCCCCGCATGGTTTGAAAACGAGTGTTCAGATCGATTGAAATGGTCGCAGCATTTGCCACATTGTTCGCTTGAACATCGATAGTAAATGTTTTCTGTACCGGGGTCGAACCGTCGGACGAAACATTCACGGTAATCGTTGAAATACCTGCTTTTCCTGAAGGATTGTAAGCTAGCGTGGCTTTCCCCATTGAAAGTAGCGTGACTGTCGGATCGGACACGACGTCGGTACTGCTGCTTTTCGCGGTAACTGTAACTGCTGAAGTACCTCCGCTGCTGATACCGGTTAAGTCAATTGTTCCCTCCCCGGGATCCGTGAATATCGTCTGATTGGGAATCTCATCGATCGTGCATTTCTTTTCCTGAACAAAGTTCCCGTCGGCCTTGTCGCCAATGCGAATGTCTTTAAACCATACATTTCCGGCCCAGGCTGTGAACGGCCATCCAAAAGTCGGATGGTAATTGTATAGTACTGAGTCAATCTTGTCAGCAATCAGAGGGGTGCCATTTTCATCTTTCATCTTACCTGTAAAATCATAGGTCACCTTGGTCCAGGTGTTGGCCGGAATAGCTTTTTCTTCGGTTGGGCTCATGTTGTTCCGCTTCGCTTTGTAATCCCAGAAGTACAAATGGAACTGGATCGCCTGATCCGATTTAACCCACATGGTGATATACGGATTATTGACCAAATCCAGTTTTTGTCCGTCGAATCCGTACCATAGACCATTCCAGGTGCTTTTCGAAGTACAGTTAATTTTCAGCACATCATCGGCTCCATCTTTTTCGTAGGCAATAGTCTGAACTATATTTTCACCTTCCACATGCCAAAGCCTTTTGGCACGGTCGCCCAAATAATCGGTCAAAGGCACGACGTAACCGGTTGCCGGCGGCGCCTGAACTTCGACAGTAAAGTTGACCGAACAGGTTTTGTCCCCGTTGTTATTTGCGTTTCCAGCCTTGTCACTGATCGTGACAGTGATCGTTGCATTTCCTGATTTTCCGGGCTGAGGCGTATATTTCAAAATTCCGGTACTTCCGGAAGTATATTCAATGGTTGGTTTAGGAATGATGGTTTCATCTGAACTGGTGGCATCCAATGAAAGCTTTTGGGTCATGCCATCCCCGTCTGAAATTCCGGTAAGCACTATTTTTTGTTCACCGGCATTGTTGTACACCAATCCGGATTTAACCGGATCGAGCGTGGGTGGATTGTTCCATTCGCTGAAGACCTCAACCGGGATGGTTTTGGTTGTGGTGCTATTCGTTGCCTGACCATCGCTCACTTTCACCGTAATAACGGCTTTTCCTGCTTTGGCGGGTGTAAATTGAAGCAAGGCAGTTGGTGCATCCTGTGTATATTGAACCTTGATTTCGGAACCGGTAATTTCCTTGTTGTCAGAACTTACTTCAAAACTAAGATTCTGTCTGGCGGTCGCATCGCCGTCTGAAACGCCTGTCAGAGACAGGTTTTGTGCAATGCCGGATTGGCACTGGTACAATTCAGGAGTGGTAAGCGTTGGGGCATGGTTATCTTCGACACTCAATTCAAAGGTAAAGGAATTATTTTTCCATGGGCTTGTCGCAATGCTTTGAAGGATGACGGTTTCCTTTCCGGTTTTTCCATCCGCAGCATCGTATTCGATGGTCATCATTCCATTCGAAACGCTTCCAACCGAAACATTGGACATCAGAGACGGGACGGTTGCAAACCGGAATTTTTGCACGTTCTCGATGTTCTGAATCACAATTTTGTTCTTCTTCGAGTTTAAAAACACTTTCTGATCGGGAATTCCGGAGAAATTGGAAAGATTTTGGGCCTCCGAACCGACCTTAATCTCATCAAACTCGAGATTCGTGTTACAGGTTAATGCTGTGCCATTGACAGCAAAGTAAAGTTTGGAAATACCGGCCAGATTTATTCCGGCTAAACCGGTAAAATCCCAGCTGACGCGGTTATAACCTTCAGTTCGCGGAATCCGCTTCCGGATATTTTTGTTCACGTTTGAACCGTCGACCAGGTAGACATCCAGGGTAATATCCTGTTCGGTTTTTAGCTTGATATTTACATAAGGATTTGCCGACAAATTGGTGGTGACTGGCAAATTCAGGGTAAAGCTTTTCCATCCCTCGAATTTGCTAACGCCAATTTTAAGCACGCCATCCTGTTGTACGAGCGAGTACTGACTGCTGCCTGCTATCCATCCTGATGAGAGTGAAGCGGCATTGAAATCATCGCTAAAACTTGTTTGAGCATTTGCGCCTGCAAGAACGGACAAGAGCATCAGAAATAAAAGCGATATTCTTTTTGACATGGGATTGAATTTTAAAATCGAAACTAACTATCACTGAATCATCATTCGGGAACCGGGTCATGTTGATTTAAATAAAAGGGAAAAGAGGCTCATTATCAGATAATTCACCTCTTTTCCTTAAACCTCTAAAATTAAAAATTCACATTTACTATTGTATACCAATAAATTCAGTCTGTGATTATTGCTTTACAAATTTCAAGGTATTGGTTGTGTTGTCTTGGTTCATCACGCGAACAAAGTAAACTCCTGAACGAAGGTCTTCAACATTGATTTGAGCCCCGTTGTAGTTATTGATTTGTTTCACGGTCTGTCCCGATGTATTAATAATTGCCAATACCTGAATATTCTTCGAAACTGCATTCTTTACGCAAATGGAAGTCATTGCCGGATTAGGATAAACTGCCAAATCAGTCGGATTATACAGGTTCGTCACAGGAGTTGCAGCATCGCCGATTTTGAGATAATCGAAGGTAACATTGCCTTTGTATTTACCTGCAGCATCCCATCCTGGTGTGAAGTTCAGATAAACCTTGTCAATTTTGGCAGGATCGTATTTTCCGGCCAGCTTACCTGTAAAATCAAACTTAAGGGTAGTATAGGTATTATCTCCTTTCACCGCTTTTGCGATCGTAACATTGTTTCCGCCAACCGACGACTGAACCAAACCCACTTCGAACGTCACAGCTTTGTCAGCTTTCAGTTTCACCTCAACAATTGGATTTTTGGTCAGGTCGAGGTAAGTGGTGGTGCTCAGGTCAAGTAATAAAGCTGAGAAACCATAAACTGGAATACCTGATTCAATACCTGTGGTTTTGTCAACATTAACTAACAGTTCACCGCCTGACTGAGTTAAGGTAAAAACCGGAATTGGATCGGTAGCATGTTCAGGAACCCACAATGGAGAAACTGTATTTCCGTCAAAATTATCGGTCCAGGTGGTTGCAGTAGGTAAGAAAGCGAAAAGATTGCCAGGTTTTAAAAATCCGGCATAGGTCGTAAGAGCATAACAATCATTACTTTTCGTATTCCACCAATATTCAGCAGGTGTTGCTACTGCCGGTGTTGCGGTATTTAAAGCATCGTCGGTATCCACATCATTCACTTTCATATCCAACGAAATTCCCTTGCCACCATTCAAGGCTTTCCAGATATCCAAATTAAAATCGGGTCTTGCTGCGCCCGTGATGGCGGCATAACCAATGGTGTAGATGATTTTAACTGTTTTCGAACCTACTGCGGTTTTATTATCCATGAACAAATTGGACGAAAGAATATCGTTTGTTCCTCCCCAATTGACATTTCCGGTCGCACCGGTAACTATCATTGCTGCATCGAACCCAGTATTCTTGAATGTAGCTTTATAGGCTCCAAACTCCTCGTAGCGGGCATACCAGGCTTGTGGCAAGGTTGTTAAATCGGGAGCATCAATTTTCAAATAAGGCGCCCAGGCAATTTCTGTGGTTTCTTTTCCGGTTACATCGTCATCGGTGTATTCTAACAAAATATAGATGTTGCTATTATCGCAAATTGCTTTATAAGAGCCACTGAAATCGGCATCACCATGATCAGATAATGGATTGCCCAAACGACTTCCTGTATCGCCAAGTTTGTTGGCAGCACCCGGTATATTTGACCAAACTGCATCAAAATCAGCGGTCTGAGCATCAAAAGAAGCAAGCTGTGGTGCAACTGCCTCTTTGCGGGTTGGTTCTTCAGTTGGAAGCGTAGCCCACCAGCTTGGTATCGGGGTTTTCCAATCCTTCACATACGCAGCATCAGGGCTGGTTACCTGAATTAAATCGCCGACTTTTGAAAATCCGGCATAGGTGGTCAACGCATAACAATCGTTACTTTTGGTATTCCACCAGTATTCAGCAGGTGCTGCCACTGCAGGCGTTGCGGTATTTAAAGCATCATCGCTATCTACGTCATTGACTTTCATATCCAGCGAAATCCCTTTGCCCTGATTCATTTCCTTCCATTTTTCAAGACTGAATTCCGGGCGGGCATCTCCAGTGAACGCAGCTAAACCGATGGTAAAGATTTGTTTGACTGTTTTTGAACCCACAGCGGTATGGTCGTCCATAAATAAGTTGGCTGAAAGCAGGTCGTTAGTTCCTCCCCAGTTCACATTTCCGGTTGCTCCGGTGACTATCATTGCTGCGTCGAATCCTGTACTTTTGAATGTAGCTTTATAGGCTCCAAACTCCTCGTAGCGGGCATACCATGCCTGTGGCAATGTCGCGAGATCGGGAGCATCAATTTTCAAATAAGGCGCCCAGGCAATTTCGACCGTTTCTTTTCCAGTCACATCATCATCGGTGTACTGCAACAGAATGTACATATTTGTTTCGTCGCAAATGGTCTTAAACGAACCGCTAAAGTCGGCATCACCATGATCGGATGCAGCATTACCCAAACGGCTGCCGGCATCTCCAAGTTTATTCCCTTCACCCGGAATTTTTGACCACACAAGATCAAAGTCACTTCCAACTGCATCAAATGGAGCAACCTGTGATGAAACTGCCTGTTTGCGGGTTGGTTCTTCTGCCGGAAGCGGGGCCCACCAGCTTGGAATTGGTGTTTTCCAGTCTTTTACATACTTGGCATCAGCGGATATCGGAGTTCCTGAACTCAAAAATCCTGCATAGGTGGTCAGTGCATAGCAATCGTTACTGGTTGTATTCCACCAGTATTCGGCTGGCGCTGCTACAGGAGGTGTGGCTGTATTTAATGCATCGTCGGTATCCACATCATTCACTTTCATGTCAAATGAAATACCTTTCCCATCATTCAATGCCTGCCAAACTGCCAGATTGAATTCAGGCCTTGCTTCTCCGGTCA
>JANXYV010000199.1 GCA_025355875.1 Prolixibacteraceae bacterium | reverse complement strand
AAAGTCCGGGATGAAGCTGAAGCCTGGGAAAAGGCTCGCAATGGATTTGACAAGAAAATTAACTGGCAGTTTACCTCAGAGAAGGCTCGTGTAAAACTTAAGAGACTTTATCCGTCATATGATTGTTGACATGACACTAGGGAGTTTCATTTATCTATTCAAAGCTTTGTACACCTGCAACTTCGGCATTGCGGTCAACCTTTTTGATCAGTCCCTGAAGAACTTTTCCTGGTCCGATTTCGGTGAATAGGGTTGCGCCATCCTCAATCATATTTTTAGCAGTCTGGGTCCATCGAACCGGAGCAGTAAGTTGTGAAATCAGGTTTTGCTTGATTGTGGCAGGATCAGAAGTTGGAGCAGCATTTACGTTTTGATAAATGGGGCAAACCGGCACAGAGAATGGTGTTGCTTCGATGGCCGCAGCCAATTCTTCGCGGGCAGGTTCCATTAAAGGTGAATGGAATGCTCCGCCAACAGGCAATTTCAGGGCGCGTTTCGCACCGTGGGCAGTCAATGCTTCGCAGGCTTTGTCGATGCCGGCAAATGATCCGGAAATCACCAGTTGTCCGGGGCAATTGTAATTGGCCGGAACCACCACTTCATCGATCGAAGCACATACTTCTTCCACGATCTCGTCATCTAAACCAACAATAGCGGCCATGGTAGAAGGTTCCTTTTCGCAGGCTTTTTGCATGGCTTGTGCACGTTTTGAAACCAGGAGCAAGCCATCTTCAAAACTCAAAGCGCCATTAGCCACCAATGCAGAAAATTCGCCCAGTGAATGTCCGGCAACCATTTCAGGCTGAAAGTTTTCGAGGGTTCTGGCCAATAAAACCGAATGTAAAAAGATCGCTGGTTGTGTTACTTTGGTTTGTTTCAGATCTTCTTCAGTTCCGTTGAACATGATGTCAGTGATCCTGAATCCTAAGATTTCGTTGGCTTTCTCGAAAAGTTCTTTGGCTAAAGGGGATTTTTCGTACAAATCTTTGCCCATACCGGGGAATTGAGCGCCCTGCCCTGGAAAAACGTATGCTTTCATTTTTGTGGTTTTAAAATTACAGGCGGCAAATATAGTATTTTTTCGGGTTGCTGATTTCTTTAGAAAATGCGGAAATACGATTATGATTTGATTTAAATGTCAACTCCAATAATCATGGTTTCCCGCCCAAATAATTATTATCACATTGGAAATAAGTATTTTGCTGACGTATGAACCCAATTCAAATTTTCTTCTGGAACAATTTTACTCTTTCGAAGTTCAAATTTCGATTACAAAGACCATTAATGACGTCTAATGACAATTGACTGACCACTAATGACTTCTAAATCACTCCTTCTTCCCTGCAGATTTCCAGAATAGCCTTCAGGCTGTCTTCGATGTTGTTGTCAATTCCGACAGAGAAACGAACCAGACCTTGCGAAAGTCCCATTTGATGCTGAACGGTTTCAGGTATTTCGGACGAAGTACTTTTCCCGGAACAACTGAAAAGTGTTTTGAAATATCCCAGGCTAACCGCCAGATAACCTACATCAGCCTGTTGCATTTTTTGCATCACCTGATTGGCTTTTTGAACGGTTCCAAAGTCGAGGGCCAGCATTCCGCCAAACCCGAATTCTTCGTTCATCAGCGATTTGTGCAGTTCATGCTGAGGATGAGTTTCAAGTCCCGGATAAGCGAGTTTTAATCCTGCCGCAAAAAGTTCCCGGGCCAGATACATGGCATTTTTGCTGTGTTGCTTGATGCGAAGGTGAAGCGTATGGAGATTTTTATGAATGGACGCTGAGCGGAGTGGATCGAGTACCGGTCCGAGTAGCATAGCCGTCCCGTTGTTCACATTCGAGAGATCGTTGATGAATTGTTTGCTTCCACAGATGGCGCCTGCCACACAGTCGTTTTTACCATTGATAAACTTGGTCATACTGTAAACTACGATGTCGGCACCCATTCTGGCGGGTGTCATGATCATCGGAGTAAAAGTATTGTCAACCATGAGCAGCGTTCTGTGTCTGTGAGCCATTTCAGCCAGTTTGGGAATGTCAGAAACCTGAAGCAAAGGATTCGTCACACTTTCAGTGTAAATGACTTTGGTGTTTGGTCTGATTGAAGCTTCAACCTGACCTAATTGGGTAATATCTACAAAACTGACTTCGATATTAAACTTGGGGAGATAGTTTTTCAGGAAAGCGTAAGTTCCGCCATAAGTAGTTACTGAAGTAACAATGTGGTCGCCGGCACTGCAGACCTGAAGAATGGCGCAGGTGATGGCGGCCATTCCTGATGCGGTGATCCAGGCAGATTCGGTATCTTCCATAGCGGCTATTGCATCAGCTAAGTACTTATTGGTAGGATTCCAGTGCCTTGAGTAGAGAAAACAGCCTTCCATGTGTCCCAGAAAGGTTTCTTCCATATCGTCGGCATGCAAGAAGATGTAGGTCGAGGAGTCGGTAATCGAAGGATTTACACCACCGAATTCGCCAAATTGTTTTAAATGCTGGATGTTTGAGGCCGGATCAAATTTCATACAGTTAAGTTTTAGATTCTCAGGAAAGGTAGACTTCCGGAAAGAAAAAATCCATGACTTTATTCAAGTACCTGAAGATTGTTTACTATCAGGGCAGATAGATGACCCCTCCTGAATGATCTCGTAGCGATCCGGTAACCGATTTCAGGCAATTGATTTCATGACGAAGTCTGAGAACTCCCAGAAATGCAAAAATGATAGCTTCTTTAAAATCAATGATCTGCGCTGATGGGATGATGGTTTTATGCTTGGTCTTCTCGCTGAATAATTCAATCAGGAAAACATTGTGTGCTCCGCCTCCAGAGATGAGTATCTGAGCCTTTTGAAATCCGTCCACTGCGCGCGAAAGCTGATCGGAAACATGTTCGTATAAAGTACGAAGTACATCTTCCGGGGCCAAATGAAATGAAAGGATTACGGGTAAGAATTCTGTATTAAACCATTCGCGGCTAAGCGATTTGGGTCCTTTTTGCTGATAAAATTCCAATTCGTTGAGCAAACCAAGCAATTCTTCCTGAATTTTTCCGGCACGACCCAGATTCCCGTCCAAATCATATTCGTAGCCCAATTCCTGGATGAAATAGTTAAAAGCCATGTTGGCCGGACAAATATCAAAGGCTCGCCGCTCGCCATTTTCTTTGTAAGAAACATTGGCAATTCCGCCCAGGTTCAGGCATATTTCATATTCACCAAACAAAAGCTCATCACCAATCGGAACCAACGGAGCGCCTTGGCCTTTCAAGGCTACATCCAAACTCCTGAAATCACAAGCCGTTTGAATCCCTGAATAAGCTGCCACGAAAGCGCCATTCCCAATCTGAAGCGTGAGCCTTTCCTGAGGCTGATGGAAAATGGTGTGTCCGTGAGACGAGACGATATCAGGTTTTTCAGGAAGTTCAGTGCAAAATCCAGCAACTTGTTTGCCGATGTATTTTCCGTAATCGTTGTTGAGCAAAGCCAGTTCAAGCGCCGTTAGTTGGCCGGCTTTGGCGAGCCGGTTGACCCATTTGTGAGAATAGGGAATGGTAACCGATTTCAGGATTTCAAATTTCCATGCCCCATCGAATGAAAACCGGCAGGCAGTTAAATCCAGTCCGTCCAACGATGTTCCCGACATGCAACCGATGCTCAAATAGGTTTCCATTATTTGTAAAAGTTTGCCTTGTATTTACTCGTGTTGCCTTTGTAATCGGTAACTTCAAGATTCAGTTCATGTTTCTTGCCGAACTGAAACCTTGTTTTATCAAACGTATAGCTGAGCAAATTGTTTTTTAAATCGTATTCAAACAAGACCCACTTCCCATCAATGGTTCCCCTGAAAGTTTCGATGCCTGAAAGGTTATCAGTCACTTTGAATTTCAGTAGATTGGTTTTATTTAATGGTTTTTTGTCGGAGATGGACAGCGAGGTGATTTTCGGTGCAACATTGTCGATAGCAACGGCATAATTTCCAAGAACCTTAATGTTTCCTTCCACCCATCCATCGACAAATTTCCCTGTGGCAGAGTATATTTTTCCTGAAGCTGGATCAACCTGGGCGAGCAAGGCTTTTCCCTGAAGGTTGGCCGGTAGATTCACTGCCTTTATTTTCAAAGGGCATGCAAAGTGCAAAGGAATAGTTGTATTGTGAAGCTGAAAAACCGGAGAATAGAATTTTGGAAGGGTTGATTTTTTCGAATATACGAAATCCACATCATCATACAAAGCTCCTTCAGGAACCGAAAATTCGAGTTCGTCGTTCCGGATGTGGTTGTTCCGGTTATATTTAAACAGTTCGCCTTTTTCCTTTTCCGGTGTTGTTTTTATCTCTTTGGATTGGATTTTGAAATTTAAACTGGTTTCATTGCCATAGGCATCAGTAATTTCATAGTTTACCTCGTGCAAATTGTCGTCGGTAGCTTTAAAAATTCCCCTTTCTTCAACCTTATCGTAAATGGTCAGTTTGTTCCCAGGTTGAAGCCAGGTCCGGTATAGCCGCTGTCCTGTTTTTACTTCGCGCTCGTAATCCATCTGAGAATTGATGTACCTGGATTCGTCCTGAGTAAAATCGTCCATGGTGAACGAGTATATAAGTTCTTTATCCACGCTCAGTTTTAGTAAATATATGCCACACCGGTTTGGACTTCCATCCAATACATCAACGGTCTGGATTCCAAAACCGATTTTTCCGAATACCTGAATGGCCTGGTTGGGTTTCAATTGCCATGAATTTCCGGACAAAACGGTTTCGAACCGCTGAGGACTGGTTTTTCCGGCCACTGTGGCATCGTCCGAAATCGGATACACCATCAGTGCCTGAACAATAGGTTTGCTTTTATCCTTCACCGGCATATTAAACAGCAGTGGATTCAGTACAATCTGCTCTTTGGTTTGCCTGATTTCAAAATGCAAATGTGGTCCACCCGAACTTCCGGAGTTTCCACTGAATGCAATTTGTTCTCCTTTTTTTACCGGAAATGTACCTTCCGAAATCACCTGGTCGAGCGCAAAAACTTCTTTTTCGTATTGGATCTGGCGAATAAATTCTTCGATTCGCGGAATAAATCTTTCGAGGTGGCCATATACGGTGGTCGTGCCATTCGGATGATTGATGTACATGGCATTTCCATATCCCGAAGCTGAAATTGTAATTCTTGAAAGATATCCATCCGCTGCTGCATAAACCGGAAGCCCGGTTCTTCCCTGAGTTTTGATGTCGATCCCTGCATGAAAATGATTGGGACGCAATTCTGCAAAATTTCCGGCCAGGAAAAAAGGAATTTTCAGGGGTGGGGCAAAATAGTTGTGATCAACGGATTCGGGAGTAACTGCGGCAGCAGAAAATTCAAAAGCAAGAAAAATCAGGATATTCAGAATGTTTTTCATCGGTGTTCTTTGGATTGCGAAAATAGAAAACTTATTTATGCGACAGACTAAGTCTATCCCGGATTAAATCAAAATAAATGACCGCAGATTTTTACTATTGACCAAAAATGTTAATTTTGTCCAAGAAAGTGTATTGAAATGACTGATTTGGAGAAAAACCTATTGATAGACTTTAAGGTTAAAGTGAAGCAGATAATCGCTAAGCATGAGGCACTTAAACAGGAAAAACACCAACTGCAAGGAAAGATTGGAGACCTGGAAAAATCGATCAATCAGCTTCATCAGGAAAATCGTTTGCTTGAACAGAAATACGAAAATTTAAAAATTGCAAAAATGTTAATTGTGTCGGATGATGAAAATAAAGATGCAAAAAACAGAATACAAAAAATAGTGCGGGAAATTGATAAATGTATTGCTCTATTAAACCAGTAATACACAGATAAATGACTGAGAAGCTTTCTATAAACATTAAAATTGACGGACGTTCATATCCGTTGAAGGTCGAGAGGGAAAAAGAAGAGAAGCATAGGAAAGCTGCCAAAATAATAAACGATATCGTTCTTCAGTACCGTCAAAGGTATGTCAATAGTGATTCGCAGGATATTTTAGCGATGACTGCATTTCAATTTGTTTTAAAAGCTATTGAGTTGGAAGAAAAAGTTGACCATTCCCCTTTGTTTGATGAGTTGAAGAAGCTCGATGAAGATTTGGGAGATTATTTGTCATTGAAGGAATAAATTTTATCACAGATTCGAAAACCCGCATTTTTAATTTGAATTCCATGATTTCAGGATCAGGAGTTTGAATCAGAAATGCGGGTTTATTAGTATAAACAAGTTTAATTAAATATCAAATGGAGGTTATTATATACGTCATTGCTGGCCTTTTAGGAGGTGGAGTGCTTTCCTATTTTATGTGGGACAAAGCCCTGAAAAGCAAGAAAAACAAAATCGTAAGTGAAGCCGAAGCTGAAGGCGAGGTTATTAAGAAAGACAAAATCCTTCAGGCCAAGGAGAAGTTTCTTCAACTGAAATCGGAACACGAAGAGTACATCAATGAGAAGAGCATCAAGGTCAATAACTTTGAAGCCAAGCTCAAACAGCGGGAAACTTCGATCGACCAAAGGCGTAACGAACTAAACAAGGAAATTAAGGATTTCGAGACCTCGAAGCATGAAGTGGATGTAATCCGAGAAAATCTGACTGTTCAGCTTGAACTTCTCGAAAAGAAGGAAGCAGAAGTGGAAGTACTTCACCGAAAACATCTTGAAAAGCTGGAAGTATTGTCTGGCCTTTCAGCCGATGAAGCAAAAGCACAATTGGTTGAATCTTTGAAGAATGAGGCCAAAACGGAAGCCATGTCGTACATCAACGAAATCATGGAAGAAGCCAAACTCTCGGCTAACAAGGAAGCCAAAAAGGTGGTGGTTAAAACGATTCAGCGAGTGGCTACCGAAACTGCCATCGAAAACTCGGTCACTATTTTTCATATCGAAAGCGACGAAATCAAAGGTCGTATCATTGGCCGTGAAGGCCGGAATATCCGTGCTTTGGAAGCTGCAACCGGTGTTGAGATTATTGTGGATGATACTCCGGAAGCTATTGTACTATCCGGATTTGATCCGGTCCGGCGCGAAATTGCACGTCTGGCGCTTCATCAACTGGTTACCGACGGTCGGATTCATCCGGCCCGTATCGAGGAAGTGGTTGAAAAAGTACGCAAGCAAGTGGAAGAAGAAATTATCGAAACTGGAAAACGGACTACCATCGACTTGGGAGTTCATGGTTTACATCCTGAACTGATCCGGATGATTGGGAAAATGAAATACCGCTCGTCGTACGGACAAAACCTGTTGCAGCATTCCCGCGAAGTAGCCAATCTTTGCGCCATCATGGCCACAGAATTAGGCCTGAATGCCAAGTCGGCCAAGCGCGCCGGGTTGCTCCACGATATTGGGAAGGTACCTGATGATGAGCCGGAATTACCACACGCTGTGCTGGGAATGAAGCTGGCAGAACGCTTCAAGGAAAAACCGGATATTTGTAATGCCATCGGTGCCCACCACGACGAAGTTGAAATGACCAGTTTGCTCGCACCTATTATCCAGGTTTGTGACGCGATTTCAGGAGCCCGTCCGGGAGCCCGTCGCGAAGTGGTCGAATCATATATCAAACGCCTGAAAACCCTGGAAGATCTGGCGCTTTCTTATCCGGGAGTCTTAAAAACATACGCCATTCAGGCCGGACGCGAATTACGTGTCATTGTTGGAAGTGACAAAATTGGCGACAAGGAATCGGAACAATTGTCGTTTGACATTGCCAAACGCATTCAGGATGAGATGACCTATCCGGGACAAATAAAAGTAACCGTTATTCGCGAAATGCGTGCTATCAGCTATGCAAAATAGAATGTAATGGTCTGAAGATTCAATAAGAAAAGGCCATCTGTCAATCGACAGATGGCCTTTTCTACGATCACTCAACCACGAATAGATGCTTTTTATAAATGATCAAATGTCCCAGTTATGCTTGCATGGAATAAAGGTCAGCAAGGTATCGCCGCGAAGTCCAAGACGGAGGGTTTCGAGCGGGATAATCTCATTGGTAGCAATATTCCCAAGATTCACATTCGATCCCAGAAGTTTGATAAACCAAACCTGCTGGTTTTTCAAAGGCGCTTCCCATAGGATATCATCAGGATTGAGTGCTTTTTTAATTCCAAGAATCAACTCGAAGTTGGCCGATCCGTCATCATTATAAATTCCCATATTTCCACTTTCGCGGGCTTCAGCGATCACTTTCCATGCACCAGCCTCAAGTTCGGTTTTCATAAAGGAAATCCATTTGTCATTCGAAATTTCTTTTCCTTTTAATTTGGTGCCGACTTCAGACAGAACCGTATAGTTTTTGCTCAGTTCAGCAATATACCTGCATTTAAGTTCGTGATCCAGATCCATTACCCCATCTGAAACCTCGACCATTTCCATTTCAAATTCATCAAGATACCGTCGATATTCGTCGATCATTTCCCGAACAGCAAAAGCTTCGAATAGCGTACCTCCAAAATAGGGGGTCAAACCAGCCGATTTATATAGCCTGATTTTATCAAGCAGCCGGTTGGTTATGACAGACGTTCCAAAACCAAGTTTGATCAGATCACAATATGGGGCAGAAATATCACATAAATCTTCCGCTTCACGAAGACTTAACCCTTTGTCCATCACCATTGTCAATCCTTTTTCTCTGGGTTTTGCCGGTCGTTCAGGCATGTGTGGCAAACTAAAATTCATAGAAGATTTTGATGTTAATTAATTGATTGTTTGTGCGCTCTGATGGAACTTGCCCTGATATTCAATGGTTTGTTTCATCGTGTTAAAATTTCATCGACTGGTATTGGGAAATTAGCTTTTTAATGGATTCAACTTTAGATGCTTCCGGATAAAACTCAAATAGCTCATTTTGTTTGCTGTAATCAATTTTCAGTGCACGTTCGAAATGGCAAACTGCCTCCAGCTCTTCGTCTTTATCGAGCAGATAGGCCGTTAAACGATAATTCAGGAAAGCATTCGATTTATTGATTTTATTGGCCGTTTTTAAGACTTCTATAGCCCGGTCGTTATCTTCCATGTCATAGAACATTTCTGAATACGAAAGCCAGTTTTCAATACAATCAGGTTCGAGCATGGTGGCCATTTCAAATGAATCTATTGCCTCTTCAATTTCATTCAATTCAGCCTGTACCTTGGCATTCATGGCCCAGAAATCAGAATTATCCTCTTCCAGACTGATTGCTTTCTTGAAAAATCCCTGAGCCTCATTCAGATGACCTTCTGACCACATGATAAGCCCGGAGCCATACCATGCGCTTGCATTGGTGTCGTTCAGCTTAATTGCTTTCTGGTAATTGACCAGGGCTTCATTGTAACGGTCGGTGTTCAGGTAACATTCAGCAAGATAGCAGTGGGCATCGTCGTTACTCTTGTCGAGCTGTAAATATTCGAGATAACATTCAATCGCTGAGTCAAATTGGTTGTTGTTTGCCAGCGCGTTGGCTTTATTGAAATGCGCATGAAGAAATTCATCATTGATGACCAATGCAAAATCATAAGCTTCAATGGCTTTTTCGAACATTCCCATCCGGTTGTATGTAATCCCGATGTTGTACCATACCGAATGGTTGAAAGGATCAATGTCCAAATATTTAGAATAGAATTCGATGCTGTTTTCAAACTGTGAGTCCTTATCGAAATAATATCCCAATTCATAAAGAATGATTTCGTTGTCAGGATTAGCCTGATAAGCCTTTTTTAGGTATTTGAGTGCTAGATGAGTTTCACCTTCCTGGCCAAAAGAGACCCCGATGTTGTAAAGCGTTTCATCTAATTCATCAATGGGCATTTTCAGAGCATATTCGTAGGCTTCAACGGCCATATTCAAGTCGCCTTTTAAAGTTAGAACGGCACCTTTAGTGAGATAAAGATCAGGGTTGTTGGTCTCGATTTTCTCGGCAAGACTTACCAGTTCGAGGCTTTCGTCGAGTTTGCCTTCGTGCATAAGCACCTGCGCCTGCCTGATTTTAATTGAAATTGATGAAGGGTGCATCCGCAATCCGGTTTCGACCGCTTTTTTGGCGAGCTTAATATTTCCATCTTCCAAAAACTGGTCAACGATACCTTCCACTTCAAAAACATCGAAATATTCTGAAGAATTGGATTTTACCATCTTTTTGAAACGGGCGGCAACTTCCTCAAAATCATCATCTTCGATATTGTCTCTGGCTTCCTCGTTCATATCTTTTCATTAAAAGTTTGCAAATCTAAGAATACTTTTCGATTAAAATCAATTCGATTGATGCTCTTTTCTTAACAAGTCTGTTACAGTTTTTACCGGATTGAAGGTCTCCACCGGTACTTCAACAAAAAGGGTATTCCAATCCGACATCGATCCATTCCAGAGTCCAGGCAATTCCTGAGCTTTCAAATCTTTGCCATCTTTCGACTTCATCGAAATGAAACCTGTCTTCGGATCGGTAAAATACATTAAATTGTATTTTTCTCCTGCAAAATTCCGAATTGCACAAACCAAATCGACCGGATTGAAATGGGTTGCATTTTTTGCAATTCTCGATTGTCCAGGATCATTGAAATTGATTTGGGAACTTTCGACAATCTGAAGCGAAACAGTACCATCGTTATTCAGTGCAAAAAACGGGCCACCGCCTGGCTCACCCTGATTTTTGACCATTCCGCAAACCCTGACCGGACGGTTGAATTTACGAATGAGGTAATGGTGTAATTCTTCTTTTTCGCTGTATAACAGATTGTTGGGAGGACTTATATTCAAAACATTTTCCAGAAAATTCGATGCTTCGGCGTAAAAAGCGCTTTCGAGCATTGCAGGCAGATATTCGTTCAGCATTTTCTGATAATTGAAAATCTGCTCCTGAAGATTGAGCAGAACTCCACCCAGAGCTTTCTTATGGTTGATCGTCGTCTTTTTATAATGATCGGGAACAACATTGTCGATATTCTTAATGAAAATCAGGTCGGCATCCAAATCGTTTAAATTTTCGAGCAAAGCACCGTGTCCGGCTGGTCTGAAGACGAGCGACCCGTCCGTTTTTCTGAAAGGTTCATTCTCATGGGTCACTGCAACCGTGTCGGTCGAAGGTTTTTGTTGTGAAAAACCAATCTGGTAACGAACACCAAACTTCTTCTCAAATCCGGATTTTATATCTGCCACATGTTTTTCGAAGGCTTCCTGATGTTCAGCAGAAACCGTGAAGTGAATGCTAACAACACCAGTGCTGTTTCTCGAATAGGAAGCACCTTCAGCGAAATGCTCTTCGGTAGCAGTGCGGTTTCCTTCCGGATATTTATGAAAAAGAATGAGTCCTTTCGGTAGATTTCCGTAATTCAGTCCAATCTTGGAAACAGTCAGCTCAAGCAATTCCTGCAAAGGCAATTCCTGAACTTTTAGGTTCCTTTTTGAAGCCAGACTTTTAAGCTCATCGTAAAATGCAAAATGGTCGATCTGGCTTATGAATTTAGCAATTTCACTCTCCTTTAATACTTCGGATGGAGACGACCCTTTTTGGATAGCTTCAAGAGCCGAAAACAAGGACTTAAACATCCGGCTGGCAGCTCCGGATGCTGGAACAAATTTCAGGACTTCCAAACCCGACGAAATTCGATCATCAAAAGCAGAAGCATATTTCTGTATTTCAGACTCTGATAGTTTGATCAACCCATGATAGTTGCTGGCGGCTTCAGTTATCTGAAGGAGTGGAAATCCGGATTTAAAATTTGTAATCTGTTGTTTAACAGTCTCGATACTACTACCTCTGGCGGTAATCTGACTGATATCTTCAGGTCTGAACATGGCCATGGTTTATCGTTTTTTAAATTTAAAAAATCGAAGCGAAGAAAATGAGCATTAGCAGTGTCGATGTAAAAAAGTTTTAAACGAGTTTTAAACAGTTTTGAATGATACTTTCAGTGGTTAATTGATTGTATGTTAATAGTATATGAACAATTGTCAATGGTATTGTTGGATATTGGAAAAATTAGCGTCAGATTTTGTTGAAATTCGGAGGTTTTCAAAGTGCATAATTCTCAGGCATATCACTAAAATTTGCAACTGAAGGTTCGATTTTGAACTACATTTGCGAACTATTCAAATACGATACTGATGAGCCGGTTTACCTGGGGAAGTGATAAACGATACAACGATTTTTCGGGATTTTTTCGTGGAAAGTTTAATGGCAGAGTCCAGAAAATTTCGATCGATGCTGGTTTTACCTGTCCAAACCGAGATGGTTCGCGCGGAACCGGAGGATGTTCGTACTGCAACAATCTCACATTTTCACCTGCCTATTGCAATCTGGAGAAAAGTGTAGCCAATCAGCTTGCCGAAGGCATTGATTTTTTCTCCAGGAAATATACTTCGATGAAGTATCTGGCTTATTTTCAGGCCTACAGCAATACCTATGCTCCTGTCGAAAATCTGAAAATCTTGTATGAAGAAGCCTTGAATAATCCCGAAATGATTGGGCTGGTGATTGCTACCCGTCCTGACTGCCTCACCATTGAAATACTTGATTATCTTCAGGAATTGGCTGAAAAACACTACATTATGCTTGAGTTTGGATTGGAATCTCATCTGAATTCCAGTCTTGAGAAAATGAACCGTGGTCACAGTTTTGAAGAGTCAGTATGGGCGTTGGATGAAACTGCCGCAAGGAATATCCACAATTGTGCTCACCTGATTTTAGGATTGCCCGGCGAAACCATGACAGATTGGCTCGATCAGGCCAGGGTAATCTCACATCTTCCTGTCGAAAACCTGAAACTTCATCAGTTGCAGATTCATAAAGGAACGCGACTTTTCGGAGAGTTTCGCGATCATCCGGAAGATTTCAAGATGTTTACAGTCGATGAATACCTCGATTTGTGCGTAAAATATCTCGAATTGCTCAACCCGAAAATTGTAGTTGAACGCTTTGTTAGCGAAGCTCCGGATAAACTCCTGGTTGCTCCCCACTGGGGACTGAAAAACTTTGAATTCACTGCCAAGTTGGAAAAACTGCTTGAAGAGCAAGATACCTGGCAGGGTCGGCTATTTCAGTGAAACTTCGATTTTAAACTGCGGAATTCGTAATTCCTGTGCGAGATCGTTCAAATCGGCCGTTGAAACCTGAACTCCTTCGGCTGGAATGCCTTGCTTCTGAACAAAAAAGTCGGTGACAGCGCGGTTTCTGGAAGTCAGCACTTCCTGAAATCTGGATTCGATCCTGCTTGCACTAACATGTTTCAGACAGGCTTGTTGAAGCCCGATGGCATCCAGGTCAGGAACTGTTTTCCGGATAAAATCGAGCAGATTCGGATCATCGTCTTTTAATTCAGAAACGAGTTTTTTAACTGCAACCGGCTCTTTCGTCTGTGTTTCAATATAATCCGTTTTGGTAAGTTGAATGGCTATCCGGTTTTTTTCCTTCTCCGGATCGGAGGTTTGTACGAGCTGCAGGATGAGATCCGGTTTCTTTTTCAGGATACTGGCCAGTTTTTCCATTTTATCCCGCTGCTCTTGAGTCAGCGAATCCTGGGCAATGTCAAATGGAAGTGTTTTAAGCGATTCAGGATTTGTTCCGGCCAGATCTTTCATGGCTGTAAATGGTGAAGTGACTGCTTTGAGCATCATTTTGCCAAAAGCTTTCCAAATGATTTTTCCTAATTTGTATTGAGGATCAGACGGGTTTCCGCTTACCGGAATGTCGAATTGTATTTCTCCATTTTTATCTTTCATCAGGTAAAGACCCAGTCGCACCGGCACTTTCATGGCGGTAGTGTCTTTGGTGCGTTTGCCAAATTCAAGTTCATCGATCTTAACCTTGTTCATATTCGTCAGCGAGGTAGGATTCATTTTCAGGCTGAGATTGTAATTGAACCATCCCTGGGTGATGGGCGATGCGAAGTAAAATTCGGAATACGGCGAAAAACTCATTAGGTCCATCCGGTTTATTTTTCCGTTAAATTCGAGGTTCATTGGGTGGAGCATGCTCCAAACGGTCTTTCCTGAAAATGTGCCTTTGTCGTTTAATTTCATGTTAAAATCAAAAGGAATCCGGTCGGCGCTTTCCGAAAAATTGTTCATCGTCAGGTTCAGGTTGTTGAATTCGTATGAAAATGGTCGATTGAGCGTCTTATCTGTAAACGAAATCAGGCCATTGTCTACTTTGATGGTGTCGATGCTATAGGTCACCGAAGGCTCGGTCGTTGCTGCAACTGCAACAGTGGCATTCGATTCAGTGCTGAAATATGGAAGGATAAACTTTTCGAAGTTGGTCATTTTTGTATTCCTGACCAGCAAAAAGTTTGGCTGGCTGGCTTCAATCTTTCCAAATCCGAAATGGAAGGTTTTCATATTGATATCCTTGAGAGTCGCCGAAACTTTCGGGGCAGAAATCAGTTTTTCGGAATCAAAGTCCTCCACAATAAAATCAGAAACAGAGGCTTTTCCGGACAGTTGTACATTCATCACGTCCTTCATGTCGCCCACAATCTTCAGATCGGAAGAAAGCAGCCCGTTCATCGATTTCACCTCAAAGTAGTCAGTCAGGTAATTGGTAATCGGCTGAATTTGAATGTCTTTTGTTGTGAGGTTTATGTGGTATTTATTATTCAGGTTGTCGACTTTTGCCTGAACGATCACATGACCTTTTTCGCCCATCCTGAAATCCACACCCATATCCGATTCTTTGTTGTTCCAGGCAATCAGTGGCAGGTTGAGGCTAAGATTTTTCATTTCCACCACATTTTTTTTCGGCACATCAACATATTTCACTTCGCCATTTACAAGCTGGATGTTCCGTATAAGAAATCTAAGTGGTTCTTGTGCAGTGGTGTCCTTTGCTTTCAGACTGTCTTTTTTGGGGATGAGACTGTCAAAATTAAATTTTCCTCCATCCTGAATAACCTGAATCCTGGGATTGGCCAGCCGTATTTCTGCAAACGAGTATTCGCGCTGTAGCAAAGCCCATGGGTTGAAATTGATATAGAATTCGCTGAACGACACAAAAGTATCGGTTTTATTGGCTTCGAACAAAGCAAGGTTTTTAACCTGAAGCGACACCTTGGTATAGTTGAAATGCATCTCGGCAATTTCAAGTTTCCTGTGAATGAGTTTTTCGCTGTTTTTCACCAGATAGTTTTTTGTGAAGGTCGACAGGAAAAACAAGGCAATAAATACCAACAGGGACAGTGTTCCCAAAACGAAATATCTTTTTTTGATTCGTGCCATGACTTGATTTTATTTTCAGTAAAGATAAAAAGGAACAACGGAATTTGCAGGAAAATCCGGATAGATTTTTACTAATTTGATGTTGGCAATGAAAAAGGGACCAGTATTCATCGGAGGTGTTTTGATTGGGAATAATTACTGCACACCTGAAAGCTACAAAGCCGAAAACAATGCCAAACTTCTGATTCATCTCCCTTTTCTGAAAGCTGAGACTGATCATGGACTACTTTTTGCTTTCTCCGGCTCTGATAATTTAACTACTTTTGCCTGAAATTTTGAAACCCATGGGAAGAAGCCGGAATAACAAGCCATTGTTGGAGGGTGTTTTAATTACTGATATTGGCGCTGAAGGGAAAGCAATTGGCAGAGTGAACGATGTAGTAGTTTTTACCACGCATGTCATACCGGGCGATGTGGTCGATTTACAGGTTACTAGGAAGCGAAGCAAATTTATGGAAGCGCGAGTAACCCGTGTTGTTTCCGAATCGCCCGACCGTGTTCCTGCTTTCTGCGAGCACTTTGAAGTTTGTGGCGGCTGCAAATGGCAGTTCCTTCCGTATGAAAAACAACTTTATTATAAGCAGAAGCAGGTTGCCGATCAATTGCAACGGATTGGACGGATCGAACTTCCCGAAATCAGTCCAATCCTTGGCTCAAAAAATACCACCTTTTATCGGAACAAGCTCGAATTCGGGTTTTCGAACAAACGCTGGCTGACTTCAGAAGAAATCGGCACCGAAGGAGAAGCCATGAATAAAAATGCCCTTGGATTCCATATTCCCGGCTTGTTCGATAAAATCATCAACATCAACAAATGCTGGCTGCAAAGCGATCCGTCGAATCAAATCCGAAATTTTATCAAGGAATATGCCGACGAAAACGGCCTCGATTTTTTTGACCGGCGCATTCAATCTGGATTACTCCGGAACATCATTGTCCGAAGTTCATCAACTGGCGATCTCATGCTGATTGTTTGCTTTTTCAGGGAAGAAAAAGAAAAGCGTGAGAAATTGCTCGATGCAATTGCCTCCGAGTTTCCACAGATTACTTCGCTGATGTACGTGATCAACGAAAAAGGCAACGACACCATTACCGACCAGGAAATCCGGATTTACAAAGGTCACGACCATATTTTCGAAGAAATGGAAGGCCTGAAATTCAAAATTGGGCCAAAAAGTTTTTACCAGACCAACTCCCTGCAGGCTTACGAATTGTATAAAGTAGCCCGCGAATTTGCTGGTTTGAAGGGAGATGAAGTGGTTTACGATTTGTACACCGGAACCGGAACCATTGCCAATTTCATCGCCCGAAACGTGAAGAAAGTGGTTGGTATCGAATATGTTCCGGAAGCAATAGCAGATGCTCATCTGAATTCGGAACTCAATGGAATCACGAATACCAGTTTCTTTTCAGGAGACATGAAAAGGATATTGAACAGAGATTTTATTGCCCGTAACGGAAACCCGGACGTAATCATCACTGATCCGCCCCGTGCCGGAATGGATGAAGAAGTTGTGAAAACCATTTTGGAAGCAGCTCCTGAAAAAGTAGTGTATGTAAGTTGCAATCCGGCAACCCAGGCCCGCGACCTCGCCTGGATGGACGAATTCTACCGGGTAACCCGAATCCAACCGGTGGATATGTTTCCGCATACTCATCATGTTGAAAATGTGGTGCTGTTGGAGCGAAGGGAAAAGTGACGCCAACAGGAATGTAAATTCAATGTTATCTCATTTTTTAACTGGATCACTTTCCTGAAAATAACCGATCACTTTCAATATTTTATTACATTTACCACCTCCGTAAAACAGCAGTTTAAATAGAATCGGCGCGGTTTACGGAAATTTTTTATCGGGTATAAACAATCAAACAACTTTTCATCAATGAGAAAATGGCGCATCGAAGACTCAGCTGAACTCTACAACATTCACGGTTGGGGTATCAACTTTTTTTCCATCAACGAACAAGGTCACGTGACCGTAACTCCCCGAAAAGACGGAGTTCAGGTCGACCTGCACGAATTGGTTGAAGAACTTCAGCTTCGTGACGTTTCGGCACCCATGCTGCTTCGTTTCCCCGATATTCTGGACAGCCGGATCGAAAAAATGGCCAGTTGCTTCAAAGTAGCTGCCGAGGAGTATGATTACAAAGCTCAAAACTTCATCGTATATCCCATCAAGGTCAACCAGATGCGGCCTGTGGTCGAAGAAATTGTAGGCCATGGCAAAAAATTTAACATTGGCCTTGAAGCCGGCTCAAAACCCGAATTGCACGCCGTAATTGCCATCAATACTGATAACGATTCGCTGATCATCTGCAATGGATATAAAGATGAAAATTACATCGAACTTGCACTGCTGGCCCAGAAAATGGGAAGGAGAATTTTTTTGGTTGTAGAAAAGCTCAATGAGTTGAAACTTATCATCAAAATTGCCCACCGCCTGAAAATCAAACCAAATATCGGAATCCGCATCAAGCTTTTCAGTTCAGGAAGCGGCAAATGGGAAGATTCAGGTGGCGATGCAAGTAAGTTTGGATTGACTTCAAGCGAATTGCTCGAAGCGCTTGACCTTTTGGAAAAGAAAGACCTTCAGGATTGCCTGAAACTGGTTCATTTTCATATCGGAAGCCAGGTTACAAAAATACGTCGCATCAAACTGGCCATGCGAGAGGCATCTCAGTTTTACGTTCAACTTCATCTGAAAGGATTTCAGGTTGAATTTGTTGATATCGGCGGTGGTTTGGGCGTCGATTACGACGGAACACGATCGTCGAGCAGCGAAAGCAGCGTAAATTACAGCATTCAGGAATATGTAAATGATGCCATTTTTACTATGGTTGACGCCAGCGATAAAAATAACATCCCTCATCCGAATATCATCACCGAATCAGGTCGTTCATTAACCGCCCACCACTCGGTCCTGATTTTTGAAGTTCTTGAAACAGCCAGCGTACCAACAATGAACGAAGACGAAGAGCCGCGCGAAGACGATCATGAGTTGGTTCTCGAATTGTTTTCGCTCTGGGAACAGATTAACCAGTCGAGGATGCTTGAAACCTGGCACGATGCCCAGCAAATCCGTGAAGAGGCACTCGATTTATTCAGTTTGGGGATGCTCGACCTGAAAACCCGTGCCCAGATTGAACGGCTTTTCTGGTCGATTACCAAAGAAATCCATCAGATGACCAGCGAACTGAAACATATTCCGGAGGAGCTTCTTTACTTGCCAAAACTGATGTCGGACAAGTATTTCTGTAACTTCTCCCTGTTTCAGTCACTTCCCGATTCGTGGGCCATCGACCAGATTTTTCCGATTATCCCTATTCAGCGATTGGACGAAAAACCCGATCGTTCAGCAACCATTCAGGATGTAACCTGCGATTCGGACGGAAAAATCGACAACTTTATATCGACACGCAACTTCTCATACTATTTGCCGGTTCATTCTCTGAAAGGAAAAGAACCGTATTACATCGGCGTTTTTCTGGTTGGCGCTTACCAGGAAATACTGGGCGATTTGCATAACCTCTTCGGCGACACGAATGCAGTCCACATTTCAGTAGATGAAAATGGATACAACATCGATCAGATTATTGACGGGGAGACCGTTGCGGAAGTACTTGATTACGTTCAGTACAATGCCAAAAAGCTGGTTCGAAAGGTTGAAACCTGGGTAACCTCATCTGTAAAATCGGAAATTATTACCGCTGAAGAAGGAAAAGAATTTTTATCGAATTACCGATCAGGACTTTACGGATATACGTATCTGGAATAGAATTTGGTGACCTGTCTAAAATTAAAATGCAAATACTTCCGGAGAGGTACTTGCATTTTTTATATTTGATTTTCAATTAGTTAACTCTTATTTTCCGAAAATGTATCGGATATTTATTCCGAAACCTTCAGCGTGAAAGGCTGTCTCATCTATAATACTAATGTGAGGCCGCCAATCTGCGCCAAGAGCAATTGGCGCTCCTTTAAACGTATATTCCAAACCGATTTCACCAGCAACTCCCAGCCAGAACGGATCTGCGATCCTCATGTAAGGACCGGCACCCAAATACCAGTTAAATGATTCGTTGCCAAGTGGTTTGTAAATGAAATCCCAAAGGGCATCAATTCCCACCCCGTTGCCAAAGGAGAGATCGGCATGGATACGGCTAAACTTTGCCGTGCTAAACATACCGTCAATGGCAAAATTGTTTCCGCTCGAGATGTCGCCGAAACGAACCCCTAATTCTTGTGCACCGGCTATTCCGGCCATTAAAAAACTGAACGTTGCAATCAAAAGTAGCTTTTTCATTCTTTCTTGTTTAGTAATTAATAAATAGAAATTCTTAGTACAGGTAAAAATAGTAATTGTTCACAAATGACCAAATAGGTTTTAGTATTTATTAAGTTCATTAAAACCTGTTCAGAGCAATCTCTGTTTGTTAGTAGTCAAAATTTAACTACCTCGTTTGACCCATTCAACATCCCCAGAAACACAGGATCCTTGAAGGAGGTAAAACCAATAACCAGAATCTGAAAAAGTTACAATTTATTCAACTGCCGAAACCAATGATTCTAACAGTTTTTTTCTTCGCAGTCCTTTATTTTTCTAGGTTGTGAAAAACAAATTACTATATTTGCCATCGCAAAAAGAAACGGGTGTAGCTCAGTTGGTAGAGCACTGGTCTCCAAAACCAGGTGTCGGGCGTTCGAGTCGCTCCTCCCGTGCAAAGGCTGCTCTTTCAGGCAGCTTTTTTGTTTTCCGGAAAGTCTTTGGTATCTTCAACCCAAATTAAAACAGCAATGACTGTCGATCTTTTTATTCCCTGTTTCATCGATCAGATTTATCCTGAGACCGCATTCAATACCGTTAAACTTCTCCGGAAAGCCGGACTTGACGTTGAATACAATCCGGAGCAAACCTGTTGCGGCCAACCAGCTTTTAACAGTGGGTACTGGGACGAAACTAAAACACTGGCAAATAAATTTATCCGCGATTTCCCGAACGACCGACACATTATAAGTCCGTCGGCTTCATGCACTGGGTTTATCAAAAACTATTATCCGGATATGTTTAAAAACGGACAATCCGGTTTTAAAGATTACCAGCGATTAAACCGAAACCTGTTTGAGTTGACGGATTATCTGGTGAATCATCTTCAATTTACAGATTTCGGGGCTGAGTTTCCGCATAAAGTATGCTATCATGATGCCTGCACGGCTTTACGCGAATATGGAATCCGAAAGGAACCAAGGCTTTTGCTCTCGAAGGTGAAAGGTTTGGAACTGATTGAAATGGAAGATACCGAAACCTGCTGCGGATTTGGAGGAACCTTTTCGGCCAAATTCACCGCCATTTCGACGGCTATGACCGAACAAAAAGTGGAGAATGCCCTGAAAACCGGTGCAGAATACATTGTTTCTACTGAATCTTCATGCATTATGAACCTGGAAGGATACATTCTAAAGAATAAATTGCCGATCAAACCAATCCATATTGCTGATATTTTGGCATCTGGATGGGAATGAGAAGAGTATCAAGATATGAGTATCAAGTATCAAGATAAAAAATCAGATTTTAGATGATAGACAATGATTGTAAAACAAAATGGATCAAAACACAGGGAATTTAAAGGAGTAAATTTTGATGTTTTAGCCACCGGAGATAAATCAATGGTGACTAAAATGAATTATAAGGTCGGAGACAAAGTTCCTTTACATTCTCATCCAAATGAACAAAGCGGATATGTGATTTCAGGAAAATACGAAATAAAATACGCTGATATTCAAGCTATTTTAATGGAGGGAGATAGTTATTCAATACCTGAAAACATTGAGCATTCATGGGAGGTGATTGTTGGAGGAACGGTAATTGATGTTTTTACACCTCCAAGAAAAGATTACGTTTAAATATAAGTCACAGATAATGAAACCTCATCTGCCAGGCCAGTAGGCAGAAAGTTCAGCATGACGTTCCGAATCACGGATAAAACTTAGACTTGAAATACATAACACGAAACTCGAATATGACTGAAATAGGAAAAACAAATCATTTAGAGGTAGTTAAAGAAGTAGATTTTGGTATTTACCTCGATGGTGGCGATCTGGGAGAAATCCTGATGCCAAAACGGTATGTTCCGGAAGGAACCCAACCGGAAGATATGATCGATGCGTTTATCTATCTTGATTCAGAAGACCGTTTGGTGGCTACAACAGAGAAACCTTTTGCCATGGTGGAGGAATTCGCTTTGCTGAAAGTGGTTTCAGTGACACCGATAGGAGCTTTTTTAGACTGGGGACTTCCCAAGGATTTGTTTGTTCCTTTCCGTGAACAACGCCAGCCCATGGAAGAAGGTAAAAGCTATCTGGTTTATATCTATCTGGATACCAACACAAAGCGTATCGCAGCTTCTTCAAAAATTGAACAATACCTCGACAATATTCCGGTTGATTACGATTTGGATGAAGAAGTTGACCTGATTATTGTGAATGAAACCGATCTGGGATACAATGCCATTATTGATAATAGTCACTTCGGGGTGATCTTTAAAAATGAGGTTTTCCAGCCACTGAATCCTGGCGACCAGGTTCCGGGATTCATCAAAAAGATCAGGAATGACGGCAAAATCGACCTTTGCCTGCAAAAAGCCGGATATGAAAAAATAAGTGTATTTGCTGACAGGATTATTTCAGAGCTTGAAAAAAACAAGGGCTTTTTGTCACTGACTGATAAAAGTTCTCCGGAAGAAATATATAAAGTTTTTAAAATCAGCAAGAAAAATTTCAAATCAGCCATTGGCGCACTTTATAAAAAAAGAATGATTTTGTTGGAAGAAAATGGCATCAGGCTGATGGTTTCAGAATAGAAAGAAACTGATGGGGTTTCTTAAAGTCATCCCGTCAGTACGAAATAAACCTTAAAATAAACTAGAACTCAATCATGATTAAATTAATTCAAACAGGGATGGTTGCCCTTTCACTGCTGGCAATCATGAGTACCGGTCTTTCGGCCAAGGATAAAAAGAAGGACAAAAGTGTTCATCCCGATTCAGAAAAATGGGAAAGTCTTTTCAAGGAAGATCTTTCCAATGCTACTTTCCCAAAAGGGGTTTGGACTTGTCAAAAAGGAGTTTATACAGCTTCTGAGGATCAGGCTATCTGGTCGGCCAAACAGTACGAAAATTTCAAGATCGACCTGGAATTCAAGACTGCCGACGGAACCAACAGCGGGGTGATGATTTACTGTACCAACCAGGAAAACTGGATTCCGAACTCGGTAGAAATTCAGATTGCCGACGACTTTGCCAAGAAATGGGCCGAAAGTCCGAAAACATGGCAGTGTGCCGCCATTTTTGGACATTTGGCTCCAACCAAAAGCCTGGTAAAGAAACCCGGCGAATGGAACCGGATGACCATCACCTGCAAAGGCAAGAAAATTAAAGTTGCCTTGAATGGTGAAGTCGTGAACGAAATGGATATGGATTTGTGGACAAGCGCCACCAAAAACCCCGATGGAAGCGAAATTCCAAGCTGGCTCAGCACGCCGTTTAACCAGCTCAAAACAAAAGGATACATTGGTCTCCAGGGGAAACATGCCGGAGCTCCTATCTTTTTCAGGAATGTGAAAATCAAAGAATTGAAGGACGACAAAAATAAGTAATGAACTGCTTTGCCCGCGGGGTTTTGCGAATAATCCCGCGAGTAAAACAAATCTGTTATGACCCCACGAATCATTACTATCCAAGGAAAAAGGCTGGTTGGCAAACGAATCCGGATGACTTTATCCGCTAACCAAACTGCCCAGCTTTGGCGATCGTTCATGTCCCGGCGAAATGAAATTCAAAATGTTTCCAGTGCTGAACTCTTTTCGATTGAAATTTATGATGCGAATCAGGATTTTATGAATTTCAATCAGTTTGTCGAATTTGAAAAGTGGGCAGCAGTTGAAGTCTCGGTTTTTGAAGAAATACCTTCGGGAATGGAAACAATGGTTTTAACCGCTGGACTTTATGCTGTTTTCAACTATCGGGGAGCTGCGAATGAAGCTTTTTCTTTCTTCCGGAATATTTTTGAAAATTGGCTGCCCGAATCAGGTTTGGCCCCTGACGACCGGCCTCATTTCGAAATCATGGGGGAAAAATACAAGGGAAACGACCCCGATTCGGAAGAAGAAATCTGGATTCCGGTAAAAGTGAAGAGTGAGTAAAACAATATCTAGTATCTGGTATCTGATATCCAGTAACCAATATCCAAATTCTAGGCAAACTTGAAACCTGGAATTTGGAACTTGAAACTAAAAGGATGAAAGTTTGCATTGCCGAAAAGCCCAGCGTGGCTAAGGAACTTGCCCAAATCCTGGGCGCCGGCAACCGGCGCGATGGTTTTTTTGAAGGCAATGGCTATCAGGTGACCTGGACTTTCGGGCATTTGTGTTCGCTGAAAGAACCCAACGATTATACCGAACAATGGAAATCGTGGAACTTCCGGTCACTTCCGATGATTCCTCAAAAATTCGGTATTAAACTGATCGAAAACGATGGCGTCAAAAAGCAATTTTCCACCATCGAAAAACTGATGTCAACTGCCGAAGAGGTAATCAACTGCGGTGATGCCGGACAGGAAGGCGAATTGATTCAACGCTGGGTCATGAATATGGCCAAATGCACCGCTCCGGTAAAACGGCTATGGATATCTTCGCTTACAGAGGAAGCTATTCGAGAAGGATTTCAGAAGCTTCAGGACGGAAAAAAATTCGATAATTTATATGCCGCCGGAAGTGCACGTGCCATTGGCGACTGGTTGCTGGGAATGAACGCTACCCGCCTCTACACCCTAAAATACGGGCAGAACAAACAGGTTTTATCAATCGGGAGGGTACAAACTCCGACTCTCGCCATTATTGTCAACAGGCAAAAGGAAATCGATTTGTTTAAGCCGGTACCCTATTTTGAAATCAAAACCATTTACCGCGAAGCCACGTTTTCTGCGGCTTCCGGAAGGTTTCAGAATCGTGAAGATGCAGCGAAGGTTTTGGAAGAAATTAGCCGTTTCGAACTGGTGATCGGAAAAATAGAAACCAAAGACAGCATAGAACAACCTCTTCGGTTGTTTGACCTGACCTCGCTACAAGTAGATTGCAACCGCAAATTTGGAATGGGAGCGGAGGATACCTTAAAAACCATTCAGTCGCTGTACGAGAAAAAGTTGACTACCTATCCGCGTGTCGATACCACCTATCTTTCTGACGATATTTACCCCAAAATTCCGGGAATCCTGAAAAACCTGAAAGGATATGAAACCCTGACAGCGCCTTTGCTTCAGGAAAAATCAATCCGAAAATCGAACAAGGTTTTCGACAATGCCAAAATTACCGACCACCACGCCATCATCCCCACGGGTCAACATCGGGTTGATCTGAATCAGCAGGAAAAGCAAGTCTTCGACATGGTTGCCAAACGGTTTATTTCGGTGTTTTATCCCGATTGTAAAGTGGCCAACACCACTGTTGAAGCCAAAGTTGGACCGCACGATTTTAAGGCTACCGGAAAGCAAATTCTTTCGCCTGGATGGAGAACTGTTTACATGAATGAAAAGAATCCGGTTCAAAGCGATGAAAACTTACTTCCGATTTTCGTGACCGGTGAACATGGACCACACGAACCGGGATTACTCGAAAAATTTACCCAACCACCCAAGTATCACACTGAAGCAACTCTGTTGCGCGCCATGGAGACCGCCGGTAAAAGTGTGGATGATGAAGAACTGCGCGAATTAATGAAAGATAACGGCATCGGTCGCCCATCGACCCGGGCGAATATTATCGAAACACTTTTCCGGAGAAAATACATCAAAAAAGATGGAAAGAAGCTGGTTGCCACGCCCACAGGAATCGACCTGATCGACAGCATTGAAAATGAACTTCTGAAATCGGCTGAACTCACCGGGCAATGGGAAAAGAAGCTTCGGATGATTGAACTTGGCCAGTATGATGTGACGCATTTTATGGACGAGATGAAGCAAATGGTGACCGAAGTAGTCGATCAGGTGAAACATTCGCCACGAAAAGAGTTTACGTTCGCTCCGGAAGAACCATCCATTCAGGAGAAAAAAGAAAAAGCCAAACCGGAAGAACCAACGGAAACGACTTGCCCAGCCTGTAAAAAAGGAACGTTGAAAAAGGGTAAGAATGCCTGGGGTTGCTCGGCATGGAAAGACGGCTGCCGTTTCATTATTCCGTTCGAGTTTATTGGAAAGAAACTCACCGATGCACAGATCAAACGGTTGGCCGAAAAAGGGAAAACCGCACTGATCAAGGGTTTCAGACAGGATGACGATCCGGTTGACGGTTTCCTGGAATTGACCGGAGATTTCAAAATTGCATTCTCGGAAGCCGAACCTGAAAAATTAGTTTGCCCGTCGTGCAAAATTGGCGAGATCGTGAAAGGCAATACAGCCTGGGGCTGCAGCAATTTCAGGGGAGGATGCAAACTGCGCATCCCGTTTGAACTTCAGGGTAAAAAACTTACCGAAAGCCAGGTGGCACAGCTGGTGTTAAAAGGGCAAACACGACCGTTTACGAACATTGAAGAAATTTCAGGAAAAAAGACCCTCTGTATTTTTAAATTTAACATTAACTTTCAGACCTCTATTTCAGAAAAATAAAACATTAGATAAATGGTAAAAAGAAAAGAACCCGTCAAGCCAATGAGTCTTGGAAAAATGCAGATGAGTACTGAAAGACTATTGGAATTTATTCAAAGTCAGAATTTCGGGAGCATTGAAGAAGTTAATGAATTTCTGCATGCGAATGTGAATGGGAAAAGGATTGACCAAGCGGTTCCAATACTTCGATCGAGCCAAACAAATGCCGAAAAAGCTGATGACCTGATGTATGAAGCCTATGATTGCCCTCCTGAAAAAGGCAAGAAACTGGCAAAAGAGGCATTAAAACTCCATCCTGAAAATGTTCGTGCATTAAATTATCTGGCTGAGCAAGCTGACACTGCGGAAGCTGCATTAAAGTTTTACCAGAAAGCTGTTGGATATGGAAGAAAACAACTTGGGGAACAATTTTTTAAGGACAATAAAGGTCATTTCTGGATGATGATGGAAACCAGGCCATATATGACCGCCAGACAGGGTTTTGCTCATTGTTTGGATGCGTTGGACTGGAAAGAAGAAGCAATTGCTGAGTTTAACGAAATGCTCGAATTGAATCCAACCGATAACCAGGGCATCAGATACTTGCTTACAACACTCTTGATTTTAACTGGAAAATACCAGGAATTTTCTGTGTTATACAAAAAATACAAGGATGAAAAATCCACTTTCTGGCTATTCAATTATGCCTTGTATTTATTCGCAACCGAAGGTGCGACAGTAAAAGCGAACCGGGCGCTCTTACTTGCCAATCGCGAAAATTCACACGTCATTGAATTTCTAACTCAACGAAAAGAAATTACAAAAAACCCCGGAAATCATTACAGTCCTGGTGATGAAAATGAAGCTACTTTCTATTTAATGGACAATTTCAGATTGTGGTTGAATGTTGAAAACACGGTGGATTGGCTATTTAGTTTTGTTGAAAGTCGAGGTTCAAAAGGCAAATAGAAAAGCAAACTGCGCATCCCGTTTGAACTTCAGGGTAAAAAAATCAGTGAAAGCCAGGTGGCACAGCTGGTGTTAAAAGGGCAAACCCGACCGTTTACATTTCAGGAAGGAACGAAAAAAAAACCGGAATTTTTCAGTTCAATTCCGGTTATCTGGTTCAATTTCAGGAGAAATAATTTAATGATGATGGTGGGATTGTAAATAATGTTCCTGCAGGAGGTCTTCACCAAAATCGCCGTTAAAGTCGCGCCAAACGGAATGAATATGGTTGGCGTTGTTTTGAGTGTTATCGAATTCAATCAAAAATGATTTCCCCTGAATGCGGTAGTAATGCGGAATGCCTGGTTTGGTTCCGCCTCCCCAGCCAAAACAAACTGAATTCATATCCTCGGCATTAATTTTTCCCATCCTGACTTTTGCTATGGGTTTGGGCATGGAAAACAAATATGCCACAATCAATTTGTTCAACGCAGTTTTCTGGGCATGAGTCAGTTCGCTGCCATATATACCAACCGGTTTTAAAGGCCCAACTTGCATGGCATTGGTAGTCACGATGTCATCAAAGGCTTTTAGCTGAAAAATAGCTGAATGTTTTTGTTCTTCAGTTAAGGAATTAACCAATTGAAATCCAAAGTCTTCTTCATCTTGCAATAATTGCTGGCCTTTCTTCAGTCCATCTTTCACCTCAGCAGGATAAACCCCGAAAAAGAATGGTGCAAAAGCCAGCTGATTGTTGACAATGGTAAAATTTAGTGCAAGGTGGTGCCCACTGAACTTCCAGCCCCAGATACTGTCCTGGCCCGGAGAACCGTAAACAGAAACAAAATAATTCTCGGGAATCCGGTTTGGATTATCGGGTTGCATTTCTTTTAACAAGTATTCATAACCCATTATTGCCTTGCTTTTTTGGTAGCCTTCTTCACTTAAATAAGCACGCAATAAAGTATCGAGAATCTGTTTTTGGTCCAAATCCAGGTTTTTAACGGCAACACCGGTGCGGGCAACCATTGCAGCCGGAAGATAGTGCCATTCGTAACGATTCATTTCGTCAAACGGGAAGACAGCAGTTTTCTTTTCTTCTTCAGTCAGGGAATTCACAAAAGCCAGCGCTTTGGCAGAACCGGAATTCGTGCCAATCGCTGCGTGGGAGAAAAAAGAAAAAGGAAGCAATAGGACGAGAAGTAGTTTCATAGGAATGTCCTTTTTTTGTAGTGAAAAGAGTGTTGATTCTTCGGGATTCGCTTCCGGCAATATCAAACTCAAGTTATCTGCTATTCTTTCACGTCATTGTTGTAAATATCCCGGATGCAAATGAATTTTCCGTTGCGTTTTTCCCAAATGGCCATGTACTTTCCTGTAGAAATTACCTTGCCAGCAGAGTCTTTTACAGTTTCTTTACCAACCTCAGTGACAGTATTTTCGTTGCCAAATACATCCATAATGTCATAGGAAACTGTGGAACCTTTGACTCTTTTCGAAATACTTTCTGCAACATCCTTTTGGATGGCAGCTTTCCCCATCAACATTGGTTTATTGTTGGCGAGGCTCACCGCATCATCGGCATAAAAAGCTGCCACTGCATTTGCATTTCTGGCATTATCGGCAGCGGCCCAGCTGCTTTCCAAGGCCTGAATCTCAGCTTTCAGTTTAACCAATTCCGGTTTTGCCTGCATTTGCTGCTCTGTGGCAGGGGTTGCACTTGTTGCTTTATTGCCACTGGTTAATGTAAATCCCAGAACTGATAAGAACAGAGCAATAGATATTGCAATAATTCCTGATTTATTCATGTTTTTCATAATCATAAATTTTAATTTTATTTGTACACTGCTCAACGAGGGAGCCTTGTGTTTTTTGTCAAAAGTAAACTCATCTACTTTTTGCTATTGCTTACTCCCCCTGAGTGAAAAATTCAAATTTTGGCAGTCCAACTACTCCGGCATTCATCATCAGCTTTTTCTTTTCTTCCGAATAAATTGATGCTTTTGCTTTTGCCATGTCTTTGATATCAAAAACGATATGAACCATGCTTGGGTCGTCAATACCGCGTGACAATACCACATCAATCAGGCCCTGAGCGGCTCTACCTGCAGTACCTTCCTTATCAAATACCTTTAGCCAGGCATCATAATCCTTCACTTTGTGGGTTACTACTACCCAGTTTTTTTCCTTTGAATCAGGATTCATCCGGATTACCTTAAAATAGCTGATAGCCGGTTTTGAAGTCACGCCATTTTTTTCCATTACTTCTTTTAATTTTGGAGAAGCAGCAAATGCTTTTGCCTTCCCTAAATCGGTAGCTTGTAATACTACAGTTACATTATTTGGATCTTCAATGCTTCTTCCCAAAGCTATAAATTCCAATCCACCTGCTTTACGGTTGGCTGCATCGGCATCAAATGCCTTTTTCCATGTAGCATAATCTTTTACTGTATGTGAAATTTCCATCACATTAAAAGGTGCTGCAGGCATTTGGGCATGACTTATGCCAGTCATTGAAAATAAGACAATTGTGATTGCCACGACTGAGAAAAAATTCTTGTTTTTCATTGTTGTTATTTTTTGTTGCCTACTCTAATCGGTTTTCGGCTGTCTCCGCGTGTTATTTTTCTTATTCTGCTGTAGTCGGGTCAATGATGGTCGAAACCCGGCTGACTGAGTTTGCCGGAAACCCACCTTGCCTGGCGTGTTCACGTACCATTTCTTCGTTGGGTGCATTGTAAACACAGTAGATTTTATCGGTTGTAACATAACTTTGTACCCACTGAATTTGAGGTCCCATGTTAGACAATACTCCACAGGAAGTTTGTGAAATTGCTTTCAGTTGCTCAGCGGTCAATTTTCCGGCTCCCGGAATTTCCCTTTCGATGACATACTTTGGCATACTATTGAATTTTAATATTTTGCCTACTCTTACAGGTTTTCGGCTTCCCCGTTTTATTTTACCTCCGTCAAATTCCATTTAGCGTCTCCATATTTTCAATTATCCATTTCAACCACATCTTTTACAAAGAATTCAATTCAGGAGAATCTGCCAGGAAATTAAAATGTTGTTTTATAAATCCACGGGCATTGACAGAGTAATTGGCTCTATTACAGTGTGCTTATTTTTTACATCCTTGTTTTTCGGATCATTTATGATTGCTCCAAGCTTTTCCAGATCTGTGACTTCAATGACCATAACTACCAAATTGGGGTCATCCGTGTCCTGAAAAGTTTTAAAACTTGATACTGCCGGAGCAAATAATTCAACCCGGTCCTGATGGCCTTTGAGCCACGCCTCGATATTTCCAACTTTGTGTCGTGCAATAACTGTTTTTCCCATTTTGATTGTATTTGATATTCTGCCTACTCTGTCCGGTTTTAGGCTGCTCCGAATTTATTTTTGTCAAAGTTTTTCTTTGTCATTTCCTTCCTCATTTTCGTAGACCCAATTTTTTTTTTTGTTGGTCCGATAGGTAGATACTTTGAAAGATTGTTGTGAGAATTTTAGACACGATTGGGCTAAACCATTCGGTGAACGGTGAAGAAACGATGCAATGGTGCCCGACTTGTCTGTCATGAGTTTTGAATTGATCATTTATTTCTCTCAAGATCAGGAATTCAGATCTGAATCAAAATAAAAGACAAACAACTCTTTTAATTGTTCAAGTCGATGATTAATTTAGATTTTTGGAGAAAAATAATGGGGAGTATCCCAGGATTACCTGGCGTGGAAATTGAAATTTAGAACATGGAATTACATTTCAAACCATTCTTTTACAATCTCCGAATACTTGTTTTCGTTCCTATGCCGGAAAATATTTTCTTTTGGAAAGTAGGTGTAATCTGCGGAGTATTTTTCGTGGTTTTTGACAATGTCGCGCAGTGCAACGATGACCTGTTCAATTTCTTTGTTTGTGGTTGTCGGATGCAGTGACCATCTGACCCAGCCTGGTTTCAGCGACAAATCGCCCTGATCAATCCGGTGCGTAATTTCTTCGGATAATTCGTGGCTGACTTCAAGTAAAATATGGCCGTAAGTTCCGGCACAGGCACAACCTCCGCGAACCTGGATACCATACAAATCGTTCAATAATTTGACCAACAGATTGTAATGAATTTTGGCTACATAAAACGAAATAATGCCCGACCTGTCGCGATGTGCGTTATCCATTATTTTAACTTCAGGAATGCTGTCAAGTCCTTCGAATGCCAGTTTCAGTAATTCATTCTCTCGCTGATGGATATTCCCGATTCCCATCTGTTCTTTCAGCCGGATGCAGAGCGCGGTCCGGATGGTTTGCAAAAAACCGGGAGTGCCGCCATCTTCACGGATTTCAATATTGTCGACGTATTTGTATTCTCCCCATGGATTGGTCCAGTCCACCGTTCCGCCACCAGGTTGGTCGGGAACAGAATTGTGGTACATTGACTGGTCGAAAACCAACACTCCGGAAGAACCTGGTCCGCCTAGAAATTTGTGGGGTGAAAACATGATGGCATCCAGTTTTCGCATCTGATCTTCAGGATGCATGTCAATAGCATCATACGGAGCTGAAGCGGCAAAGTCGATGAAAACCACACCGCCGTTTTCGTGCATGATTTGCGCCATTTCATTATATGGAGTCCGTATTCCGGTAACATTCGAACAGGCGGTAAACGAACCAATTTTAAATGTCCGGTCTTTGTATTCTTCGAGTTTCTTCCGGAGATTTTCCGGCGAAACCTGTAAGTTTTCATCAGGATCGACAATCACCACATCGGCATTGGTTTCGTACCAGCTGGTGTGGTTCGAATGGTGTTCCATATGAGTGATAAAAACCACAGGACGCTCTCGCTGGGTAAGACAACCGGTATGATTGACCTTTCCGCAGTATTTCAGACCCAGCATTCGCTGAAATTTATTGATGACTGCGGTCATTCCTGAACCGGCAGTAATAATAATGTCGTTGGGTCCGGCATTCACATGAGCCTTGATAATTTGCTGTCCCTGGTGATAAGCATGCGTCATCAGTGCACCTGTCTCGCTGGTTTCGGAATGGGTATTTCCCACAAATGGCCCAAAAATTTCAGTAATCTGTTTTTCGATGGGTTGATAAAGCCTGCCACTGGCAATCCAATCGGCATAAATGATTTTTTTCTCACCATAAGGCGATTGAAAATGCTGATCAATACCAATAATTTCTTTTCTGAACGCATTAAAATAGTTTTCAAGCCTGGTCATTTGTTTTGTTGGAATCAATTATGCTGCAAAATTATCCCTTTCCGTCAGATAAAAGCAGAGTAAAATCAGTTTTTGCATTCTGAGCTATAGTGAGCGGGTGACTCAAAGTCACCCGCTCACTAGTTTAATGGTGACAAAAAGTCATTTTTGTTTCGTGGTATAG
>JANXYV010000193.1 GCA_025355875.1 Prolixibacteraceae bacterium | reverse complement strand
AATTCCACCATCGGATGTAAACATTTTGATCCTGGACACTCCTGAAAAAGTGAGGAAGTTTTCAGAAGATTTCTGCGCCTATCTCGAAAGCATCAAATGGTTTGTTTCCAAGTGGTTTCTTACACTTATGCGACCATTTCTTAGCAAAGCGAACAACGATTTGTTTACGCGGTTTGTCAGACCTTTATTTGATATTTACATTGGAAATATGAGAAAGGGGGTCGATCTTGTTACCTATGATGCGCCACTGGCCATTTATTTCTATGGTTCGCCCTATTGCGATCCCGCCGATCCGCTGATTGCAGCAACCTACGCAATGATTGCCGGAGAATCACTTGGACTGGGAACCTGTATGCTGGGCGGCATTCATCCAATGATCCAAAGCGGTAAGAAAGCCAAAGAGTTCCGCCAAAAACAGGGGATTAAATTCGCGAGCCGCGAAGGATTATTTGTGATATTCGGATATCCAAAAGTGAAATTTTCAAAAGGGATACATCGTACTTTTGCATCGGTTTATACCCCAAACTAAAAAACAGGTAATGGTAAATCAATCTGGGTTATTTACAGAAAACCCGTATTATTTGTCTTCGACAATCATGATTGGCCACCTAAACCTACAATTACATTGAATTTGGAGAGCATCCCTTTATTTGTTGTACCTGCAACCGGATTTATCAGTGTTTAAGATCAAATAATGGGTATCTTTGTATGATTTGATAGTAAAAATTTAAAAACTAGAAAATCATGAGTAAGATTATTTTGAATAGGCTTGATTATTCAAGGATTAAACAATGCCTTAGCGATGCAAAACTATTTAAATCGATAAGTGCATCCGAAGCAGAAAATTTGCTGAAAGAGTTGAATTCTGCCAAAATTGTTGAACCACAGGAGATTCCGGGTAATGTTGTAACGATGAATTCGATTGTGAAAATTAGTTTTTCAAATACAAACAAACAGGTTGAATTCCAGATTGTCTATCCGGATAAAGCAAATCTGAAAAACAATAAAATATCGATTTTTTCACCAATCGCAACTGCACTGATTGGTTATAAAGTTGGAGATGAAATTGAGTGGCTTGTACCTGCCGGCCTCACCAAAATCACAATTGATGAGATTATTTTTCAGCCTGAAGCATCAGGCGATTTCAATATGTAGTTACTTAGACTACGATGACAAAGATTACACCTGCCATCATTCTGCACCAGCGGGATGGTGGCATTTATTTTTTGACCATCCAAGATTCAAGATTCACTGCTAAAAACTTATTTTTTCAGCCTAATTTGCAAACTGCCCCAGACTTAAAATCTCCTGCCAAACCTGTTTGTTCACCGAAATTCCCTCCTTAAGATTTGCCGCCCTGATCTTCAAAATCTGCTCTCCCGGGTACCGGATGTTTGATTTTTCATCCACAGGAACAGATTCTTTGTAGTCTGCAATGATTTCGGATATCGTGTTTTGAATGGAAGGGAAATTACCAAGTTTGCTGAGATCGAAAGCAATAAAAACCTGAGATACACCCGACTCATCCTTCTTTTTACTGATCTCACTTGTTGAAAGACCACCTGATAAAATAGCGGCCAAGATATCGAGCAGTAAAGCAAGTCCCGAACCCTTCCAGAATCCAATCGGTAACGGACGTTTCGAACCGAGAATTTCGGACGGATCGTGGGTAAGTTTGTTGGACGAATTGTATCCTCCCGGAAAATCGAGCATCGAATGGTCTAAAGCCTTCGTTTCCATTTTGCCGTACGAATACTGGCTCATGGCCATATCCAGGACAATCGCTTCGTCCCCGTAAGGTACCGCGATAACAAGCGGATTATTCCCAAGTTTATTGTCAATTGCACCCCATGCCGGCATCAACCCGATCGTATTGGTCCAGCCAATAAAAACAAAACCTGCTTTTGCCGCCTTCCATCCGTAAGTCCCGCCACGCATCCAGTGATTGGTATTGCTCAACGCCACACATCCGATTCCCGATTTATGAGCTAACTCCATCGCTCGTTCGGTACATTTAAAGGCATTCAGCGGACCAGGACCCAAATTGCCATTCCATTGTTCAACTGCACCTGAAGAATGAACCAGCAACGGTTCGGCATCAATAGCAATTAAACCGCTGATGACATACTTTACGAATCGTGAAAACCGGTTAACCCCGTGAGACAAAATACCGTCCACACTATTGTTTGTAAAAAGGGAAGCGCAACTCCTTGCCTTATCTTCCCGAAAACCATGCTTCAGCAATATACGGGTTAATTCAGCCTCCATTTGTATGGCAGGTATTCTGATCGTATTCGAATCTTCCATTTTTTATCGGTGGTTTGAGATGACTTCAAATATAGATTTTATCACTATTTTTGTTGGGAAGATAATTGATTATTCTGTCATACCAGATGAAAAAAACAATTTACCGGACAACGCTTCTTAAAACTTATCGGCGATTATTTAATTGCCTGATGTTCTATAATTAAACGGCTCCCCGCACGTTTTCTTTTTGTACCGATCCTGATTTTTAACAGATCGGATTCCAGTCAATTTCTTTTTTCAACCATTTTAAAACCGGAAAGCCATGTTCGAGAAAATAATCTTGCATGAAGAAACGCCTGAAAGAGCAGCATCAACAGAAGGCAATTTCTATCCATCCAAAAATAATCCCATAGGTCCGGGAATGAACGAACGCATTCAGAAACTCCGCAAACTGAGTGTCGAAGCCGTACCAACGTTATCGATCGAACGTGCGCTGCACGAAACCGCTTTTTACCGCGGGAACTTCGGGAAGCTTTCTGTTCCTGTGATGCGGGCAGCAAACTTCCTAGATCATTGCCGGAAGAAAGCCATCTATTTTGGCGAAGGCGAACTGATTGTCGGCGAACGAGGACCAAAACCCAAATACGTTCCCACCTTTCCGGAACTGACCTGCCACAGTATCGAAGATTTAAATGTCCTGAACACGCGTGAATTGCAGCGTTATACAATCAGCCAGGAAGATATTGATACCTATGCCCGCGAAATAATCCCTTACTGGGAAGGAAAAACTCAGAGAGAACGGATTTTTGGTCATGTTCCACCCGAATGGAAAGCCGCCTACGAGGCGGGTATGTTTACCGAATTTATGGAACAACGCGCACCCGGGCATACCGCACTTGACGGGAAGATCTACCAAAAAGGAATGCTCGATTACAAACGTGAAATCGCAGGCCATCTAGCTGAGCTTGATTACCTGAACGATCCGGAGGCAACCGATAAAGCAGAAGAGTGGAAAGCGATGGATATCTCATGCGATGCAGTAATCCTTTTTGCTGAACGTCATGCTGAACTGGCTGAAGAGCTTGCCGTGAAAGAAGCTGATCCGATCCGGAAAGCAGAACTGCAGAAAATTGCTGAAGTATGCCGTTGGGTTCCGGCCAATGCGCCGCGGAATCTGTGGGAAGCCATCCAGATGTACTGGTTTGTGCACCTTGGAACTATTACCGAACTGAATGGCTGGGATGCGATGAATCCGGGTCATCTCGACCAGCACCTGGCACCTTTTTATTACCGCGAAATCGCTGAAGGAACCCTCACACGCGATCAGGCCAAAGAGTTAATTTCCTGTTTTTGGATAAAGGTCAACAACCATCCGGCACCACCTAAAGTCGGAATCACGGCGCGCGAAAGCGGAACCTACAACGATTTTACGAACATCAACATCGGTGGCATAAAAAGTGATGGAAGCGACGGCACGAGTGAGGTTTCGTACATCATGCTTGAAGTGATAGAGGATTTGCACATTCTGCAGCCCGGAAGTTCGGTTCATATCAGCGCCAAAACCCCTGACAAATTTCTGAATGCTGCCACGCGGGTGATCCGCCAGGGACATGGATACCCATCGGTCTTTAATCCCGACATCTATGTTCTCGAATTGCTGCGCCAGGGAAAATCGCTCCAGGATGCACGCGAGGGAGGATGCAGCGGCTGTATCGAAGTAGGCGCTTTTGGTAAGGAGGCCTATTTGCTGACAGGTTACCTGAATGTTCCCAAGATTTTGGAGGTAACCCTTAACAACGGAATCAATCCTATTACAGGTGTCCGTGTTGGGCCTGCGACAGGCGATCCGCGAACTTTTGCAAGCTACGCAGAACTTTATACTGCTTTTCTGAAACAGCTCCATTACGTGGTTGAACTAAAGATGAAGGTAAGTAATTACATCGACCGGATGTTTGCCAAATATGCCCCTGCGCCTTTCCTCTCGGTAGTGATCGAGGACTGTGTAAGCCGCGGCAAGGACTATTACGATGGCGGTCCGCGTTACAACACAAGCTATATTCAGTGCTGCGGACTGGGAACTGTTGCCGACAGTCTTGCTGCCCTTCAGAAACATATTTTCGAAGATCATACATTTAGCATGGACCGAGTACTGAACGCTGTCTTGAATAATTTCGAGGGAGAGGAAGTACTGCGTCAGACCATTATGAACCGGACTCCTTTCTTCGGAAATGACGATGACGCTGCAGATTCAATTGCTGTGAAAGTTTACAACGATCTTGTCGAAGCGATCGACGGAAAACCCAATATCAAACCGGGAGGAAAGTATCACCTGAATATGCTTTCGACCACCTGTCACGTCTATTTTGGCAAGGTGATGGGGGCTACTCCAAATGGTCGCCTGGCAGGAAAATCCATTTCGGATGGAACTTCTCCTTCGCATGGTGCCGATACACACGGACCATCTGCTGTCGTAAAATCGTTGACTAAATTTGATCATGTAAAATCGGGGGGAACACTGTTGAACCAACGTTTTCTACCAAGTTTGCTCCGTAAAGACGAAGACATCAAAAAACTCGGACAACTGGTCCGGAGTTATTTCACGCTTGGAGGCCACCATATTCAGTTCAACATAGTCGACACGGCTACTTTACTTGCCGCGCAGGCCTGTCCTTCAGATTATAAAGACCTGATGGTTCGGATGGCCGGTTACAGCGACTATTTCAACGACATGAACGCCGATCTGCAGCAGGAAGTGATTGAGCGGACAGAAAATGATGGGTTTTGACCCCCTTCCCGTTCCCCCAAAAAAGTGGGAACGCTTTGATCAGCGATATGAAATTGCTTTTAGCTCCGTCAGGAGCGCAATATTTATAGCCCCGGCTTTCAAGCCGGGGTGACAAGGTGACGGGTGTTAAACCGCCGGCGCACAATATCAGGCCGAAGCGCTAAATTGAATCCGGCGCAATGGAATAACGCTACGAATTAAGGGAGGTTTAAGATAATATTCAAATCATACAGTTTTATCCAACAAGACCTGACAGGTTTTGAAAACCTGTCAGGTCTAAAATACCAAATATGTCCGAAACACTAATTTTCGATATAAAACGTTACGCGATCAACGACGGTCCCGGAATCCGGATCGTGATCTTTCTGAAAGGGTGTAACCTCAGCTGTGCGTGGTGTCACAATCCCGAAGGCATTTCAACAGAAACCGAAAGGATGTATGCTCCAGCTAAATGCATCAGTTGCGGAACCTGTGTGATGGCTTGTACCCAAAAAGCATTGACGCTGACTTCCGAAGGGATTGTTACGGACACGGGTCTTTGCAAACTATGCGGTAATTGCGCCGAAGTCTGCCCCACAAAAGCCATCGAACTATCGGGAAAACCGCAGACAATCGCCACAATAATGGATGAGATCGAAAAAGAGCGGATCTTCTTTGACCATTCAGGTGGCGGCGTAACCTTCTCGGGAGGTGAACCTTTATTGCATGCTGATTTGCTGATCGAGCTGCTCGACGAGTGTGGCCGGCGGGGTATTCACAGGGCCGTTGACACAGCAGGACTTGCTAATACCAACCTCCTGTTGGAAGTTGCCAGACGCACCGATCTTTTTCTTTACGATCTCAAAATGATGGATTCGGAAAGGCATCGGAAATGGACGGGCGTTCCCAACGAAAAGATCCTCGAAAACCTACAGGTTCTGACCGAAACCGGGGCAAATATCATCATCCGAATTCCGCTGATTGGAAACGTAAACGACGATATCGAAAACATTACTTCAACTGCGCGATTTGTTTCATCACTTTCGGGTCAAAAGAAAATGGTGAACCTTCTTCCCTACCATAAAATTGCCCAAAACAAATACGGGAAATTAGGCCGTCCCAAAGATTTCATACTCCTTGAAGAACCCACTTCAGCAGCACAATTGCAGGCAATTGCTATTTTTCGGGAATTTGGGATTGAAGC
>JANXYV010000159.1 GCA_025355875.1 Prolixibacteraceae bacterium | reverse complement strand
CAGGCGACCTGTCATGTCATAGATTGATATGCTCTTGGCTTCTTCAATACCTTCAAGGTATAAAGACTGGCCAGTCAATGGGTTTGGATACATGTTAAAGTTATCCCTTTTGTTTGAAAAAATTGCAGTTGGGATATATGGCAGAGGATTCCAGCCTGAGATTAATCCCCAATCATCTGTAAGTACATAATTGGTTGATATTCCGTGTGTTTCATAATATATATATACATTTACTGAAGCAGCATTTAAAGGCAATGTAAATGTAAGTGGAGTTTGTTTCCAGCCTAAAGTATCGGTAACTGGCGCGGTTGGAATTGCAATCCTGACATTCGCGGCATCGCGGATATCAGCGCCAATATAGGCAGACTGCTTGGCGAATCCTCCGGCACCGATCAATTTGCCCCATGCTGATAAGGTATAAGTACTCCCCGGAATAAGTGTTGTTAACTGCTGTGCACGGCCTCCGTCATTTGGTCCAATTGCAAGGCATTTTGAGCCGGAGTGAAATTCAGTTCCAAGGACGCTATTGTTACCCCAATCTCCACCCCAACCTACGGATAAAGGCTGTTCGATATCCGGGTTTTTCAATAAATTCGTGGTAGGCGGTGCAACAGTTATCTCGCTGGTCCCGATAAATCCACCATCCACAGATTTTACACTGATCGTTGCCTTTCCTTCTTTCATTCCCTGTACTACGCCGCTTGCGTTTACCTTAGCAATCAGTGTATCGCCTGATGCCCAGGTTACGTCCTGAATGGAAGCGTCTATCGGTGTGAAAACTGGTTTTAGCTTCCTGATAATTCCTACCGGCATCGTTGCAGTGGCCGGATTTACCGCTACACTTTTGACAGATGTAACCGCAATCAACGACCAATCGTCGGTATAGACATAATTAGTGGTAATACCTCTGGCTTCATAATAAACAAATACAATCATCGAAGCCGTATTTTCAGGCACAGTGAAGGTAAGTGAAGTCTGTTTCCAGTTTGTGGAGTCGGTAAACGCCATAGTTTTTGTATCGATTTTTGCTCCACCGGCATCTTTAAACTGAGTTCCGATATAGGCCGACTGCTTATAAAAGTCTCCGGTGCCTTTTAAGATTCCATAGGCTGATAACGTGTAATTACCGCCGGGAGTAAATCCGGTGAATTGCTGTGCGCGTCCTCCATCGCCCGGGCCAACCTTCAATGAATTTGATCCGGTTCTCACTGTTAGAGAATCAAGTGCAGTGCCACCCCAGTCGTCCCAATGAGCCAAACCGTCTTCAAATCCTGGATTCAAAAGCAAGTTTACACCACCGGCACAATCCAAAGTTGCAACACTGTAATCTTTTGAGGCGTCTGAAGCATTTCCCGCAGCATCATAAGCTTTAACTGTCATTGTATAAGCATTTCCGCAGGTAAGACCAGTGGCTTTAACCGTAAGAGCCGGGGTTATCGTGGTCAAATTACCATTGCTATAAACTACATATCCGGTTACTCCAACATTGTCAGCACCAGCGGCCCAGTTTAGCGTCATATCAGCTTTAGTAATATTCGAAGCTTTCACATTAGTAACAATAGCAGGGGCTTGTACATCGGCGCCAGGCACATCAGTTCCCTGCACATTATTAATCGAAAGAATATTCACCCATGCTGATGCACCACCCTGGTAGCCTGTGACCTGAGTAAATGGTGCGCCCCAGGTTCCCCAATTATGATGACTGATAATGCTGCCTCCGGGGGTTTCGTCCCAGTATGAGGTCACCTGAAGGATAGCTTCATAAAAATGAGAATTTCCATCGCTTAAAACCGGCTTTGGCGATTCAATATCATTATAAGCAATTTCGACATTTGTTACATTGGAAGCATTCTGGTATGGTTCAATATCAATCGGGTCAACATACTGTGAATAGTAAGTCAGTGAGTTGTTCATAATTGCGACCCGGTCAACCACTGCTGTGAGCGACACATTGCACCTCCATGGATTAAGCAGTGTGTTACCAGTAATAAGCATATTCCGCACAGGTTTTTGAGCACCCCCTTCATCGCCGATGTTATCGCCAATAGGAGTTTCCAGAATATTATTACTGATTGTCAAACCATTTACACCACGCACTGCAATATTATGACCAAAATCATTTGTAACCGGAGGCTTAGGCGAGCCATCATAAGGACCAACAATATGCAGGTTGTATATCCAACCGGTCATGTCGTCAAGCAGAAGTAATGAGAACTTCAAAGGGTTGGTCTGCTTAATGGTAGGCATTCCCCCGATTCCAATCACCGAACAGCTAACGTTGAGTGAACCGCTGATCTGGTAGAATTTATCTGTTGCCGGAATGAGCAAAGGTTTTCCGGCAGCTTTTGCTTCATCGAGCGCTGCCTGTATGTTTGTGGTAACATCAGTTGCACCTGTTCCATCACAATTAAGAGTAATCCCGTTGCTTATGTCAGGCATTGGACCGCCGCCGGTAATACTGATAAATGAAGGTTTGTAGTTTTTCCCGGTACCTGTAGGTGTGGTTGCAATAACCGGCGCTTTGTATGGTGTGGTAAAGATAAAATTGTCAACTGTAAGTACTGAACCATCGTTGTTGTCGTACCATACATTAGGGATCACCTCTACTGTGCCGTCAGGAATGACAGCACTGACTGACTGTGTTACGAAAGTGCCGGTATTGGCAAAATCAGGTGAAAACACATTGGTTTTGTTGCCGCCAGCATCTTTAAACTGAATAGCCAAATGACCGGTAGTAGCCCCGGTAACTTTGCCATAGCCTGCAAAAACACAAGGTTCTCCGGCAGTAAAGCCCTTAGTCATACTTTGTCCAAACCCCGAACCACTCCAGTTAACAGGGTGCAGCGAAACTGATTTCGCGCCGCTTTGCACATTGGCAGGATCTGTTTCTACTTTATTGTTATCAGGCATCCAGTTTGCCCAGCCACTTGCAAAACCATCTTCAAAATCAGGATTAACCAGGATATTCGGGCCTTGCAGGCTCATACTTAAGTCATCAACGTAAAGAATTGAACCGTCGTTGTTATCATACCATACGTTAGGGATAATTTCGACAGTTCCGGCAGGAATAGCAACAACCAGGGTTTGTATATCATAAGACCCTGTGTTTGCAAAGTCAGGAGAGTTGAAGTTGGTTTTAGTTCCTGCGGCATCTTTTAATTGTATTGAAATATGACCAGAGGTGGCTCCTTTTACTTTGCCATAACCTGAAAAGATTACTATCTGACCCGCAGTAAAACCGCTTGTAATAGACTGTCCGAAACCTGAGCCACTCCAGTTAACCGGCTTTAGAGCAACAGACTGAGTACCGCTATGCACGTTGGCCAAATCGGTTTCAATTACATTATTATCGGGCATCCAGTTCGCCCAACCACTTGCAAAACCATTTTCGAAACCAGGGTTTACAAGCAAATTAGGCTGTTCGAGAGTTAATCTCAAATCATCAACAATCAGAACTGATCCGTCGTTATTATCATACCATATGTTAGGAATGACCTCTACGGTACCTTCCGGAATGACAAAGGTTAACGATTGCATCTCGAATGCACCGGTATTGGCAAAATCGGCAGAGTTAAAATTGGTCTTGTTGCCACCAGCATCCTTGAGCTGGACAGAAATATGACCTGAAGTGGCACCTTTAACTTTTCCGTAACCTGAAAAGGTGTAGGTCTCGCCTGCTTTAAAGCCGCTTGTAATGGATTGCCCGAACCCGGAACCACTCCAGTTAACAGGGTGCATCGAAACTGACTGAGTTCCTCCATGCACATTGGTTAGGTCGGTCTCAACCACATTGTTATCAGGCATCCAGTTCGACCATCCGGAGTTAAAACCATCTTCAAAACCCGGATTGATCAACCGGTTTTGATAATTCTGGGCAATTGCACCACCACCCAGTAGCACAATTAATCCCAAGGCAAACCCCGAATTTCGGAGTATGCGCCATAAAGTAGAGTTTTTTGATTTCATTGTAAAAATTTAAATTAATGATTTGAATTAGAATAAACTATGAATTTTTCTTGGTGTTACATTGATTTCTTAAGGCACTAAATATACTTTATAAATCGGTCAATTAATAATAGAATTGTACCGAAGGGCAATACTAACTTACCGCGTTTTCGACAACTCATTTAAACCAGCCTGCGCCTTCGATACCATTTCATTGGTATTTGCCGGTCCTTGAGTTACCATAAATCCGGCAACCAGCTCATTCAGTTTCGCCAGCTTTTCTGTTTGATTTTGGGCAGAAAACTGCTCTCTTAATATTCGTATTTTCTCTGCATCCTCAATCCCGTCGCGCAACATTTCGAACCGCACCGAACTGCGTGCATCGGGATAAACAATAGCGCAATCTCCGGCAGGCCAGGTCCTGAAACGCGAATCAATTAAAGGTTCTTTTACCCAGTTGTTGTACGACCAGCGCAAAAACCCATCGAAATTGGCCGCCATGGCATACCACGAAATGTAAATCGCTTCGGCGGGCGGCGAAAATGTGAATGTTCCCGGAAAGTTGTTTGTACAGCACAAATAATAGGTGCTGACCAGATTGTTCGATTTGCGGTAAGCCAAATCAGGCGCGTCAATTGTAGCTCCGAAAGCGACCGATAAATCTTTCAACTGGTCGGGATAAAGTTTGTAGCTTTTGTGGTTATCGGCCAGGCTGACGCCAAATTCAGGCGCAATATCCGACACGAGTTTCAGCATGGCTTTCATTTCTTCGGGGGCGCGCTCGTCCATAGCCAGCCGGGTAATTTTGTTCCATCCCTTTTGTTCAAGATGACTCCTGAAGTCGGTCAGGAAAGGGGTGAGGATTTCGGCATATTCAGATGATCCGGGTTCGGCTTTGAGCTTGATTTCCTGCTTGCTTTTCTCATCGAAATAATAGAATTCGTTCCCCCACGGAACCAGTGAATAACAGTTTATTTGCTTCCGGATTCCAAGATCCATCATAAACCGGACCCAGTTATCGAAGATGGTGTAGTCGTATTCCCACTGACCACTTGCTTTTTTCGTCCAAACAATCATACTTTCGTAGGGATCCTCGGTTTGCGTTCCCCACGGGCGGTTGTTAATTGATGCCGTAATGGTTTTCTGCCCGGCATCGGCCAGCATTTTCATCAATGGCTTCAGCAAATCCCAATGCTCTTTCGACCATACTTTTACCCCATGATAACGGGCGACAGAATACGGATTTTGCCACAAATCGAGGTAAAACTTCCAGTCGGCTGGTTTTGGAAGTTCCTGGTCAATTACTTCAAGGTTTAGCCTGAATTCCTTATCAGGTTGATTTTTTGCCTTTAAAGATACAACCGACATGTATTTTCCGGGATCTGCATTCTCCGGAATATCAACAGTAATCCAAACCGGACGGCTTGTTTTTGGCGACATACTGAAACTTTGTGCATTGTCGAGAATGTCGGGCGATAACGACGATTTAAAATCTTCGGGTTTGCGCGTATCGCAGCCGCCGCCATATTCATCGGTCAAAACGTAGCTCACAAATTGCGCTTTGGCTATTGTACCCGGTAATTTTTTATTTAATCCTGAATTGAATACTGAAAAATTAAACTCAATATTTTCAATTGAATCAGTTGTCCACATCACTAGCTGAATGTAAACCCGCTCTCCTTTCCAACCCGATAAATTACAGGTAGTTAATGGTTCAATTTCAGGAATTGCATGTTTAGGGAACCTGATAAGCGGGCTGGCAAAAGCGGCATTCAAGCCTTTTGGAACAGCCGTCCAATTGGCCGTTTTATCCGGATTTGGGTCACTTGCTTCCTGAAAATCTTTGGAGGTGGATTCAGTAAAAGAAAGCAGCAAAAGTGTGACAAAAACAAAAGTCAGAATTTTAATTTCTTTCATAGTTTGAGCTTAATTGTCGAAGTGAACGATAAACCTGAATTTGGCGTCGTCGCTGTACCAGGTGGGAAAATTGGTTCCCCACTTGTTGTTCAGCAGATTGAAGTGCCAGCCTTCGCCCATATCGGGCATCCGGTTGTTAAATTCGAGCAAATGCGGCGTTCCGGGCGCAACTATTGGGCAATCGGGCGATTCGATAGAAATACTTTGTTGATTGTCAGTATAAAAAACTCCACGGTTAAAACCATGTAAATATCGGGCGCCATTGGGCGCAACATTCAGCGGAGAAACCTGGCGGTCGAGTTTTTCAATGGTCCAAAGTTTTGGATTATTCACTTTAAAATTCATCGAAAACCAATACGCATCGGGCAGTCGGCTTGCTTTTTTATTCAGCCATTGAACGGTATATACAATTTCCTTTTTCTTTTCTGGAAAAAACAGTTCAATCCATATCACTTCCGGCGTGCCGTAAAGCTGCCGGACATCAGCAATCTGCAATTTCAGGAAATACGAAATTCCTTCCTTTTGATTTTTTGTCCAGCCTTGCAAAACCTTGGCTTCTGTTTTCGACGAAACCGCGCCGTGGCGGCCAATGTTCGGTTTGCCAAAATCCTGAAAAGCCCATTCCTCCTGTTTCGTGAGGTATTGTTTGAAAAAATGGTCATATTCTTCTTCCGAAAAGGTTTCGTGCCAGAACAGGCCAAGTGGCTGCGAATTAGTCCACTTCTTATTGGTTTTCAAATCGGTAAGGTTTTCAATTGTACCATTCTCTGAATTTAATTTCAGGCTAAAATAGGCGGTTTTCAGCTCTTTACTGAAATCCATCACACTGAAACCGGTTAAATCTGGAGCAGCCGGTTTTAAAAGTTCAAGTTCGCGTTTGGCCTCCTCTGCCAACGGCGAATTGCCAAGCGCGGCAATTGCTTTACCGGCATACGAACGCGAATCGTTCCACGACTGCACCATTCGCTGGTAAGCAGGGGTTTGCAGTACCGCTCCCAATTCAGCAACGGAATAATGGTCGAAATCGATGGTGCTTTTTTCGTCAATTCCGCCGGTATGTTCTGCCATTAGCAGGAGGTTGACAGTGAATTGTTTAAAATGAAGATCTTCCGGATCGACCTTTTTTTCGGTCAGCCATTGCGTCCGTAAACGCATCAGCGCCCTGAAACAGGCATATTTATAAGGGTCGGATCCGGCGCCGTGAATCCAGGTATTTCCTATCTCCTGTGAAACAACCGGCAGATGTTTCCTGAATTTCCACAATTCGGCTGCATATTCATTCAGGCTCGAAGCTTTTATAACCGCTGCCGGATATTTCAATTTCAGCAGACGGTAAATTTTGCTGACTTCTTCAGCGGTTTGCGGGCCATTGTTGTCGTTCGTAAATTCGAATTGAAGGATATGATGAAATCCTGAAATTTGGGTAGTTCCGCCATAAATGGTTTCGGATATTACCACAACCTCGCCGCCTTGCGGGTCTTTCCAGAGAAAAACAGGCGGCACATCTGCCTTTGGGCTTGCAGGGTTGTTGCCGATGTGGAGAAGCCGGATTCCATTTTCGTCCAGAAGATGAACGACTCCGATGGTTTCGCCGGGAACATCGGTGATTTTGGCGGCAAGGGTTTGTTTCCCGAACCTCTGGTCGAGGTCGGCGGAAATTTGCAGCGCCCCGCGAAACAGCGCAGCATCCATCAGCTCATTGTTGGCTGAAAAAGGGTATGCTCCCCAGCAAATTAATCCATCCTTGATGGCCGATTCCAGTTCTGTTTTTTTTTCAGGAGAAGCAAGCCTGAGGTATTCTGAGATAAGCCACGAACCTGTTGTCCAGATGAATTTCTGAGAAGAGTTTTTGTCGAACGAACGCGCCGTTTTGATGGTTTTCGGGATATATTCGTTCATGTATTTTTCGATGACTTTTGGCGCCAAATCGGTAAACCCGACATCAAGATGAGTTTTAAAAACCACATGCACGGTATCGGGCTGAGCCATTCCTGAAATGGACAACAGGCTAAATAAAATGATTGCGCTGAATTTTATCATGAGTTTGCTTGAATATGATCTGACTTGTGAAACCGAAAGTACCCTGATAGAGGAAACGTCCACTGCCAGAGTCTTCTCAATAGTTAACTTGCCAACAAAATCAAGGTTAATCAGAATCTGATTTAATAATCAAAAAGAACTCTGACAAAGGAAACGTCCTCTATCAGAGTCTTCCCAATACCTAACTTGCGAGCTAATAACTAACTAAATCCACATGAAAAATATCTAATAACGATTTTTAACCGAGAGTTTTTACAGTCCATATTATTTGTATCAAAAAACAATCTCTCTATTTCATTCTTAATTTGTATTCAGGACTGCCTTTCTTGCTTCGACAACTGCATCGAGCCATTCCTTGGGCATTTTGCCTGGCCGCAGCCAACTGCCACCTTCGGTATAATACCACACATATCTGTCGGTAGCTTTTAAGGCATTGGCCAGAGTCGATTTCATAATTTCATGATTCATCGGATAACCGGTTACCCAGGCAATATCGAAAGTGCCAAAAGCAATTTCTACCTGATTCGGCCAGATTCTTCTCAAAGAAACCGGGATAAACCAGGAATTGGTCTCTTCGGAGGCAATTTCGAATTTCCGGAGATCATATGAATCTTTAAAATCTTTTTCAGTCCGGTACTGGTATTGTTCGCCGCCATCAATCACGGATGAGTTCGGTCCTTTGCCCAAAACCATCCCAACGAAAAATGGCCCCATTAATTCCAGTTTATCCCAGCTTGGTGATTGCTTCAAGTTGACTTTTGGAATCCGGTAATTTGGTTCCGATAAGTATGGACCGTGCATGTGGATCACAGCAATTTCAGGAAATACAGACACCATGGCTTCCATGATTTGCTTTCCGCGAAGCGAGGTTTGATTCCCATGTTGCTGTAAATTGTATTTCGGATTACGGTAATCTTCGCCGTAATTTACCCACTTTGGCATCCTGTATTCTTCATTATCGAATAAAATTCCTTTGAAACCAAGCGTTTTAACCACTCTTGCCATGTTAGCAAAGTTTTGGGCAGTTACCGCCCAGGCCTGATCGTCCCATAAATCGCCGGGATAATGGATAAAGACGGAGATAAAATTGTTGTCAAATTTTTTGAAAGCGCCTTCCAGGATAGAAAATTCGCTGTAAATCGAATCGCAACTGACTGGCTGTCCGTTCATCAGATTCCAGCCCGAAACTGAATTTAGAAACATTCCGTCGAACGGAAGCGATTCAATGTATTCGATATTTTTGACAATTACCGCAGGATATCCTTCCGGAGTAGGTCGTTGCGCCATAATTAACAATGGGTTATTTTCTTTTACAACCTGCTTGGGCATTTGCTGGGTACAGTTGCTGAATAATAAAAAGCAGAAACAAACCTGGATAAATTTCCAAATCATTGTCCGAACCACCCTGAAAGAATGCTTCATATTGCTTAGCTTAATTTAAGAAGGAGATTTAAACTTAAGGTGGTCATGCAATTTTGAACATTGCATGACACACCTGTAAAATAACTGTATAATCAAACTAAATATTACTTGTATCCCGGATTCTGCACTAGCAGCGGATTATTCTGGATATCCAGTTTCGGGAGAGGCCAGAGGTAATCTGATTCTTTATACGAATATCCAAGATATGGAGGTTTAACAGCTGGATCCTGAAGCAAGTGTTTACGGATAATGTCGAACCAACGGTCGTATTCAAAACAAAGTTCAAAATTACGTTCCTGAATTACTCGTTTGTCAAAATCAGCCTTTGTCCAGGCAGTAGTAGCCCGAGAAGCCCTTGTGTCAGGATTAATAATTCCATCTCCTCCGTTTGCGCGGTCAATGATCCTGTTGATAGCGTCACATGCGTCCTGCGAAGCATTTGCACCAGTGGAAGCCATATTCGAAGCTTCAGCATAAATTAACAGCACATCGGCAAAACGGATAATTGGAAAATTTGCCTGCGACTGATATGCATCCCATTCAGCCTGAGTAACGTTTGGCTGCACAAATTTCTGGCAATACGGAGCTTGTGTTCCGCTCCATTGCCTGTAATTTTGTCCGTCCGTATTTACAGTGGTTAAATAGGCCGTTTTCCTTGGCTGAGCTGGCCAAATGGTATCCAAGGTAGCTTCTGCGGCATTGTCGCCCCAACCCTTATTTGTATTCCAGATTTGTACACTGGTACCCGGATCGGCAGAATTCGAATGAAAAGACCATATCATTTCCTGACTGTATTCATTGGCCCGTAAAAAAACATCTTCAATCTTTGGAGTAAGATTCCAGACTCCACCAGTTATTACTTTATTGGCAGCATCTTTCGCTTTGGCGTAATTTTCGGTAGCGTTCATCGGATTGGTAGCCATTGCAACATAAGCTTTTGCCAATAAACCGTTTGCAGCTCCCTGTGTCGGACGTCCTCTTTTATCAGTACTCCAGCTTGGGGGCAGCTTTTCCGCGGCAAAAGATAGATCACTGACAATCTGTGCATAAACCTCTGCAACTGTTGCCCTTGGCAATGGATTTAAAGCAGCGCTCTCGTTGAGTTCATTGTAAATTGGGACTCCGCCCCACAAACGCACCACCTGAAAATAATTCCAGGCCCTTACGAATTTTGCCTGTGCCAATACCACATCCAGATCAGTAGCGCTAGCCCCTTTGACTGAACCTCGGTTAACCGCTTTAATCACTTCGTTGCAATTTAATATGGCCGCCCAATGCGATTGCCATAGTGAGCTCCCGAAATCAGCCGGGATATTGTCATTTCCTCCTGCCAATTGGTCGTCACGTTTAAAGTATATCCACCCATAACCATAACTTTGGTCATTCCATTCGCCCCATAATCTAGCCATTGCTCCTGAAATTGCTGATTCGCACTGCGGAATTGTGGTGTAGAAACTTTGAGGTGCAATGGAACTTTTCGGTGTTTCGTCGAGAAAATCGGCGCATCCGCTAAGCACAATCAAGCCAAGTGCAAATGCGGCTATGTAAACGTTAAAATATGTTTTAATCTTTTTCATAATTTCATGTTTTAATTTATTAAAAATGATACTGATTATCCGATCAGAAGGTAACTTCTAAACCAAGCGTGTAAGTTTTCACCGCAGGATAGTTACCATAATCAATACCTATTGAAGCGTCATTTGAATTAAAGGAACTCACTTCAGGATCATACCCTTTGTAATTCGATATGGTGAATAGATTGGTTGCTCCAACATAGACTCTTGCATGATTCATTTTTATTTTCGACAGGAGATCCTTTGGAAGGTTGTATGAAAAAGTGATATTTTTAAGACGGAAGTATGATCCATCTTCAACCCACCTGGTGGTCTGGCCTTCGGTACCATTCTGGATGCTGATCGTACTCGGATAACCTGCGGCCACCAATGCCTGATAGTCACTCGCTTTATTAAATGCTGGAATATCTGACGGGTTGGCGCTTGTATAATGGTTGAGTAAGGCAGGACTGGTTCCTTCACCCGGACGTTCCTGACGGATTCGTGGAGTATTGAAAATACTGGCTCCCTGAACTCCCTGGAAAAGTAATGAAAGACTGAAGTCTTTATACGAAACGGTGTTCATCCATCCGTAAATCATTTTTGGCAACGCATTTCCGATTTTAACCCGGTCATTAATGTCAATTTTATGATCATTATTTACATCCTGAAAATGTGAATCGCCCGGAAGTTGCCCAAATAATTTTGCTTCATTACGTTCGCTTTCTTTCCAGGTTCCAAGGTACTTTAAACCATACCAGTCTCCAAATGAGCCGCCTTTTCTCAAATAGGACATATTGTTGGTGCCATAACCTCCACCGCTGCTTTGGAATGGAATTTCAGTTGCGTCACCAATATCCAAAATTTCATTTTTCATCCAGGTCATGGTAACGTTTGTATGCCATTTTACTACGCCAACCGTAGGATCACCGCCAATACTTAATTCTAAACCCTTATTCTGAACCGATCCAATATTATCGGTGATTCCATAGAATCCGGTAATAGGAGGCAATTGACGGTAAATAAGAAGGTTGTCGGTCAGTTTTTTATACATATCAATAGTACCTGTCAGACGATTGTTGAAGAATCCGAAATCTAATCCAATGTTGGTTTGTGTGGTGCTTTCCCACTTCAAATTTGGATTGGCAGGGCTTGAAAGTGCATACCCGGTAGTGGTGGTATTATCGGTTCCATCATAAGGATAATTTAAATTCCCTGGGTTTGAATTGATGGATGCCAGTGAACCATAAGGCGAGATCCCTTGATTACCCGTTATCCCCCAGCTAAAACGCAATTTCAGATTACTGATAGATTTCATGTTTTCCATAAAAGATTCCTGCGAGATCCTCCATCCTGCAGCCATTGATGGGAAATTTCCCCATTTGTTATTGGCTCCGAAAACCGAAGAACCATCACGGCGTAAACTGGCGGTAAGCAAGTACTTATCGGCAAAAGTATAACCAATTCTGCCTAAGAATGAAAGCATTGACCTTTCATCGGCAAACGAGGATATTGTCTTTTGCTTTGCTCCGGCCAAATCGTTCAGCCCATTGTCAGGAAAAGCAAATTGCGAAGCATTTGTATTATTCGTATTATTAGTCTGTTTCTGTTCCTCTACCACACCTGTGAATGTAAAATGGTGCTTTTCAACTTGTTTGTCGTATGTTAATATATTGGAATTCAGAAAATATTTACTGGTTGACTGGTTGATAAATCCTTTACCGGCTAAACCATTGTTCGGTATGCCCTCCAGAGTTGTTGCATCCCAGAATGTTCTTACATCGCGGTTAATTATATTTCCTGAACCTGTAACTTTTAAAGTTAAGCCCTTTAGAATTGTCATTTCCAGATAGGCATTAAAATTATTGTCCATGATGTAATTATTGGTATGAGTACCTAAAGCACTTGCTACAGGGTTCCAGGTGCCTGTTGGGCCATTGTTATTTGGCGCTAAGGAATATTTGCCATTGGCATCACGAACCGGAACAGTAGCCGGCCAAAGCGGAGTTAATAGAGGCACAGCAGAAAGCAGCGTTGAATTATCCTGTCCACCAAATGGGTTAACAGCACCTTCTGAATTAATAACTGCAATATTGATTCCTGCTTTTAACCATTTATTGATCTGCGAATTCAGGTTTCCACGGAGATTCAGACGCTTGTATCCTGAATTTAACAAGATACCGTCTTGTTTCAGGTGTCCGGCTGAAAAATAATATGTGGTATTGTCATTCCCACCAGTCAGCGAAATCTGATTGGTCATGATTGGCGCATTCTGGTAAATCTCATTCTGCCAGTCGGTTCCCGGATTTTTCTTAAATCCGGCAAGTTCAGAATCACTGAATATTGGAACGGGTACATTTCCAACATCTTGTGTCATCTTGTTTGCATTGACCATGCTTGCATAATCATAGGCATTCATCAGATCAAGTTTTTTCACCAGGCTCTGAGATCCATAGCTGAAATTATAACTTACCGAAGGTTTTCCTTTCTGCCGGCCTTTGGTGGTAATCAGGATAACTCCGTTCGCTCCCCTTGATCCATAAAGCGCTGTTGCTGATGCATCCTTTAACACTTCCATTGTTTCTATATCGTTGGGATCAAGGGTGTTGATATTGCCGCCCTGAAGACCATCGATTACAATAAGCGCGTCGTTCCCTCCAATAATTGAATTCATCCCCCGGATACGGATCGTCGTGTTTCCTCCCGGAGCGCCATCGGTATTCATTACCATAACTCCGGCTGCACGGCCCTGAATTGCCTGGTCGGCACGCTGGGCAGGCAATGTCCTCAGGTCCTCAGCTTTAAGGGATACAACCGATCCGGTCACATCACTTTTCTTTTGAACTCCATAGCCAGTGGCAATTACCTCGTTCAAATTTATTGTTTCTTCCTCCAAAACGATATTTAGGCTGGTTTGAGTTCCAACCTGAACTTCCTGGGTTTTCATTCCAATCAATGCAAATTTCAAAGTTGCGTCGTCAGCAACATTTGCAATAGAAAACTTTCCGTCCGCATTGGTTATTACCCCATTGGTTGTTCCAGAAACAACAACTGAAACTCCCGGAAGTGATGCCCCCGATGAATCGGTTACTTTTCCCGAGACCGTTTTTTGTTGTTCCAGAAATAAATCGATAGCCGACTTGGATACATCACCATTTGATTTTAGCACGATGAAGTTATTATCCAGCACTTTATATTCGATATTCTGTGCTGCAAACAACTCAGTTAATACCTCGTCAATTGTACCATTGTTGATATCCACATCAACCTTTTTACTGGCATCCAGTTTTTTTTCTTCGTAGAAAAACCTGAACTCACTGTTGCTCTCGATCTCCCTGATGGCCTCTTTGATCGTGATTTCTTTCTTGTTCATACTATATCGCCAGGTTTGCGAATAGACCGAAGCGGCACTTTGCAGCACTCCGAGAACCATTAATAACAGAGATAATTTCATAATTAATAATCCCTTTCTAATCAATCTGGAAGTTATACCAGGCTGATCCTTTGTTCGTTTTTTTTTCATAAATTTGAAAAGTTTTTGGTAGTTAAACTTTGTGCCCTCCGACGGCTAATCAATGGGCACGATAATTAATTATTGCATTAAAACCGGGAAATGCTGCAAACATTTTCCGGTTATTTTTTTAACGCTTCGAAGACAAAATGATGGTGTCCTTGTCACGTACATATCTTATGGAAGAAGCAAAAATCAATGCTTCGAGTACTGTATTTACATCTTCATCTTTAATTGTACCCGAATAGATGTGTTGCTTCACTTCCTCGTCTTTAAAAACGATATGGATATTGTATTTCCGTTCAAGTTTCTTTGCCAGCTCACCGATGGTTTCACCTTCAATGGTCAAAAAGCCTTTTGCCCAGTCGGTTAGGCGTTTGGTTTGTATTGTTGTTTTTACCGATTCGTGCGTGATTTTATTGTAGGAGAATGCTTCATTGGGATTCAGAAATATATCTTCATTTTTTGCGTGACTAATCTTCACCTTTCCAATTTCTAAAAAAGCGGTCTCGATCTGGTCGTTCGGATAACAACTCACATTAAAGACTGTACCCAAATCTTCAATACTAAAACTGGGTGTTTCAACAATAAACGGGAGTGCTTCATCGTGCTTAACCTCAAAAAGCCCTTCACCTTCAAGAGTAACCCGCCGATTTCCGGAGTTAAACGATGAAAGAAACTTCAGGCGCGAATCGCTGTTCAACTGAACCGTTGAACCATCGGGAAGCACAACGGTTGAGCGCTCGCCTTTCTTAACTATTATCTCTGTAAAAAGTTTGGTTGATTGATAGTTTGATCTGGAAATGAAATAACCTGCTGTTCCTGACAAGCCAATGATGAGAAGGACTGTAGCCGCATATTTCATCCAACGGATACGGATTATTTTTTTCTGGTCTTTAATGATTAATCCCCGAACCATATTCAATATCCGGTCGATCTCCTGATTTTTAAAATCGCTGTCCATCTCATTTTCAATTCCGGAAATAATCCAGATATTCTTCAAACGGATCAGTTCCTGATTACGTTCTTCAGAAGCATGAGCCCATTCATATACCTGTTCTATTTCTGAAGGAGAAGCCTGTCCAGAAATGAATTTGAATAAAATTTCATCAGTCATTTTCTTGTGTATATAAAGATAAACGAACCGACTCGAAAATACCCTTAGCCAGATTTAATATTTTTCTAATATTTTAGAAAAAAAGTGAATTTTAATACTGAACTGAGATTTTACGAGGCAACAGAGATCAGTCAAGTTCAATCTTTAAAGTCATTAATGCCTGAAATTAAACCAATTCGCCGGCTAATAATGGTTATCAATAGGAGAGTTTCAGGAAACTTTCGTTCGAGTGCCTTCCTGATCGTTTTAAGGGCTTTTGATAGATGGCTCTCGATAGTTTTTTCAGAAAGCTCAAGAGTTGCACTTATTTCCCTGTTTTTTAATCCATTTCGGCGGCTCAAAGTAAAAACCTTCCGACATTGTTCTGGTAATTTATTAACAGCGCGGTATATCTCAACCTCAATTTCCCTGGCGAAAATCTCATCCAGAATGGGATCTGATAATGCTTCGAAATTTTTGGTTAGGCGGCTATATTCCTCCTGTTTATCGGTGCGGAATTGAAGGATAAGCCTTTCCTTTCTGATCAGGTCAATGCAACGGTTCCTGGTTAGTGTGTATAAGTAGGCATTAAGATTGGTATTGTGCGCAAGATTGGCTCGGTGATCCCATAAACTAAGAAAAACATCCTGAAGAACTTCTTTTGAGTCTTCCACATTTTTCAGGTACCCATTTGCAAAATTAAAGAGGCGTGAATACCAGTGGTCCATAATCGTTCGGAAAGCCTTTTCGCTTCCTGATTTCAATGCTAACAAATGCTCATTACCCTCTTTCAATTTATGATGATGTTAGAATTGGAGAATCAAAGTTGATTTATAAACTTTACGCTGAAGCCTTCTTGTCAGACTCCAGCTTATTCTGAAATTGAGAAGGAGTTATACCCTTCAGTTTTTTAAATTGCCGGTTGAAATTGGATATGTTTTCAAAACCCGAGTTGTAGGCTATTTGGGAGATATTTAATGTGTCATCCGATAACAATTTACAAGCATAGCCAATTCTGGTATTCAGTAAATATTCCTTAAAAGTCATTCGGTACATTTTTTTAAATGCCATACAAAAGGCAGTATTCGACATACTCGTAACACTTAGCAATTCCTTCATTGAAACTTCCCGGTGAAAATTTTGATGGATATATTCAAGCGCTTTTTGCATGGGTTGATTCCCTTCGATATGAAATGGCTCCATAAATCCATTACTGGAAAGACAGGTATATTCTTTAGTTTTGGAAAGAATCCTGAAGATGGAGAAAAGTGAATACAAGCGGTCAATGCCATCGTGTTCATAGTTTTGAACCATCAACTCAATGATTTTCTCTTTTGTTTTCCCATGAAATTTTAATCCCCGGTTTGATTCGTCCAACAGTCGCTTTAAACTTGTGTTTTCAGGAATTTCGAAAAATTTTGAGCCCAAAAAATCACTAACAAACTGATAAACAATACCTTCTCCCTGAAAACCATCAGGATGCTCATAGTATTCACGGTCACAATACCATTCATGAGGCAGATATTGACCAACCAATACCAGGTCATTCTTTTTAAACCGGTCGATGTGATCGCCAACAATCCGTTTTCCTTTTCCTTTCAGTATCAAGACAAGTTCAATTTCGGGATGGTTATGATACCTGGAAAAAGGATGCGTTTCGTGATAAACTATGAATGATTTTCCAGGCTCTTGTATTAATCTGATATTCTCAAGTTTCATAATAGTCAACCTTTAAAATAGAATGATCCAGAATCATTTTAACTAACAAACGGAAATATAAAATTCCTGAAATTATTTTCTAAAAAAAAATATTTGTCTAAATCGATAATTCTTCGTCAATTGCCCTTGCATTTTCATATAAGTGACTATCCTGAACTGGGTCAAAACCACAAATTGAAGTCAAAACATACTCAATTCCTTTTTTATAAAACTGAACGAATTCAAGATCCTGAGGCAACATCTTGCTATTCTCATCAAATGCTCTGAAATGAAAACCGCAAAGTAATGAATAAAGTATCTTTGAATAGGGAAGGTCATACAGAATAGCTGCTCTGATCGCACCCGACAATCGGTCTTCAGGACCAAGTTTCCGGATTAAATCGCAACCTACCCGATAAATAGTATCTCCAAGCGCTTTATTCTGAAAACGTTCAAGTAAATCGGTGATGTGATTAGTTAAATCTTCTTTTGAGAATTCTTCGGGATATTTTTGCATCAAAATATCAGCAGATTGCTCCATCGTTTCCCGCACCAGATCATGTACATCTTGCACTGCAAGCGCTTCGTACAAATAAATAAATCCGGGATTATACAAATAACCTATGTAGGCAGTGGCTGCATGGCCTAAATTGTGAATGAATAATTTACGGTCGACCCAGGCTTTCATATTCACTTTAGGCGATAAACCATCAATTTGCGGAATCGTATTTTTAAACGCTTTCTTGTCAAGGATCAGCGTGTTATAGGGTTCGGCAAACACCTGCAAAATATCTTCCTCCATGTCCTTTTTCAACATGATTGGAACCATTTTTCCTATACTTGTTTCAACCAGTCCAACCAACGTTTCCAGAGGATAATCTTCAGGCAAAACCTTTCCGAGTTCTTCGCGAAAAAAGGTGTCGGCATTGCGCATGTTTTCGGCAATAATAATATCTAAGGCTGAATGTTTGTCGATTGCGAATCTTTGTTGCAAACCCTTTGCCAGCAATGGCATAATGTCTTTCAATCCATGCAATCCGACTGAAACTGCTACTATATCAGCAGTGGCAACCTCGAAAGCAACGTTTTCCGAATCGTCAACATGCACCCCTCTTACATTGGTAATCACAAGTATTTCTTCCTGTTCTGATTTGATGATCACCTTGTAATTTCCCCGAATATTCAGTTCATCAATAAGCGACTTAAAAACATCGACAAAAACAATCTCGTAGCCACCTCTGCTAAAAAGCTGGCCAATGAACGACCTTCCTATTTTTCCAGCGCCAAAAATGACTATTTTATCCTGCCTGATTTTTTCGGTCATGGATTGATCTGTTTGATATACTCTTTTTGTATTTGTTCCACGGCAGTTCTCTTTTCACCGTTTGTACGTTCTATATAAGTACCGCCAACGGTAAAACAACAAAAACCTCCTGAAGCAATACCCCAGGAAAGTGCTTCAATCAGATCAAAATCACCTCTTTCCCGATCTTTAAGTTGCCAGGCAATGGAGGAAATAATGCCACCGACTAAATTATCTCCACAACCGGTGGTATCTCCCTTTTGCGAAGTAGCCGATTTCAGTTCTTCAGTCACTTTTTGAGAAACCGGCAAGCTTATGAGTTCAGACTTTTGGAATAATCTGCCCTGCGACCAGCCTATCAATTCGTTCGCACCGTTGGTAATGATAAACGATGAAACTTTGGTCGAAACAAAATAGCTGGCCGCCTCATGAATGGTTTCCCTCCCGCTGATTTTCTTGGCCTCTTCTGCGCTCATAATCAGAACGTCGATTAAATCATAATTTTCTTCCTGATCGACCAGTGGCCATGATTCTCCGGGCTTATTTTTCTCATTTCTGAAATCATAAACAGTATTCACAACCGTGATACAGTTGTTTTTTTTAGCTTTTTTCAAAAGTTGGGTCAGGTTGTCATGCAGTTGCGGAACCAAAGCAGTGCCACCAAAGCAAACAATGTGCGAATCATAAAACTCACGTGTCAACTGCTGTGGAAAATATTCCCAGGCAGCCCCGATGCTATTTACAAAAGTCCGTTCTCCCTGGCCGTTGTCAAAATTTGGATCAGAGAAAACATGAGTGAAAGGCGTTGCCCGATGAATTGTAGTGGAGTAATTCCTGATATTTAGGGGCATTGGGCAGAGTATCCCTAAAATCCGGTCGGCAGTTTCATCAGTACCCGAAATTCCAAAAAACTTTACATTGAAACTATTACGGTCTAGCATTTGTGAGGCGTGGATCAAAGAAACCAGCGATGGACCCCCAACATTAAATGCATCAGGAGCGCGGTTTCCGATTATATCACTGATGATTTTTTGATAGGACTTGCCAGCAAACTTCTCAAGTTCTTCAGTAAAAACCAGTTTCCCCGCACCTAAACCGCCGTCACCGGTTTTTTTTGAAAGGTATTTTTTGAATTCAGGACTTTCAAACGATATGTCATTATACAGGTAATCGGCAAGCGCACAACCAGTTCCAGAGATAATAATCTTTTCAGTAATCATAGCATTTTTGTATATCGGTTAAAACCACCTCGATGGTATTGATTGCAGTTTCACCCGGATTAAGAACTGGCAGTATATTTTCATCGCGCAATTCTTTCCGGTTTTTCAGCGGCACATTACTTGGCTCAAGTCCAAGTACATATTCGCACTGGCCCATCATTTTCCATTGCACCAGATACGGCAGTTGTTTAATATTGAATTTAATAGTCAGAGCCATTCCAAGTTTTTTGTTCTGCAAGGTTGCTGAAGTTTCACCATCAGCGCCAGCCTGCATGGTATGAGTATAAACTTGTTCCTGAAAACCAGCTGTTGGGGGTAAAAATTTCCGGAATTCGCCCAATCCTGATCTGGCATGATCCGTTTTTGGATCGGAATGAAGGGGTTCGATCAGCAATTCAGCATTTTCATTTAATAATGGATATCCAAGATTCATGTGATATAGAATGGTATAAGGACTTGGTGAACAGCCGAAATTAGTCACCGTATCGGTAATCCGGAGACTGTTTTGTCCCTGAATCGTTTCGATCTGCCTCACCAATCGCAATTTGTGGCCAAACATCGATGCTTCTTCAACTGTTCCTCTGATTTTGATGTGATATTCATCGCCAATCCACCCGGATAAATCAGCCACTTGTTTGGCCGGAATGGTCGAATATCTACCGTGAAGTCCAAGTTGCTCGTTTCCATCAGTAACCGGCGCTCCCAGGTAGGTCAAACCGCAGGTAGTGAGTAATCCGGCAGTAAAAGTCCGGAGCCATCCAAAATTTTCGGGTTCAAAAAATGCCGGATGGGTTTCGCCGCTGCAGGTCAGGTAAACCAGATTTATTCCTTTGTAACTGGCCAGCGAAATATCCATTCCCCGATCGGGCAAAATGGTATATTGCAGGCCACTTCCTGAGTTTACATCAATTCCCCGAAGGTTGCGGCTCCAGCCATCGGCAAGCACATAATGCCGGCTTCCGCCAAGCTGAGCCTGATTTCCAATGTGATTAAGCAATTCGTTTCGTTTCATCGGTTTAGTATTAGAAGCCCTCTATAAACCTCTCCCGGTAAAACCGGGAAGGCTTAAAAAAAGCACAGTTTATATCTCTTTAAAGTCGATAGTTTCCGGTCTTACTTTAAATCCGTCAGTTTTAAAGAACAAATAGATCAATCCGGCAAACAACCAGATACCACCTATGATTTTTGAAGGAGTTGGCAGGCTGATCCAGATTAGGAAACAAACCAGAAAACCCAACACCGGGATAATCGCGTCAACGATTAAATTACTTTTTTCTTCCATCGGGCGAAGAAAATAAAATTGCCTGAAAGCGGCAATATTAACTCCCATGAATGCCAGAAAAGCGCCAAAATTCAGTAATTCGGCTGCCCCCTGATAACTCAGGATCAAAGAACCAAACAGGGTCAGTACCCCCATAAAAAGTATATTATAGCTTGGGGTTGAACTTTTGGCATGTAGATGAGAGAACGGTTTTTTAGGGATTACACCATCGCGACCCATCGCAAAAAGCAAACGGGCCGCGCCAAACTGCCCTGCAATTCCGCTCCCCAGACAGGCTATAAAGAGAGTTATTGCAATTGCATTGAACAGAAACTGCCCCCCTATCCTCGCCGAAACATCGAAAAAAGCGGTTTCAGGATTTGCAAAAGTCGTATAATCGGGCCAGACCTGTTGTGCCAGATAGATCTGCAATCCGCTAAACAAGCCGGTAAATAAACAAACCAGCATGGGAGCCAGCAACATGTTCCTTTTCGGATTTTTTACATCTTCCGAAAGGGTTGTAACCCCATCGAACCCAATATAGGTAAGGGCTGCAAAGGAGGTTGCTGTCATAATCGCGCCCAGATTAAAGGTTTCAGGATTATAAAGTGGTTTGTACGAAAACAGTCCGCTCCAACTCTGTTCCTGGAAAATATACCGGATGGCCAGTACAATGAAAATACCAATAACCACGCACATTACAGCAAGTAAAATTTCGTTCGAACGGGCTGTGGTGCGAATACCCCGAAGGTTTACAAGCGTGATGGCGATAACAAACAAAGACACCCATGCAAAAAACGGAACAGTAGGCATTAATCTCTGTAATGTCAATGATGCGTAAACGGTATTGATAATGGGAACGATCAGATAATCGAGAAACATGACCCAGCCAGCCAGAAAACCCAAGTGTAAATTCAGCCCTTTGCCAACATAGGTGTAGGCCGAACCGGCTGAAGGAAATGAAGAAGCCATCCGTCCATAACTGATGGCAGTGAGCATCATTCCAAACATGGCAATCAGCAAGGTGGTGACCATGTGGCCGCGGGATACCTGCGATGCAATACCGAACAAACCAACTGCCGCAATCGGTTGAATAAGCACGATACCATAAAAAATCAAATCCCATAAACCCAATACACGTTTTAGCCGGGGAATTTCAGGCGAAGCAGCGAGTTGGGAGAGATTTTCTTGTTGGCTCATTTACTGACGATTGACGGATACCCTATTGAAAAATAAGGTTTCCAAAAAACTGTGGCAGATGAAAATCGGGTTCGGCCTGATCGACCAATGACCAGGTCTGATAATGCGGGTTGGAGGTTTTATCCCCAATTTTATAGCAATTGCCTTTCCAAACCACTCCCGGGGCAGGCTGACTAACAGTCGCATATTTTTTCAGGAGCGCAATGGGCAAGCGGTATTCGAGTGTCCAGATAATTGGTTGAGTGATCTCAGGATCTACAATTTCGGGCATTGAATGTGCAATTTCGATTGTTCGGATATCTTCAGGCTGAAGTATTTTATAATCTTTCCGGGGAATCCGGTTGTAAAACATCAGGGCTGTGCCACCACAATTGGTTTCAAGGTTAAAATATTTTAATGGCGAATTTTTATCCGGCGAAAAGAAGAATTCGACACAGGCATCTTCGTAAACCGGGCCATTAATCTCTTTGACCACACACCGGACGTAATGATCCTCAACCCGAAAAATAACATACAAATTGTTGTCATCATACATCATTTTCACCTTCACCCCCGGTTTGAACTTTGGGGCTTCGCCCATAAAATTTTCCAGTTGAAGGGCTTCCACGTTTTGCCATTCGGATTTGTTCCAATCTGCATTGATGGTAATGGACTTTTCCAACCTGGCGACTTTGTATTCAGAATCTTTCTTCATAGTTTGATTTTTTATTCCCAAAGTAGTGAGTGCGCAAAAAGCGACAACAACGGTAATTCTTATTCTAAATTTCATCAGTTTTTAATTGCTTGATTGTTAAAAAGTTGGCTCAAGAAAATTCCTGAGCCAACCGTAACTAAACCTAACTAAAATTCCACTCAATGAAAAAAAAAGCGCTTTACAATATTTCTGTGCTTATTAATGCATCTCAGTTTCGCAAACGCCAATACCACCGGTATAATAGTTGAATTGAACATTTGGATGTCCGCCAAGTAACGACATGGGTACGGCGCTATCCTGAATTCCCTTGCTGATCATCAAAGCGGTCAGGCGCTGCCCAAATGGGTTATCGTGCGCTCCGGCCTGCCAGATCGAAACTTTATCGGCTTTCCATGTTTGAACCGGTCCAACAGTCAGCGCTTGTCTTGGAATACCAATCACCACTCCACCGGCGCTTGTACGGGCATTCTGCATACAGGTGATCGGGTGCAGATCAACTACACGGGTAGTCAGTTTCCTGAATTCTTCAGGAGTAGGCGGTGCATCCTTGTATTTACCATCTCTCCGGAATGGATCATTGAATGCCCAGTGTTTGGTATCGCCCTGTCCGCCTTGCATCACCGCGCAACGAACTCCACTTTCCCAGCTTTTAATATAATTGCTAGTATCAGCTTTTGGAAAATGAAGATTTGCTTCCGGAATCCTCAACTTCGGGTCAATCCGGTTAAAACATAAATCCCTGTCAGCCTTTTCGAATGAAATAGGATGTGTCGCTTCCAATTCTTTACCATCGACATACCATTCATCCATACCCCAAAAATGAGCGTTCGACAAATCGAGGCGCAATTCATTCACCAGACGGGCAACCAGGGGCAACTGCTCGGTTGGGCCAATCGGTCCGCAAATACCCACCGGATTGCTTGCTGTGGCTTGTTTCCATGCGGTAATGTATTCCAACGCTTCGGCCATATAAAAATCTTCCAAAGTGTCGTAGAACACGACATTAAAGCCAGGCCTCGACAATTGCAGCATATCTTTCAACGAAAGTTTTGCCGCATCGTTCAGTAAATCGTCCTCCAAAGTGGTAAAGTCCCACCATTCAGGAGCCAACATGCTTAATTTTCTTGACATAGTTTTGCTAGTTATTATTTTTTAATTCTTTACGAGAGTAATTGCATCGCCCAGAATCTCTTTCAGAAAATTATTCTGTGCATACCCGTGTCCCAGGTGTTGCCTGAAACCTTCGGCAAAAGCCACATTGATTTCCTTTCCGCGCTGCTCCCCAAACCTCTTCATTGAATGAACATACTCGTCCATTTTATGATGGGTAAGCAGCCAGTTCCGCTGACTGGCATGGCAGGTAAGCATTTTCTCCTTCACCGAAATTTCGCTGGAAATATCAGCGAACATGGTCGTGTAAATTGGCCGACCCAATATATCTTTTGCTTCCATCGAGTCGCAATAATAAAGGAATGGAACGGGTTCATAAATAGCTTCCGGAATTTCAAGGTTCATAATGCCTGTTGAGAAACAAGCGGTCTGGACAATCTTGCTGGTTGTTTCATGGTCAACCATGTAATCGCTCGGATTATGTGTAAAAACCAGTGAAGGTTTGACCTGACGGATCAGTGAAGTTGTTTTGTTCACCGAATGCCTGTCGTACATGATGTAAACATCTTCGTAATCGAGGCAATGATAGGTTGCATCGAGCAGTTTAGCGGCTTCGGCGGCTTCGGCTTTCCGGATGCGGGTAATATCTTCGCGGTTGTACTCAGCGGTACCTTTGTCTCCGGGCGCCAAAGTGGCAATATGGACTGTCCACCCGGCATTTTTCAGCAACGATAAAGTTCCGGCGCAAACAATCTCGCAATCATCCGGATGTGCAAATATTCCTAAAACAATCTTTTCCATATTCAATTCATTTATACTTCAATTACCTTACCGGCGCTTGCTGACAAATAACAGGCTGTCAATACCTTTTGACTTTGCAGTCCGAGTGCAGCATTGTTCGAAGGTTGCCGTTTTTCAAGAATGGCACAGCTGAATTCTTCAATTTCGGCCATGTAGGTATTTACCGGTTCAGGCGAAACAGAAAAACCATTACCATCAGTTCTTACCTGACTGGCATCGTATTCACCAGCACCATTTTCCAGATATGCTGTCATTTCTCCTGAAGTTCCCTGTCCTATCGTCCCTTTCGCAAGGATACTGCCATTAGAACCATAAAGTTCAAGAATATTTTTGCTGCTGTTATCCGGAATACAGAAACAGGAATCAACCGTTGCCAAAGCTCCATTTTGAAAAATCAGTGAAACAATCGCAGCATCTTCCGACGGATAAGCATGAACACTGTTGCTAATAAAGCAACTCACACTTTTTACGGGGCCAAAAAACATTTCAAGCAGGTCGATGCAATGGCTGCCCATATCCATTAACGAGCCGCCCCCGCCAACAGCCGGATCTTGCCTCCATGCTCCTTCAATTGGTGGATACCAGCACGACAACTGTGCCCTGCCGTAAACTGGCTTACCCAACTTCCCTTCCTGAATCAGTTTCAGCGCTGCCTGATGTTGTGCCAGAAACCGCATCATCAGCCCGGTTCCCAGATATACTCCTTCGTGTTCGCAGTATTTAATCATGGCTTCGGCTTCGTCAACCGTCATTCCCAGTGGTTTTTCGCAAAAAATATGCTTCCTTGCTTTGGCACAGGCTATCACATGCTCAAGGTGCAGGTTTACCGGAGAGGCAACATAAACCGCATCAATATCTGATGCTAAAAGTTCAGGGATACTTTCAACTGCTTTTGCCCCAAACTTCGCGGCTATGGCAAGGTTCACTTCCTGATGAATATCGTAAACGGCCACCAGTCCTGCATGTTCTGCCTGAATGATCCCCTCGGGGATTGTTCTCCGCTGTGCGATACCCCCGGAGCCAATTACGCCCCATTTTATTATCTTTTTCAAGGTAGTTTCTCCTTTTATTTTGAATAAGCCAGAATTACTTTCCGCAGTGCATCTCCGATCTGTTCGCAATTTTCAACGGTATAAGTTGGGTAGGCAAAACAGGTAAAAGTGTGTTTTTCGTGCCATTTGGCATTCGGGACATCAACATTGGAATAATCAACACTTGCCGGATTGGTATATTCTTTTGATTTGAATGGAAAGCCTGAATTTCCAAAAGCCAGATGTTGCTGAAACGCCTGTTCAACATGGCATTGTGGCCAAAATACTTTCCAGGTCATAGCTCCCTCAGCGCCACAGGCATCAACAAATTGCTTGATGTCGCAGGTCATATTTTCTATATCGAGCGAAAAAGCCATCACAAACCAGCCATTTTGCCGTTCAGGAGTATCAATTGGCGTGTACAAAACTGCGGGCAAATCTTTTATTTTATCGATAATGATGTGCGCATTTCTTCTGCGGTTTGGCATGTTCCAGGTTTCCATGCGCTCCAGCTCACAGATTCCCATGGCCGATTGCATTTCGGTCATACGGTAATTAAAACCTACCATATTGTGTATGTACGAAAGCTTTTGTTCAAGTTCGAGCAGCGACAAACGGCTTTTTACATCATATCCGTGATCCCTGAAACTACGTGCAATCCATGCATATTCTTCGTTGTCGGTAGTTACCATTCCACCTTCACCACCGGTTGTAAACGTCTTGCTCTGGCAAAAACTACATCCGGCAATATCTCCCAGAGTACCTGTTTTTTTACCTTTGTATGATCCGCCAAACGCTTCGGCATTATCTTCAATCACTTTCAGATTATGTTTCCTGGCAAAAGCATTGATCTTGTCCATGTCGCATACATTGCCATATAAATGAACAACCATAATGGCCTTGGTCCGTTCGTTCACCAGTTTCTCAGCCGACTCGACACTAATACAGTGGTCGTCCAGATTTACATCAGCAAACCGGGGGATTGCGCCTGCCTGAAGTATGGAAAAACTTGACGCGATAAACGTGTAGCTCGGAACAATCACTTCGTCGCCGGGGCCAATGCCCATCGCGGTTAAACCAACATGCAAAGCCGCAGTTCCGGTGGCAACCGAAATTGCATATTTGCTGCCTTGCCAGTCGGCAAACTTTTGTTCAAATTCCATCCCTTTACTGCCTGTCCAATAATTTACTTTTCCTGAACGTAAAACGTTTTCAACTGCTTTGATGGTATTTTCATCAAATTGAGGCCAGTTAATTTTGGTACTAGTTACCGTTTTAGGGCCGCCATTAATTGCTAATTCTTCTGACATAATATCTTCTTTGATTGTTATTTAAAAAATTTATTTCTTTATATTTTTATCTTCTGTTTTTCATTATTCCTGAACTTAAAACAGGCTTTTCAATTGATTGACTGCTGACTCAACCAATTTCTCACCTGCACCGATTTCATAAATGGTTGAACCTGGAGTAGTTTCGTACCCGGTAATCATCGGCGTAAAACCTTTTGATCCCTGAGTAAAAGAAATTTTGGTTGGGAAATAATTGCGATCATCGTTGGTCAAACCCATAACCAAGGTATTTTTGAATGGCGAACGGGATTTAATATCAAGCCCAAATTCACAAAACATTTCGCCAGGCAAGCCAACAAATGAAATGTCGCCGATTCGAACAACCATGACTTCCAAACTATCAACCTGATCCTGAATTTCATGCATTTTGATCCAGTCGGCAGCATATTCAGCATCCGGAATTCCATCAGCCTGCGCAGGAGGCATGCCGTCCTTTTCAACTTTTTTCATTACCGCTTTGGCCCATTCCAGTTGCTGATCCGAAATCGTAATTCGTTTAAGTGCAACCATTTCCCTCGAAACTTTAACGACACTGCTGTTTACTGCCACTTCGTTTTGGATTGCTTCCATCGTGCTGACAGACAACATATATCCAATCCGCTGACATTCCTGATAAGTATCCGGAAAACCAACCCGGTAATCCACTTGTGTGACATTTCCGCAGGTTCCGTTTAAGAACATCGGGATATAATCCTTTCCTTTTACTTTCCGGAGCGCTTCGCCCAGATATCCGGGAAAATCTGCTGAATACAGCCAGTTATTGCCCGTCAGTGTAGTGGCATGGCAGCCAAAATTTACAATCACCCCAGTTTGATTTCCAGATTGTTTAAGTGAGATGGTTATTACTTCAGGATCGATCGGCCCCCAGGGTTCAATAACAAATCCCGGCTCAAATTTTTCCCAGCACATGTGCGTGCTTCCATCCTTGCATTTCAATCGCCGGTTGTGCGAAATCCGGTCTTCGGTGGCACGACCAACCGAAAGAACCGTAGGTTTCAGCCTTTCATTGGCGAGTATCGCTGCTTCCGCAGCTTTTGCAAGGTATTCCTTTGCTTTTGGGGCATCCAGGTTTGAAACCGGGCCACTGTGTGTATGAGTAGCGGTAATCATTATATTTTCGGGCCTGATGTCTGTTTTTTGTGCGATATGTTTCCTCATAAATTCAACCGCATCATTTTTCAAGGCACAAATATCAACAGAAACGATGGCCACCTTTTCTCCCGTTTCTCCCAATGCTACAATGGCCCTGGCGTATAAAGAATCATGAACTCCGCGTGAGGCATAATCATTGCCACGATAGTTCCCTGCAAGATCCAATCCTACTTCCGGAGTATAGTTTATTTCAGCAAATCCAATCATAGACTTCGAATGATGAATATTGACCTGTGTACAAGAGAAAAAAAAACAAGGAAAAAAAAACTATCAGAAATGAAAACGGTAACTTATGTAGTGTTAAACTCATTTTCCAGATCTTAGTCATTTGTTTAAATATTAAAAGCTGTTCAGTATTATTTATTATTCAAAAATATCCATTACGCTATCTACATTGTAATACTTTCAAACGCAATTGTAATACGAAATTACACGCCTGAAAATACACAGAATCAAATAATTGCAGACTGATTCCCTGGAGGTTGCAATATTGAACAATCAGGACAATGTTAGGTTGGGAATTCAATATTAATACTGGACAGCGGGTTGAAATTGAAAAAGCAATTAATCCGGTAACATTGACTGCTTTTGACTGCTTTTACAAGCTATCCTTAAATTTTTAGAATTGTATTCAAATCCATGATTGATCCTGCAATTGCAGTTGGTTCAATTTCCCAGAGATCACAAATGGCGTTGGGAGTCCTCTTTATCCAAACCGAACGCATTCCACTGGAAACAGCTCCGATCACATCAAATGGATTACTCGAAATTAGCCAGGATTTCATTGCAGCAGATTCCGTTTTGCGTAGAAAATATGAATAAACCCTGGGATCGGGCTTATAGCTTTTTACATCATCAACACTTACAACTCCTTCAAAATAATGTTCCAGTCCGGCATTTTGAATCACTCTTTTCACGTTTTCGGCTTTGCCATTTGAAAATGCATACATTCTGCAATCCGATTTTTTAAGATTGTCCAATCCTTCTTTAACATCAGGGAAAGCGGGCAGTACATCCCACTCCTGCATCAGTTCCTCTTTCTCGTCATTCGTCAGATTAATTTTCAAATAAAGGCAGGTATAATCCAATGATTGGCGGGTACAGATATTAAAATCAACATAGTTTTGCATCAATCCCCTCCGGAACGAATATTCAAGTTGTTTTCCCCTCCAGGTATTCATAAATAATTCAGCCTGAACATTTACCAGCCGTTTAAGTGCAATTAAAATCCCATAAGTGTCAACAAGGGTTCCGTAAACATCAAAGGCCAATGTATTTCCCTGAAGTTGATTTTCTGAATTGTGGTTCGTGTTCATATAAAAATCGAAATTTTATGTTATCGATATTTTAATTTAGCCTGATTTTCAATTATAAAAACGGCATCAGCTTTTCATAGCTTCAACAACTATTCTCCGGTTTAACACAGAATAAATCTGCAACAGAAACATAAACAGAATTGCAACAGGGTCAAGGATTTTGGAAACCCTGGCAAAACAGGCTGAAGGTTCTGACCTGAAAATCAGCACAATTAATTCATAAGAAGTCACCGTAAAAGAAATAAATATGAGCGAAGCCAGCGAAACCATGGCAATTCGAAGGGCAAGCTCTTTTCTCATCAGAATTCCTACAGAGATGGCCAGAAGCGAAATCCGGGAAGTGTAATTCATGAACACGTACAATCCTGGCAAAAGCCCTGTGGAAGCTTGTTCAAAGTTTTCAGGAGATTTTAAAAACACATCGAAAAGCGGAAAAAGAATCGCAATAAAAAGCAGCCTATTGAGAACAACCAGCGAATTCCAATCCTTCGGCTTCCAGATTAAAAAATAAAGGCTGAACAAATACGCGAACCAGGCAATAGTACTCGAAATCAATGAAATACTGTCGAAAGTATGTTCGCGAAAGCCATTCAAAGCCGGATACAAATTGACAAGCATCGAAATTGAGCATACGAAAAGCAGAAAAGCGGGCAGTTTTTTCACGATTATAGTTTTTGATATTTTACTGTATTCGGGCCAATTACATCTTTCCCTTTCGGGTCGCTCTCCGGAAGTTTGGCAAAATACCCTGGCAGATTTGTTTTCCGGTGCGGGGTAATTATCATCGATGGATTGGTATAAGCGCCATCTGGCAGAGGGGCAACTGCAACCACGTTTCCATATTTTTCGCGCAAATCGTCCATATCGCCCCAATCCAAAGCCCGTACCGGACAGGCATCCACACAGGCCGGGTTCTGGTCGATGGTGCGCAGGTCGGCACACATATCGCATTTGCTCATGGGTTCTCCCTTTTTCCCAAACTGCGGCGCGCCATACGGACAAGCCCAGGAACAGTATTGACAACCCATGCACTTGTTTGGGTCGATATGAACAATCCCGTCATCGTCTTTTGTGATGGCCGAAGTTGGACAAACCGGCAGGCAGGGCGGGTTTTCGCAGTGCTGGCACGAAACGGTGAGGTAATAGGCAAACACATTTTCGGGAACCAGGTTTTTCTTTTCCTGTTTCCACGAGCCTCCGGTAAATTCGACCACCTTCCGCCAGTTCACACCCACGGGCAAGTCGTTTTTGTCTTTGCAGGCAGTTTGGCAAGCCTTGCATCCGATGCAGGCGCCCGAATCGAGATAAAATCCGAGTTGCCGTTTTTTACTCATGGCGCTTGCTTTTAAAAAGTGTCCGGCTGGGCCAGAGGTGGTCGGGGAGCAACTGTTTATGGTATTTTCCGACTTCCACCAGGCACGAATTCCAGCCGCTTGTTCCCTGTCCGGTGGTAATATCCCCGGTCAGAACGTTTGCATTACCGGCTTTGTCAACGGCGTGTTTTTCGTCCCATTCGGGCCAGGCGCCGCCACCCATGCAGGTTACGCCGGGACGGATTCGGTTGGTAACATGGGCACGACGGATTACCGCGCCATGACGGCTAAATGCCTTGATTGTATCGCCATGCCTGATTCCCCGTTCTTCGGCGTCGAGCGTATTTATGAAAAAATCCTGAGGCCAGGCTTCGCGCAGCCACTCCACATTGTTGTAGGTCGTTCCGGCGCGCCGCAGGTAATGGATAGAATAAAACTGCAAGGGAAATTCGCCTTTGGTCTTGGTTTCCCAATCCGAAAAACTGGCTTCAAAACCTTCGATTGGCCTGATGTATTCGGCGGTTGGCTTGATTTCGCTCCAGCCGCAACCGTTGACAAATTCAGCCAAATCCTGACAATGGATTTCGAGCTTACCACTTTTTGTAGTAATCGGGAATTTCTCCGGATCCTTTCTGAAGTCTTCCAGCGGAATAAACCCATAATTGTCGTTGGGCGAACGTTTCACCTGATAAATCCCTTTTTCTTTGAATTCTTTGAACGGTATCCGTCCGGTTTGCGTTTTTCCAACTGCACCCAAATTCTGAATATCTTCTTCGGTAATCGTTAAAAGCGGTTCGTAATCTTTGCCATCTTCAGTAATTACCATTGCGCCACTTGCCGAATTGTAGATTTGTTGCGGCAAAGTTGCCGACTCGATAAGATTGGTATCCAAACCCAATCTTGCGCCAATTTCGCGTGCAATCCAGATATCGTCCTTTGATTCAAAAAGTGGTTCGATGGCTTTGCTGCCCATAAAAACAGCTTCGCGGTTGCCGTCGTCCTGGAGCAATCCATCACGTTCCCACTGCGAAGTGACGGGCAATACCAAATCGGAATATTGGGCGGTAGTGTGCAAAAACATGGCATTGCAAACCATAAATTCGAGATTCCGAACGGCTTCAATCCCTTTTTTCTGGCCTTCGCGCGAGGCCAGCATATTGGTTTCGCCGGAATGGACCATCATCCGGATGTCCACTTTTCGGGTTTTATCCTTTCCTTCGGTGTATTCACCGTTCAGTATAGCGCTCCAAAGCTGGTTGCCCGGTATGCTAATCCCACCGTCGGGACGGCCACCCTGGTAATTTGCTGCCGCGCCAACGGGGTTCGGAATTTCGACCAGGCCATTTCCTCCGGCAAATACCAAAGGCCGACCGCCATTTCCGGCTCCAACATGGCTCGAAGTGCCGGTCATTCGCCCCGATTGCCCCAAATGCCCGGCCATGCAGCCCAAAGTCATAAAGGCCTGTGGCCACGAATCGGCATTGTTGATGCGTGCAGGTGCCCAACTGGTGAGCAAAGCGACCTTTTTTGTTCCACCAATTTCGCGGGCCAGCTGTTTGATGCGGTCAACCGAAATGCCACAAATCTCTGATGCCCATTCGGCGCTTTTGGGTTTGCCGTCTTTCAGGCCAAGAATATAGTCTTTGAAATTTTCTGAAGGTTCAACGCCTTCGGGCATGTGCCCGGCATCGAAACCAACGGTGCAGCGGTTTAGGAAATCCCAATCGATGAGCGGATTTTTCTCCGGGTCGTCTTCCATCAGGAGCGTGTGCATAATGCTCAGTATCAGGGCATGGTCGGTTCCAGGGCGAACCGGGTACCAGTCATCGCCAAGCAAAGCCGCCGACGAACTGTAAAACGGGTCGATAAATATGAACCTTGCCCCTGCTTTTTTAACCTGAAGGAAATGCCAGGTTGGGCTGCCCGGACTGCTCCATGCCGGGTTTGCACCCCACATAACAACCAGTTCGCTGTTCCGCATGTCCATCCGGTCGCCAATCGAGGTAAATGTTTCAAACTTGCTGCCCGTCTTTTTATGGTAAAGGCCGATGCGTTTGCCTGTACCCATCCACGAACCATAAGAATCGGTCATCCAGCTATCTACACAACCGCCAAATAAATTGATGGTACGTTTAATTTCGCCACCCCGGCAGTAAATCGATTCGTTCCCAAAATTTTCTTTGACCCGCTTCAATTCACTCACGACCATATCCAAAGCTTCATCCCAACTGATGCGAACCCACTCGTCTTTTCCTCGGAGCGATTTGTCGCCGCCCCCCGGTTCCCAGTGTTTCCGGCGCATCGGGTATTTCAGTCGGTCGGGGGCACAAACCTGCATCCGTTGCGAACGGCCCCGCACACAGGCGCGTTGCTGTGGATAATCGGGCGAATCGGGGTGGGTATCGTCGCCTTTCAGCCTGACAACCTGGCCATCGGCAACCAAAGCTTTCAGGGCACATCGGCCGCCGCAGTCGTGCCAGCAAACCACCGGCACCCAATTGCCGTCAACCGGACGTTTTGCCCGTTTGGCAGCCAGCGTATCCGGATGGATTGAGAAAATTCCTTTTATTGTATCTGATATTTTACTCATCGTTTTTCAATTTCAGGTTATCCAAATTATTCTTTGAGCAAATAAACGCCGGATGGAACTTGCGCCATATAGAAAAGCACACGTCCGGAGAATTCGGAAAGAATCGCCGCAAAAGCAAGCGGCCAAAACAGCTTGTCGCCCATTTCCATATCAGAAAAATAAATCGTCAGCGACAAAAAAACGGCAAGAATCCCGGTTATGCACCGGAAAATCAGTATTCTTTTTATCTGCGGAAATGATTCTTCAGTTCCTGAAACGAGGCGTTGGTAGCCGCTGACGGAAAAATAAAGACTAAGCAGCAACAAAAACGCAAATATTCCGCCTGAATGGACAGGACAAAGCATGCAATCGAAATCCCATGACAATAAAACCCACCGTAAAATCATAGTAATCAGGATTCCCAATATTGCAGAAGTAAAGTAGAATGCAAAAATGGTTTGTCGTGAATCCCAAAATCTAACCGTTCTCAGGCGGTAGGCTGAACCCATGCAAAAAATCATGAATAGGCCGGCAGATATGCTCAGTCCTTTAAAAAAATCAACAAAGTTTTCCATCACAGTGAACACCTGAAAAGAGGCGATTGCAAGCGAAGAAACCGTATAAATACTTGCGAATAATATTTCGCGGCTTAACCACGATGTTCTCAGGTTCGACAGCGCCCGCCAGGCATGGAGCGGTGTTTTCAGATGAAAAAATGAAGAACCAAGCCCAAACGCAGCAAGAAGGAAGGCATGTATCCAACTCACCTTAAAGTACAAGGCGATTTCGGGCAGCAATGTGAGGTTCCCAATTTCCAGTAGGCTCATACACAGGCACAAACCTACCGAAGCCTGCATCAGGAGCGTAAAAAATACAAGCGAGCGTTCTTTCATTTTCAAGTTTATTTTTATTTACATGCCTATCTCTTATGAATTTATTGCACAATTATCTTCTTTGCTGCATTGATTCCTTCACCCTTAATTTTTACAAAATATACTCCTGCTTGAATTTCAGGAACAGAAATAACCAGTTCCGATTTCGCCTGAAAATTCTGTGTCCAGATTGTCTTTCCCTGAATATCAATCAGGCTTGCCGTTAATTTGTATTGATTTCCGGCGCCGTTCAGTTTAATCCTGAACATTCCATCTTTTACCGGGTTTGGGTAAACTTCGAATTGCTCCGGATTTATTTCCAGATTGGCCACTTTTGTAGCCACGCCCGATGTAGCCACGATGGTCACACTATTGGGGGGCATGCTGATGCCCGAAATCTGATGATCAGTAATTGCTGGTGAACCAATCAACTCCATGTCGGTATTATAGGTCGCCGCAGACATTTGAAAAACTTTGGCCGATGAACCGGTCAAGCCTTTGATGTTGGTAACCTTGTCAGAAATAGTAGGATTGGCCAACACCACCACCATATTCGTGTCGCTGACAAAGGCAACCATATCCATCCGTGTGGCATTTGTCGTCCTCAACTGGCTGTCGTTGCTGGTCACCCGCCTGATTTTGGAGCCTGTCGGAATGCTCGAAAATATCTTTTTCAGCACATAATATGTGGGCTTTTTTGTGAGGGTACCCACGCCATCGCCAAAAGTCATACTATCGTTGTCATCATTTGGATAGCCCGTAGTCACTGTCCAGGTAAACCAATAATTGTCTTTAAAATAGGCGAGGTCAGCAATCATGCGGCGAACAGTGCCCACTGCGTGCGAATCTTTGTCGGTTCCACCATCAATGTAACAATATTCGGTTTGCCAGCGATCTTTGCCCCGTTTATCGCAACCTGCAATCCATTGGCTGAAATTTATGTTCATGCCAGTCCAAATGTAACTGTGGCTCGAAAATGCCCCTATTGCCGAATTTAATCCGGCATCGTTCAGGGCTGAAAAACCGGCGCCGCCAAGAAAATCATATCCATTGTAGCCGTCTTCAGGACCAAGCAGCATGACCTTTTCAAAACCGGCATTATCCAATGTTTTGCGTAAAAGTTTGACAACCCGCTGATATTGAGCAGCGCCATAAATACAGCCTTGCCAAACGGTTTGATTCAGCGGTTCGTTTTGCAAACTGTAAGCGATAGGAAGCGGCAGTTTCTTGGTCGCGCTGATGTAGTTGAAAAGCGTTACCACAAAATCGCAATAAGCCTGTTCTTTGTCTTCGCGGAGGTAAACCAGTGAAGTTCCTGAAAGGGAACCGTTTACTTCGATGGTTTTCATCCCGGCAGGAGGCGACCAACTCGCCAGAATATACGGGAGCTTATTATCAGAAGTAACTTTGATTGCCCGGCAAAGTTTATCAGTTCCGGCTGTAGTGATGTTTCCATTGCCATCGCCGGTAGTAGCAAGTTGGCTCAAACGGACGATGGTTGCCCCCATCCCAAAAACCGCCTTTTGCGCAAGTGGTTTGGTCGAAATGTCGTTGTTGTCGATCCACAGCGGACAGCAGCCCCAGCCTTTGAGGATTTGCTGATCGGTAGCCGACACTGTTGCCACATTTTGAGCCTGAGTAAGTTGGTACAGTCCAATGTTCGAAATTGCAATCAATCCCAACACCGCGGCCATACGCCGAAATCTAAATTTGATGGTATTCATTATTAATTAGTTCACAATTATTTTTTGTACTGAATTGCTGGTCCCAATTTGCATTTTTACAAAATAGACACCTGTTTTTAATGCACTGATATCAATTGGCGCAGAGATTTTAACAGGATCCGGAATATCAATCAACTTTTGCCCCAGAAGGTTGAATACTGAGATTCGGTTCACTAAGTTTTCCATGTCATTTTCTATCCTGAAAAAGTTAGTGGCCGGGTTCGGGAAAATCTTAACCAGGTTACGTTTAATATTCACCACTCCGGTAACGTTCGAAATTGAAATATTGATTACAGGAGAACTTGCGATATTACCGTTGCCATCGGTTGCAACCACGGTTAAAAGATAATCGCCGTTTTTGAAACCCGTCCAGGTGAAATTATATGGTTTGGCTTTATCAGTACCTAATAATAGGTTGTTGGCATAGAAATCAACTTTTGATATCGTTGTACCTGTAGCCAACGCATTTGCAGCTATATCAACTGATGCCGGATTATCGTAACTTGCAGATATAGCAGGACTGGTGATACTACATTCTGGTTTTGTTTGGTCATCAATTTCAGTCAAAACAATGTTATCGAGCCATACTTTCCCCAAATTCAAGGCCAGTAAAAATTCCAGCGAACAGTCGGGGTCGGTAACAGAGGAAGTATAGGTAAACGGACCAAAATTCTGTGCTACTGTTGTCAGGCTCACATTTTTTGAATAGAACGTGGTATAAGGCGATCCATTTTTCTGAATTGCTACTCCAATTGCTTTATTTACATCTGCTTTGGAGGTAAAAGTCAAGGTATATTTTCTACCTTTTACCAATGCAACTTTTTGCCTGAACTGCGCTTCCCAATTGTTTATTCCCTTGGTGGTAATATTTATCATTGCCGAATTTGTTCCTGAAAGCGCAGAATTCAAATCTAATGAAAAATTTCCGGCAACACCATTCATCACAATTAACGACCAGCCGGTAGTATTGTCGTCCATTTCACCGTTTACCAGTTTGTCAACGCTTTCCAACGAACTCACCCGCACCGGAATTCCTTCCGAAACCGCCGGAACATTCTTCGAATCATAAGCTTTTGCCGTGATGGTGTAATTTCCGGCTGAAACATTTTTCCAGACAAAACTATATGGATAATTTGTTGATTCGCCCAGTTTGGTACTTCCCTGATAAAATTCGATTTTCGAAACGACAGCTTCCGTAGCTTTTGCAAAAGCCGAAATAGGGATGTTCGCCCCGGCCATATACGATTCGCCACTTGCAGGTGCAATCACGAAACACTCGTTGGGCGACGCCACAAACGGCGATTCGTAAGCTCCGGCATCAATTCCATTGCCCTGTGGCCGTACGTTACCCAAAATATCGGATGCCGGCGCTGATGCCGGTTCAGTAAATACAGAGGTAGCATAATCAATAGCCAGACTTCCTTCAGTCAAATGAAAATCAGCTAATAGCGGATCAATGGAAGCATTTGCGAACATCGGATCAGCAAACTTGTCGTGCGTACCTTTTACAGCGGCATATCCGTTAAAATAAATATTATAGTCGTAACCCACATTTTGGATGTTGCCGGCAGAATTGACTGCGCCATTGTTTTTGGCGTACATAATGTTGTTCATCACCATACCGTCCGATGCATCTGCCTGAAAAATCTCGGCATAATCAACCACCAAACCGTTGTTGAATGTGGTATTGTTAATAATATCAACATGGTCGCTGTTATAAGCATGTATTCCGGAACCGCCGTTGTTATAGCACAAATTATTTTCAATCAATGTCCGCCCCAAGTAGGGAACTTTTGTCAGGGCGCCGTTTTGTTCGTTCCGGCTGTCGTCAATAATAATTCCATTTCCGTCAGACAAACCGTTTGTCGAGATCCATTTAACAAATGCCTTGCTGTTGTAGCATACGTTCCGGCGGATAAAATTCTTATAGCCGGTTTCAGCATCCAAATTCGACAAATGGTACAGGCTGATGGCGCTGCTTGGCCACATGGTATAATTATTCACGTTGTAAATCAGGTTATTGTCAACGGTGATACGCTCTGAACGTGCGGTTCCAATTCCGGAAGCAGGGAAATCGTGAATTTTACAATTACAAACAATAAAATCGTGATTTCCCTTTGAATTGTTGCCACCCAACACAATTCCGTTCGTATTGTACTCAGCATATTTGTTGTAATTAATTGTTCCTCCCGAAGCCAGCAGTGCAATAACCTCTTCGGAATATGCCTGAGCTGTTTCCAAGGTCAATTCCGGATTTTGCATGTCGCCCTCCAATTCAACGCCTTCAAAAACAATGTAATCGGCTTCAATCAGAACGGTTTGCCAAACCTTGCCAATTTCCTTGATTTTGGGTTGATGGCCTTTCAACGCTTTGTAAGTAATCCATTCATTGACCTTTCCTGAACGCGTAATGCTAAGGTTTGTGTTCTGAAAAAGAAATGTGCCGCTCATTAAAAAAACGGTATCGCCCGGTAAGGTCAGGTTCGCCGCCTTTTGTATTGTTTTAAAAGGTGATTCCTGTGATAATCCTGTATTTGAGTCATTTCCGGAGGGTGAAACAAAATAGCTTTTACCGGCTGCTCCGGCAGAAAAAGAAAAAATCAGCAAAAGAAATATCAATATCGAAAAAATATTTCTCATCATTTTATTGGTTTTGGTTTCTCCGGAAAGATAAAACTATTTTCAGGAATTTACTGAACCGATTTTATCAGGCCAATCAGTGTTCCTGAAATTTTCGCTTCGGCGCCCACTTCGGTGCAACTTCCCGAGCAAAGCCAGGTTTCGTAGCCCCCAAGCTGAAACTGCGGGGCAGGCGGAACATAACCAATCATGGCGTTTGCCAGCGAAATTGAGAAGTAGAATTTAGATGAAGCCAGCTGTTTCAAATTCAAACCGGTTTCAGCAAAAAATTCGCCCGGCAAAGTCCCGATTGTTCCTTCGCCCAAGCTGATGGCCTGTACCGGCAACTGAAAAGTTTTTGGCTGGTAGGCATCGAGTTTCACCACGTCCAACGCATAAAGGCGCGAATAATCGCTCCCGGCCTTGTCGATGCTACCGAGCGAACCGTAATTGGTTTTTCGCACAATTTCCTTTTCGCGGGCTAAAAGCTCTTTTGACGGCTGACGCCGATCCACAGCAACCTCAGCATTGGCATGTTTGAGCGCCGCTTTGGAGTCCCAGCTTGCCTGTTTCAGCGAAACCAAAATCGAGTCGGAAATATCGTTAGCAATCAGTTTCATTTTTTCGAAATTCCCGGTTGGGTAATGTTTTGTTTGCCTGAAATCGAAGGTATTCACGTCGCCGCTGGTGCCGTTGGTCATTATGCCGATGAAGTCGTCGCCGGCATTTAATTTTGCTTTCAGCTGAATATCCATTTCACCGTAATAATCGGCAGAGATGGTGTTTTCGGGGATTCCGCCAGCGTAGTGTGTTGAATAATTGCCGAGAATACTTATCCATTTTCCGGCGATGGTTTTAACAGCCAGGTAGCTCACCTGCGGGTCGGTTGGGCTGACCGGGTGGTCTAAAAATTCGCTTCCCGGTTCGGGGTTCATCCAAACCCTTTCAGTTTCGCCAAAAGGGTTTACCATCGGGTAACCCGCCTTCATGAACCATCTGCGGCAAGCCACATGTTTAGGAACGTCGATATGTCCCCAGGCAATTTTTACAGGCTGAAGTTTGGAGAGGGCAATCCGGACAGATTCAGCAATTTTAGCCGGAAGTGAAAGACGGTAACTCAAATCGGCCTGACAGGTAGCGGTTTCGATGACCGAACCGCACGAATGTGAATGTGTGGAGGAAACCATCACCTGACCAGGTTGCAAGCCCGTGTTTTTCAGTATAAGGGCTTTGGCATCGTTAATCAGGTCGCCATCAACCGTCATGTTGTCAACCACCACGAACACAAAACGTTCTTTACCACTCCCGAATGCCAGCGACTTCACATACAGCGAATCATGGATTTCCTGGGTGTAAAAAGGTAGAAAATCGCCATTGATGATGGTGCCGAACGGAGGCGTAATATTCACCTTCGAAGCTCCGGCCTTCAGCACTGATTGTGCCGACACAGTAATGCCACAGGCGACCAGGAAGAGTGCGGGGATGATTGTTTTTAAGAAAGTTTTTCTTTTCATGATTCTTCTGAATTTCAATATTTCACAGTTCCATTCTCCTGAATTTTTCCTTTACTTTCAGTTTCCGGCGAAAATACAGTGCACGATTTTGGAAGGATGTTGTTCAAAATAAGGATTCCTGAAGATTTTTCGCCTTCCACCTTTACAAAACAGGCCGATTCTTTTGCGATTGAATTTCCTTGAATATCAATATCCTGCGAATTTTTAAGTAGGATATTCGCCGGATTCTTTTCACTTCCGGGCAATTGCATATTGGTCAGTTTGGCGCCATTTACATCGTCGAGGTAAAATGCCGGCCGCGCATCGGGGGTTTTGGTGTAATATTCAATTCCTGAAAAGGTGATGTTGTTTACATGCCTCACGAAAAAACCGTATGCCGGAAGCGGTCCGTTCATGTTGGCAGTCGGATACGCTTTAGGTGTTTCGGGCATATCCTGTGTTATCAATTCTGCCGTTCCTCCGCCATCAAGGTACATTGCAATGTTGGTCAAACGCACCCTTTCAACCGGGTAGCCAGGCAAACCGGTGATGGAACAGCCATAGTTGTTGCAGCGGGTGATGCGCACGTTGTCAATCGAAATGTCGCTCACTTTGCCAACATTGTTAACCGTCATATCGCGGCGGTAAGGTCTGCGGCGGTCGCCCAGCCTGATGTAGATGGGCGATTTTGTGTTGTCGACAACAATATTTGAGATGGCAATGTTTTCGAGTACACCACCATCGACCATGATGAGTGAAATGGCCGAAAGCGGAACATCGGTCGAGCCGTCGTTCCAAACCTGGCGGTCGGGAGACTTGATGATACAATTCGAAATTGCAATGTTGCGGAAGCCACCGCTCGACTCGGTACCCAGTTTGATGGCGCTCCACCGGCTGCTGCAAACGCAGTTGGTAACCACAACATTTTCACAAATTCTTCCTGAAGTGCTTTTCAAGGTGATGCCATCGTCTTCGGTATCGGAGGTGAAATCGGAAACAGTTACATCTTTGCAACCGTCAATATCGAGCGCATCGTTGTTTTCCTGAACGCGGTTATACACTTTCACTCCTCGGATTTTCAGGCGGTCGCAGGCGAGGTAGTGCTGCATCCAGCATCCCGAATTTTTTAATGTAAGGTCTTCAATGTTAATGTCCTGACAATTGATAAACCGGATGAGGTGCGGTCGTGTAATCCCCTCATCGTTGGGGTGGTATTCGAATTTACCGCCCTGTCCGTTTATTTCGCCAAAGCCTGTGATGGCCAGGTTATGACAGTTTTCAGCAAAAATCAATTGAACCGTGGAATCCTGCGTACGCAGCGAGATATATTCGGTTTTTATTCGCTTGTAATCCCTGATATTTTTGCTCCCGTAAAGCGTTGCCCCATTTTCGAGGTAAAACTCCACATTGCTTTTCAGGATAATGGTGCCGGTTTTGAATTTTCCGGTCGGAATTATTACCCGTCCTCCGCCTGCTGCGGCACATGCATCAATGGCCTGCTGAATAGCCAGAGTACTCAATTTTGAGGTGTCGGCAGTTGCCCCGAATTTCGTGATTGGGTAATCACCGGCAACAGCAGGGCCGGCATACATGGCAATAGCAAGTAACAGTAAAAAGATTGAATTCAGTTTCATAAAATGTAATTATTTATTCGGAATGGTAAACATCCGGTTGTAATCGAGCCTGTGTACGTTCATGATTTTCATCAAAGGCAAAGTTAATTTCCCCGTGATTTTGTTTTTGAAATAAGCCACTTCGCCAATTCCTGTCCGGCTTCCATGTTTTCGTATTCGGCGGGGATGTTTGTGCCATTAACATATTCGTTGTACAACCAGGGGTCGCCTACCGCGAAAACTGTTCCCTTTCCATATTCCGATACGGCCATCACCACCTCGTTGTTTTTCGAAATAACAGCTTTGGCAGGTGTTTTCACATCGAGTACGCTGATTTCTTTCAGGTAGGCTTTTTTTGCCTTGCTGAAAATCTCGTTTTTTTCGGTCAGCATCACAGCCCCGGTAGCAAACTCGTGATCTTTTACCATGTTGCGGCTACGGTTCGAGAAATTAATCCCGAAGGTATTTGCCAGTTTGTTCAGTCCCTGAAGATCGCAATTGACGCTGTCGTTTCCCATCAAAACCAGTACCCCACCTTTCGAAACCCAATCTTTCAACACTTTGACATGAGCGGCTTCAATGGATTTTGGGTTTTCGCAATCGCGAAGGTTGTCGGGGTCAACAATGATGTAAATTTGGGTATTCTTCAGGTTTTTTTTAGTTGGGGCATCGAGGAGTGAGGCGAGGCTGGCATTCTGATCGGTAAATGCTTTCCCGAACAAGCTGAATCCCTGCTGGTCGGTTTCTTCCCAGATGTAATGAAACCATTCGGCCTTGCCATCCGGAGTTTTTCGCCATTCGTGGTTGAAATAACGGTCGAGCGTAACTTTTACCGGAGGTTTTTGTGAGCTTGCCAACAATGGCAGCAGACAAATCAAAATAAGCAGTTTCCGTTTCATTTTTCAAGCAATGTATTTACTTTTTCTGAAGACTTTTCAAGGCATTTTCAATGGCTTCCAAGCCGAACAAGGCATTGGCCGGAAGCGGCTTTTGGCTTGAAAACGACAGCAAACTTTCGGCAGGTTCAAGCACGCTTTTGCTTTCGTCGATTAAGCCTGAAGAATCTGAGACAGCGGCCAGGTTTAGCCCGAGGTGTTTGGCCAGAAAGGCATAAACCGGAACCCGTTTTTCGGCATTGTAATTGTGTTTAGCGTTCGCGAAATGAACGTTTTCAACCTTGTCTTCCGCTCCATAAAAACCAAATGTGCGTTTGATGAACGGGAACTCAACAAGCGGTTCGTTTTTGGTCCAGTCAGAGCCGTCCGAAATCATCAGCAGCGGTTTTGGGGCAATCATTGATGCGATTTCGGCATTATTGGTAAAATGTTTTGTACTTTGATGGATGGGTAAACCACTTTCGCAGCCGCAACCTCCGTAGAAATAACAGGAAACCATCACCACCGGAATACTGACACTGATGCGGTCGTCGAGCGCTGCCAGTAAAAAGGTTTGTGTGCCTCCACCCGAAGCGCCCGTTACCGCAATTTTCGACAAATCAACTTCGGGCAAGGTCTCCAGAAAATCGAGCGCACGAATGCTGTTCCAGGTTTGCATGGTGAGCGCCAGCGGAGTGTCATTGTGGATTCCGATGTTTTTTTCGTTGGGCTTTTCAATTACCGCGCTATCGTTGAGTTGCCTGATGTTTTCGCCATAGGCAAACATGTTGTAGCTGAATACCACTGCGCCCATCCGCGCAAAAGTAGCGCAACGTTTTTGCTGGTCGGGTCTGAAACGCCCGAAATCACCCAGTTCTTTCCCTCCAAAATGGCCATGTGGACAAAGAACTGCCGGATGTTTTACACTTTGGTCGAGTGGGCGATACAGGTTTCCGCAGAGATAAAAGCCCGGAATGCTCTCGAAATAAACATTTTCGACCGAATAGCCATCGTAAACCCGCTTTTCGCCAATCACTGCGTTTAACGGTGTGCGCTTTGGCAGCGGCGAAAGGTTCATCCCTTCGAGGATACAGGTTTTCAGCAAGGCCTTTCGGGTTTCCCATTCGGCCTTTGTTGTATACATTTTTTCAAGCTTGGCCAGTTCGGCTTTTCCTTGGTCTTCGGTGTAAAAATCGGCTTGCCGGAGGGTTGGTTTCTGTGGTTTGACTTGACAGCCAAGCAGAAGGAAGGCGATGATTGCAGGCAATAAATGAGTCTTCATATTGAACAGATTAGATTTTTAATAATGATTTACCATTTTTCGATGCGTCGGATAATATCTGGTTGAATATCTTCGTCGGCAGCAATACACAAGAGCAATCCCTTTGGATTCATCTCCCGGATAAATTGTTCCAATTCATTCGGTTGCAAATCAACCACTACCGATTTACCGGCAGCCTGAATTTTCCGGATTAATGGTAACCATTGCATAATTGGAAGATTATCGCCCATACCCTGAACCCACTGAATGGCATTGATTTCGGGCAAGGCCAGTATCTGGTCGAGGTGGTTGGCAACTCCCTTGCCATCAACATGAAACACATTGTGCGACATGGGTTTTATTTCTTCCTGAAGAATTGGCAAGACGAATTCGTCAAATTGTTCGGGCGAAATCATGGCGCTGAAATCGCAACTCGGAATGTGCATCTTCCCAAATGATGGAATACCCATCCATGCGACCGAAAGCTGATGATGCTTTTTTAAGATGCTATCGTAATGGTCAAAGAGCTGTTGAAAATGCTCATTGGCCTTGAATCCGAGCTGTTTAACTTCATCAGGATAGAGCATCAAATCCATACATAAGTTCTGCGGGTCGCGCCAGGCAGCCATGCAATCTATTCCCGGATGCAAATCGGTATAGCCAACCATGAACTTTCCGGAGCATTTTTCAAGGGCAAGTTGCATTAACTCATCGATTTTCAATAAATACGGGTTCTTCCAGTCGAAATTGATTCGCTTCATATCGTCCCATTCTTTCACAAAAGGAACGGCGTAGGAAGTTACTTCCTTATATTCAAGCTCGCTTCCATGAAATGCAGTATAAACTTCCGGACCAAGGTTGGGACAAAAAACCGGGAACGATTCAGCATAAAACTTTCGGCCTTTGATTGAATCGATAAATAAATCAACCTGATATTCGGTATCAAACCAACGGTCTTTCAGACAGGGCCACTCTTTCCGCAGATGTGGCGATGCTGAATACTCGGCATTGTGAGCTGAAAACCGGATGGGTGGCCGGTCAACCATTTCCTGCTCATACCAGGCGTAAATCCGTTGCATCGCCTGATCAAAATCGGGCTTTTGCTCCAGTTCCAGAGTCCATTTTTTTTCCATTCTGGTCAGTGTTTTATTTTGAGATTTTATAAAGTCCAGCGCCATGCGCGATAATCGGCCAGATAAACTCACCTTTAAATTCGCCCAAATCTTTTTGCGCCCACAAATCGCGGACTTTGTAAGTATCGGTCGCGTTCAGGCCAAGTTGTTCGAACTTTACCCGGAAGTTAACCGGTTCTTTCGATTCCCACTGGTTGAAAAAGGCCAGGTATTTATCGGGTGAATCCTTGATATCGGCAGCCCAGATTATCACCGCATTCTTGAATTTAATTTGCCTCGGATTGATACCGTTCCTGTTAACAGCAAGCGCTTCCTTGTTGGTAAGTAGTTCCATGGTTGTGGCATCGGTTTCGGGAAGGTAACTGCCGATAAAAAGTGGTTGCCGCGCAATGTACCAAAGGGTCAGCAGGGTGTGTAACTCATCTTTGGTGAAGTTCGAAATGCGGGGATTCGGGCCTTTGTAAGATAACCTGATTCCGATTTTTCCAACCGGGAGCATATCCAAATCAGGCCAGAATCCAGGTTCCTGATTCTTGATTGCTTTGGCAGCGACCGGGAAACCAACTTTCAGCATTTGCCACACATCCCAGAAATCGCCACCGGTGCGTGCCATGTGGACATTTTCTTTTAACAGCGGAATATTTTGCTCATTCGGCACAACACTGAATACCATTGGCCTTCCTGAACTGCGCAGGGCATGGCTCATCCCGACAATATCGGCATCGTTCATGTCGTCGGCTTTTACAAAGTCGATGCCCCATTCGGCAAACAAGTGAAATACTGAATTGTAATATTCCTGAGCACCGGTTTTGCTCATATCAACTCCATAAAATCCATCGTACCAGTCGCAGCCTTTGTCGGGCTGGGCAATGGAAGCCGCGCCAATTTCAGTGCCTTTTATCTTTAGGTTATTGTCGGCGGCTTTCCAGGGAATACCGCGCAACAGGTGAACGCCGAATTTCAGGCCCAGACTGTGACAATAATCAGCCAGCGGTTTAAAACCCTTGCCATTGGCTGAGGATGGAAATTTTACAGGGTCGGGTAGTAAACGTCCAAATTCGTCCATGGCGTAATTGGGTTTCACCGGAATGGTTTCCTGAACAAAAGCTTCGAAATCGGAAGCCTTATCGTCGCCATACCACATCTGGTCGATTATAATGTATTCGTAACCAAGGTCTTTTAGGTTTTTGGCCATAAAATCGGCGGCGGCCTTCACTTCCTTCTCATTAATATCCCAACCCATGCAATTCCACGAATTCCATCCCATTGGCGGCTTCAGCGCCAGGGATTTATCGAGTGGGGGAGTGGTATCACTTTTTATTTCAACCACTTTTTTAGCATTTTTATTCTGGCATGAAAATAATACAACTGCCATTAGTACAACACAAAACATACGCGACATTTTTTTCATTATTTCTGTTTTTTTTGTTTAAAATATTCAGGTTAGGACTTATTTCAAATTATCATTAAACTTATTTTTTCTTTTACAAATCTGCAACTCCAAAGAATTCGCCCCTTTTCATCAATTTATAAATTCCCTCGCCGGGGTATTTCGAAAAAAGAATTTGGAATGAAGCTTCTTTCAGCGATTTTACGTACCAGCTGCCATACATAAAAACATGGCCTTTATCATCGGCTGCCATTGAATTTGAAAACCGCAAAGCGCGCCCTTCCATATCCACAATTTTACCATGGTCGCTGATTTTTTGGCTGGCGCCTTTTTTAATGGAAATGCTTCTTAAATGAAGGTTTTCGTTATATCCAAATTTATCCGGATCCAGGTCACGGGTTGATTCAGCCGCCGAATCACGCTCGAACTGAATATTTTCATACTGAATAAAATACAAGCTGTCGCCTCCCAGTGCAACCTGAAGGAATGTTGAACCAATTGGGGCAATATCCTGAAAAGCCTCACCAGTTTCAATATTTTTTGACGGGTCGAAAATCCACAAACGTTCGTCGCCGCCGCCCCACGAACCCATTGTAAACAGGCATTTTTCGTTTCCGGGGAGCGCTTTTGCCCAGGTCCAGGCCCTTTGTCTTTTCATTTTTTCATTGGTAACTTCAGTTCCGTCGATGAGTTTTCCCATGGGCAAAACATCCTTGTACGTTTCAATTTTGTTTTTATCTGGCCGGTAACAATACAAGTTGCCGTGGTCGAAATCATACTGTTCGTGCATTTTCCATAACGTGAACCAGACATTCCCTTTATTATCGGCAAAAAACCAAAATGAAACACCTTTTTTCTTATCTGTAACCAGGCCTAAATCCTTCTTTTCGCCCGTGGCAATGTCGATACTAAAAAGATGACTGCCATCGGTCTTAATTAAAGAGTCTAAAAAGGGAACCGACAAAACGTACAGTTTTTTCCTGACAGGGTCAACATTAACGGCGGAATACACAGAATACCGTGGCCGGACAATTCCCAAATCCCTGAATTTGCCTGTTGCCAACTGGTAACCAACAATATGCGCGCCGGGGTATTTTTCAATTCCCTCTTTCCAGTAGTTTGAAAGATGGGTTGAAAAATAGAGCCAGCCATCGCACTCAATAATAGGGCTGTGTATTTTGCCCTGCTGGGTTTTCGTATTTTCCTCACCACAAATAATGGTCATGTCTTCGGCAAGAACGGTATGCTTTTTTGTACGGGGGTCGTACCTGTGAAAACCCGCCCCATGCGATGCCGAATGCGTTGACGATGCAAAATAGCAATTCCCGTCGGAGGCGACCATCATTCCCTGCCATTGGCCATCCCATTCCTTGCAAATCCGGTTCATGGAAATGGTGGAAACCGAACAAATCTTTTCTGCGCTATTATTTGTTTCCGGCTTTTGGGCAAAGTTTTCTGAAGCGATAGCAAAAAGTAAGGTTGCGCTTAAGATAACATTTCTGATGAATTGAATTTTAGCAGACTTCATGATAAATTGGTTTCAAAACAATTTGAATTTCAAACATTACTCTTTCAACTTAAACAATTGATTTCGTTTAACACCCCTTGCGGTATAAACTGCTCCATTACAAGGCATTGTAACCTGAATGTCAATTTTTTCGTCGTTGGGCAAACCAAAATGAGCAATGGCTTCATATCCTGAACTATAACCGTTGGCAACCGAAATAACATGGGTTCCCAGCCGTTTTTTTGTATTCCCTAAATATCCGGCTTTGAAAATTTCAACCCTGGCGCCAATTCCATTTCTGTTTGGGCTGTTTTTTAAATCAAGCTTGATATCAATGTAATTTTCAGCCCCGGGAGTGACATTCCGGAGCAGGACAGAATGGTCAATCGGCCACCATTCGGGGCCAAAAAAGTCGATGCGGCCATCGCGGTCGAAATCGAAAAACGAACCTCCAGCCCAGTAACCCAATGAGCCTCCAAATCCCGAATTCAAAGGAGGTTCAAATTTTGGGATTCCATCAACAACCCCTTTGTTCCTGTAAACAAAAGAAGTGTATTTACTTGTGCAGATGTCAATATTACCATCGTTATCTATATCAGTTAAATGAATGTAAATAGCTCTGCCGCCAACGGGTTGTATGCCGCTTTCAGTGGTGATATCCTTAAAAATAGGATTGCCGTTGGCATCATTTCCCTGGTTTTGGAAAACAAAAAGCCTGTGTTTTTCCGAGGCCATTTCGAGGTGGTCGCCAACAACAAAATCAAGGTCGCCATCATTGTCGAGGTCGCCGGTATTCGCGCCGCAGTAGTAGGCGTAATCCTTATTGATTGATGACGGCAAAGTATATTTGGTATCAGGCATTGGGAAAGGAATTTCCCTGAAAGTGCCATTCCTGTTGTTAATGAAGAGCCTGCAACTGTGTGAGAAGAAAACATCAGGCCAGCTGTCGCCGTTAATATCATCGACAAAGCCGCCCAAACCATACAATCCGGTTTTAGGGCCTGTTGGAAATCCGGCTTCTTTGGTAACATCCTTAAATTTCAGGTTCCCCATGTTTTTCAGGAGGCGCGAATTTCCGGCTGAAATATCGCCAAGTGTAAAATCTTCCTGAATAAAAATATCGAGCAAGCCATCGCCATCGTAATCAAACACGAAAGTTGAACGCCCCATGAAAGGATACCAGAAATCAACGCCTGAATGAAACGTGACATTGGTGAAGTTGCCTTTGCCATCGTTTTCAAAAAGCATATTGCGCTCAATGCCTGCTTCAAGCAAGTCTCCCGGCCATTTTACCAGGTGCGATTGGTGTGTAATAATCATGTCCAGGTCTCCATCGTTATCGAAATCGGCAAAAGCGCCACCCGAATTTTTACCTTTCACGCTGCCCGGAAACTCCTTGTTCTCTGTAAATGTACCGTTTCCATTGTTGAAGAAAAATTTATTCGGCTCCTTGCCAGTTTTATGGCCGCGTACATTGTACATCGAATCTTCAAAGTGGGTAAATGTGCCGACAAAAAGCTCGGGGTATCCATCTCCGTTCACATCGCCGGTAACTGCACAATGCGCTGCCATTCCCTTTAAAGGTTCAATCAATCCGGCCTTTTCGGTAACATCTTCAAATTTTATCTGAGCCGAAACGGCAAATCCTGCAAAGAAAAATATGCAGGAAACAAGGACTGATTTAATTGATATTGATTTAAAGCCCCCTCCAAACCTCCCCCAAAAGGGGAGGCTTCTAAAAAAGCAAGTTTCATTTTTGCCATTAATCCTTCTCATATATGTGAACTAATTCTAATAATTCATTCTATTCCTTTAATTTACAATCCGAAACCAGGGCAAACGTTCCAAAGGAACATCAATTTTCAGTTTGGCCGGGCCAGTAACTTCGCTGCCGTCGTCGCCCATCCATTTTCCTTCAGGAAAAACAACTTCGCGCGAACGCGCACCTTTTTCGACTACCGGGGCAACCATAATTTTGTTGCCCAATAAAAACTGGTCTTTTATTCCTTCATAACCTTTCCCCGGAAATTCATATTCCAGGTTCCGTACCATCGGTTCGCCCGAAACTGCACATTTTTTGGCCAGTTCCATAATTTCGTTTCCCAACCGATAGTGAAGATTGGCCATATTTTTACAGATAGCCAGGTTTTCTTTGCTCAAAACCCGCCATGGAGCAACCGAAAACTGCATCATTGGCATCAATGTACTCACCTGTGCCGACCGTACAATCAGCTCTTCGTCCATCACAGCCGCGTTGGAGAAGGATGAAAAATCGCCGCCGCCAATCATATCGGGGCAGCCAAACTGATGGCCAATCAATCCCAGTCCAATCATGTCGGGAATTAAAACCCGCACATCGCTCCAGATATGATTTTTGTCGCGTAGCCGCTGTACCAGAGGCTGTCCGGCCATTTTCCAGCAGGCGCGCAATTCGTTTAACGGAAATGAAAGTCCAATTTTCGCGTAAGCCTCGCACTGCTCATTCGGGCTGTAATTGTTTAACGAATACGACCCAACATAAAACTGCGGGTCGCCGGCATCGAGTTTAAACCCATCCACTCCATATTCGCTGACCAAAGTCCTCAGCTCGTCCCGAAACCATTTTTCGCTTTCAGGATTCGATAAATCGAGCAATCCGCTGGCGCCATTCCACCACCTTACAATTGCAGGGATTTTTTTTGCTGAATCTTGAAACAACATCATCTTTCGGGCAGCCAAACTCCTGAAATTCCGTGAATCGGCGCTTATAAAAGGGCAAACCCAAAGCATCACTTTGAAACCCATCGCATGAAGCTTTTTAATCATCCCCTTCGGGTCTGAAAATTTTTCGGCATCAAAAGTCCATTTCCCGTAATTTGTTTGCCAGGTGTCGTCAATCATAAGTACCCCCACCGGAAATCCATTCGCTACAATCGACTCGGCATATTTCAAAATATCCTTCTCGTTCTGGTTGTACTGAAGTTCAATCCAGGTATTGTACTGCGGACTGGTAAAAAGCAGCGGGTCGGGAGTTTTTCCTGAAGGTGGGAAATACTGTTTGCCAGCCTGAAGCAGCGCATCTTTCAAAGTTGTTCCGCTGTTGCCGGTAATTACTTCGCCATTTTTGTCCTGAACGCGAATAACTCCTTTCGTGATTTCAATATTGATTGGTTTTTCGCTCCAGATAAAGCGGCCTTTATTGGATATAAACAGTGGCGCCGCCTGATTGTCCTTGCAATTGTTATTCTGGTTATACTTAAACGAGTCGGTTTGCAGAGGCGAATTCCGCCCGTCGAGAACTGCGCCGCCCCACCATTTTTCATTTTCAAGGATGGTGATTTCCTTTTTGGTTTCAGCAGGTTTTTGTTGTGTGCAAGCCACCGCAATGCCTAATAAACCGATTAAAAAAGCAAGCAGGTAAACGTTAAATTTTGTCATGTTAATTTATTGATTTATGTTTAAAAATTTCTGTTTTGAATAGTTCTGTTTTTACTTCCGGATAAAAGCATCCGTTTATTTTTTCAGGATAAAAATCTGATTTCGTTTTACTGAAGCAGCGGTATAAATCTTCCCGTTGCAGGGCATGGTCAACCGAACATCCACAAATTCATCGTTTGGCAATCCAAAGTGCGCAATTGCTTCATTACCACAACTATAACCATTCGAAACAGATATAATTGTTGTTCCAAGTAAATCCCTTTTATCACCCAGTTTACCTGCTTTAAAGATTTCTACTTTAGCGCCAATGGCGTTGCGGTTCGGGCCGTTTCCAAGTTCGGGTTTTATAGTTATATAGTTTTCGGCCCCGGGTGTAACATTTCGCAGAAGTACCGATGGAATAGTCCATTCCCACTCAGGTCCCATAAAATCGAGCCTGCCGTCGTGGTCGTAATCGGCGAGCGCACCACCGGCCCAATAGCCGAGACCTCCTTTGAGGCCTGTATCAACAGGTTTTTCGAACTGAGGAATGCCATTAACGACGCCCTTGTTCCGGTAAACGATACTGTTGCAGCGACTGGTAACAATATCCATTTTGCCATCATTGTCCATATCCTGAATCTGAAGGTGAAAAGTCCGCTGGTTGGGGTTTATAATTCCTGACTCAACGGTAATATCGCGCAGAATGGGGTCGCCATTTTGGTCATTGCCTTCGTTAAGATAAATATACATGCGGTGGAAAGTGGTATCCATTGTGAAATGGTCGCCCATAGCCATATCCATATCGCCATCGTTGTCGAAATCGCCTAAATCAGCGCCACAAGTCCAGTGTGGGTTTACCGTTGCCGGTTGGGTGAATTTTTTATCAACCATGTGGTATTCCTTTTCGTGAAAAGTGCCATTTTTATTGTTGATAAACATTCGGCAACTATGGGCAAAAAATATATCCGGCCAGCCATCGCCGTTAATATCGCCTACAAATCCACCAAGCCCGTATAGTCCCTGGCGAAACCCGTGAGGGAGACCGGCCTTTTCGGTAACATCCTGAAATTTTAGATTTCCCATATTTTTCATCAATCTCGAATTTCCACCGGCATCATCTGCCAATACAAAATCTTCCTGCATTAATATATCGAGTAATCCATCTCCATCAAAATCGAAAACGAACGTGTTTCGCCCTAAAAAAGGCGTATCAAAACACAGTCCCGAATTTTTGCTTACATCAGTAAAATTGCCCTTGCCGTCGTTTTCAAAAAGAAAATTGTTGACCTTACCATAAGGTTTTCCTTTGTGTGCCTGATGCGAAACCACCAGGTCGAGATCGCCGTCGTTATCGAAATCGGCAAAGGCAGCGCCTGAATTCCAGCCAATAACACGTACCGGACTGTCCATTACTTCCTCAAAAGTGCCATCGCCTTTGTTAAGGAACAGTTTATTTGGCGATGTTCCGCCGCTTGGTTCCCCGCCTTTTGCCCAACCTGCAAAAGTGCCGAAATAAAGGTCGGGGAAACCATCGCCATTTACATCGCCCCATGCGGCGCAGTGTCCGATCATGCCTTTTAATGGCTCAACCAGGCCAGCCTTTTGGGCAACATCTTCGAATTTAATTTGCCCGGAACCAGTTTTTACTGAAATAACCAGCAATACGATACTAACGAATACAGTAACCGACAGTGATTTCATGATATACTAATTTAAAATAATGCTAATTTTCGGCATCTTTCGGTAGTTTAAGCACCTCAATTCCGGCAAACAGAACGGCGCCGAGGCCATGGATATCGTTCAGCGGCGTTGGCCTTTTATAGTAATGCACCATCGAAGTGCTGGTTCCGGTTCCCATGCAAATGTTGCTGACCTGGCCTTTTTCGTTAATCATAGTAATTACACCTTTCCAGCCCTCTTCGGCAATGGTTTTGTAGCGTGGTTCAATCCAACCTTCGTTTACGGCTTTGGCAATGGCGTAGGTAAACATGGCAGTACACGATGTTTCTAGATAGGAATCGGTACGGTCGAGTATCTGATGCCACAAGCCCGATTCGCTTTGATAGCGCGCCAACCCGGTGATTTGCTGTTTCAGTATCCGCAACAATTCGGGCCTGTCTGGATGGTTTTTGGGAAGGAATTCGAGCAGGTTGACCTGAGCCACGATGCACCAGCCGTTGGCGCGGCCCCAATGGGCGACGCCGGGTTCTTTCTCGTCGGCGTAATATGCGTGAAAGTAAAGCTGCGTTTGCGGGTCGTAAAGGTACTTGGTAAACTGGATGATTTGTTTTGCGGCAAGATCGAAATACTTTTTATCGCCGGTTAACTGCCCCATCCGCGCCAAAAACGGGATGCTCATGTACAGGTCGTCGAGCCAAACGGTTTTTGGGTAAGGCGTTAAACGCGCAAAAGTACCGTCGTCGAGCCTGACTTCCTTGTTCAGCATGTGGTCGGCCACTTTATTCAGGTAGTCGAGGTAGTCTTTCCGTTTGTCGAGCTTATAAACTTCGAGCAGACCAGAACCCATCGAGCCGCAATGGTCGAGTAAACCCATTTTGTACAATTGGGAAACGTCCCCGCCGAGGTGCTTTTCAGCATCCAGCTTTTTCAATAGTTCGTAGTTGTCGAAAATGAAGGCATAGTTTTTAAGCGAATACTGTTTATACTTCTCTTCGCCGGTATATTCATATAGCTTGAGCATCGCGGTATTCAGCACTCCGTTCCAGTATTCCCAGGTGCGGTAACGACTTGCCAGCTGAAGATTTTCATTGTCCGGAATTTTGGAGTAGTCGGTGATCATTTGGCTGGTGCCGGTAAGTTTAAAGCCTTCGTAATTCTCGTTTAAAATCAAATCGGCCACCCTTTTTACCTGATCTGCATTTTTCTCCTGAGCAAATGAAAATGTAGCATGAATAAGGAGGATTAAGATAATAACTGATTTTAGTTTCATGGATGAATCCGATTTAAAATTACACCATTAAAAATACAATTTCAGGAGTAATATTCAACTACCCCAGGTTTGGAAACTTTATTTATTCAGGTTTCTAAAATAGACCGATCGTTTACAATAAGATAATACTTTTCTTCTTATTGATGGTATTAATTTCCAAGTTCGGTGTTGGCGTGTTAAAGGCAACCCGATATTCGTTAAATTTGCATTTTGATAATCTTCTAAATTTGATGTTCAAATGTTTAAAGCGAGCTATACCCATTTTATGACAGGATTAAAAATTTTAAAAAATGGCGGATTTCACCGGACGGAAAACCCAATTGTTAATTTATTGTGTCCCTTTAAAATGACTAATTCCAGGCTTCTGATTGGTTTACTGTTTCTGTCGGTAATATCAGTATTGAACAATTCGTGCAGCAAAGAACAAGCAGCTGCCAAAATTTCATTTCCGGCAAATAAGGCCTTTGCAGTTTTTGTGGATGCCTCTGATGTGGTTTGGGTAGGTACTGATAAAGGACTTGTAAGTTTTTACGACGGCCATTGGAAAACCCATCCCGGCAATGGCACTGAGCCTGTTGTGAAAATTTGTAAATACAACGGTAACCGGTTAACCCAAGCTGCCCTGATGCTGACAACAGGATCAGATATTTTTCTGGCAAGCTGCAAAAACGACTCGGTTTTTACTTATTTGAAGACTGAAAACCAGTATCCGTCCAATACAAAAGTGACCTCATTGATTGCCGGTAGAGGTAACGAAAACTGGATTTCATCATCCATAAACATCGGTTGTTTAACACGCGACAAATGGTATTTTACCGATGATTGGGGCGATTTGACTATAGCCCCGGTAATTTCAATTGCCGCCCAAAGTGATGGATGGGTCTTTGCCGGCACTTCGGGGAAAGGCGTTGGACGGTATAAATACGATGAGCTTACCGATGCCATATCAGGCGCATCGTATTATACTTCGGAATGGACAATTCTGCCTTCCGACACGATATTGTGCATTCTAACCGATGCAAACAATGGTCAGTGGATTGGCACTCCACAGGGTTTAGCTTATCATCAGGTTTGGGAAACAAAAAAGGGCTGGACCGTTTATACGATTAAAGAAGGATTAGCCAGTAACCGGATCCAGGCAATTGCGGCAGATAAAGATGGAAAAATTTGGGTAGGAACAGATTCGGGAGTATCCCATTTCGATGGCAAAACCTGGAAAAACGTACCGGCAAGCAGCGACTCGGGTATCAATCATGTAAACGATATTGCCATCGATTCCAAAGGAATTGTATGGGCAGCAACCGATTCAGGAGTTTCCAGTTATAATGGAACGAATTGGCTGAACTACAAGAAATAATGCTCCTAGAATCACACGGCGACAATGCGTCAATTACCGGTGAACCAAAATTTTCTGGATTTTTACGCTATTCTCAAAATTCATTTTTACTAGGTACAATCCAGATGAAAATCCACGACATTTTAGGTCAACAGCATAATTCCCATAGCCGGTCTGCCTGTCGAACAGCGCTGATTTTAACTGCCCTGCCGAGTCGTACAGATTGATTGAAACATGTCCGTCGCGCGGTACATAAAACCTGATGGAGGCCTGCTCGCGCACCGGGTTCGGATAAACTTCCTTCATGTAAAAATCGGTCAAATCTTCCTGAATATTATCGATACCGGTTGATGTTCCGTAATCGTAAGGTTCGTTTACAAGGTGCCATTTTGCTTCCGTCTGCCCGTTGTAATCGCGTTGCAGGTAGTAGGTCCTTAGCGGAAAACGCTGAAAGTCGGTTAACTGTGCTGATTTTGGCCCAGTAGTTTGGCCCCAGTCATACAACGGGATTTCGGATGGATTGATGGTTTTGGCCATCCCACGCTCTTTGGCCATGTGGAAAAGCCCGAAATTACCGGGTTCGTGGCCGGCAAGATAATGGCCAATATTGTCAACATGGAAAGAATTTCTTCCAAAAATGATGTAGTTAGTCATGAAATCGGTTGCCAGATCACCCACTGCCGGGCCATCCAGAAAATTGCCGTCCCTTCCGTAAATTCCTTCTATAATATGCAATCCTGCATGATTAACCGAGTTGTTGTCGAGACAACGGCTGGCCCAGGTTTCCATCCAGATTCCGCCGCTCCCTTTACCCGGACGATCCCATCGCGGAATTCCGGCGGCCTTGTGTTTGAAGTAATTCTGATAGATTTCAGTCTCTGCGTTATCCTGAATGTGATTAGGGTCAACACCGAACATTGTGTCACCATAAGCGGTGCAATGTGCCTGGTAATTCATCGCGATTGTTCCCTGTATATTCTTGGAGCAAAGTGTCATCCCCATTCCGTGAGCTTTGAATTTAGAAATATTCAGGAGCCATGAATCCGGCGAATTTACTGGCCACAAGTAGGGGATTTTATTAAACCACACG
>JANXYV010000155.1 GCA_025355875.1 Prolixibacteraceae bacterium | reverse complement strand
AGCGTTATTTTTGAACCACAATAAAAGCACTTTTTTTATTCATATTTTTGATTTCTCGCAAAGCTATACCAATAAAGGATTACAGAGGTTTTCACCATTCTTTTTGTCCATTAACCCGCTTTTTTCATAAGTTAGATTTATTTCAGGTTTGTTAAATATTTTGACTAACAAAAAGGAAAACACTTCAGAATCAGATTCCAACCCACTATTTCCAATGGTGCTTTCAAACAAACATCATACCACATACCAGAAGAATGAATTGCAATCAAATAATTCTATTTGTTTACGGGCTATTTTCAAATCCTGTAAGAGAGAATTCCTTCATTCAAATTTACCATCCAAAATGGCTTATTTTCTCAATAATTTCCTTTCAAACATATCAGAGTTAGAAATTATCCTAACAATGTATAATCCTTTTGGTAGCGACTTTACTGAAACATATTCATTGTTTTCTACTTCTCTGTTGAGTAGCAACTTACCATTACAATCAAATACACTAATCGTTGCAATCCCTTTTATACCATGTATTTGAAACTCATCAGTTACCGGGTTGGGGTAAACACTTAATCCATCTGCTTTAATTAGCTCAGCAGCAGCAGTTGAAAACTCTTCAATTATCATAAAATCCTTCCATTGACTGGCGGCTTGATATGCGGTTTTAGAGCCTTGAGGGACATACAATGTGCAGGTAGTTTTATTCACTCCTTTAAAAACATCAGGAGAAGAACTTAAATTAATTGGGTTGCCGGAATATGTTTGGATTGAACTTAAAGCATAACAACTGCTAAAAGCCCTTTCTCCAATTTGGTTAACCGATGCTGGTAGGATCATTGATGTTAAAGATTGACAGTTATTAAAAGCATGTTTTCCAATAGCTATTATTGATAAAGGGAGCGAAACTGATGTTAAAGCCATACAACCAAAAAAAGCAGAATTCCCTACGGATGTAACCGATACAGGTATATCAATTGTTCCTGTTTTTGAACTAGGACATCTCAGAATAGAAGATATTGATTTGTCATACAGAACCCCGTCAATAGAAGTATAGTTGGGATTATTTGAATCCACTGTTATCAAAGCACCATTAGAAAAAGCATTTTCTTCGATCAAAGTAACTGAATAAGGTATAAAAACGCCTGTTAGACCAAAACAGCCGGAAAATGCACTGCCTCCAATTGAGGTAACCGACGACGGAATTGTTAGTATACCTGTTATCCCTGAGCTATTAAAAGCCCCGGAGCCAATTGAAGTAACTGACGATGGAATTGTTATTGTACCTCTTAATCCGGAACATAGTTCAAATGCAGCTTGTCCAATTGAAGTTATCGACGAAGGAAGTTTTATACTTTTTAAACTTTCTTTCGACTTACCTATCTTTCCGTTATAAAAGGCGAAAGCCGGAATAACATTCGCCAGATTTTCTGTCCAAATTGAGGTTCCATCCAAACCCGTATATGCAGCAATTGCAACATCGCTTAAATCCAAATCTGCCAGCAGTGGCATATCATCGCGCATGGTTTTAAAATCACGGGCATCAATGATGCCTTTAATAGTAAGGTTTGTTGCTGTGGTCTTTTCATTAGTAGTTAAGACTGATACTAAACCACCGGCAGTTACACTTACCGTTTGTGAAATTTGTGCTTGCAAGATGAGGGCAATACAAAGAAATACAGAAAGTAAAATTGTTTTTTTCATAAGTAATTGTTTTTGTTTACATTTTTGTCTGTCCAAATGAACAGCATTGGTTCGGTACAAACATATTGAAGCAATTTAATTCATAGGTATTTACAGAGGGGTGTAAAAGTGTGCAACTTAAAAATTTTAGACTTTTACATACAAATCAATTCCGTTTAGTTTAGGATTTCGAATGTTGACACCACCAATGCAATCAAGTCTGAATTTAATTTGAAAACATTGACTTGAAAAGTCTTGATTATTTGTATCGCAGCCTGTTAGTTAATTTTGAAATCTTCGATCATTCTCAACTCCGTATAATGCGAAAATTGATTTTACAGGTTACATTAGCCTGACTACATATAAAAATAAACTATGGGAACGACCTTATTGGAAAACGACTTTTCACGGACGAACAACATGGAGAATATTTTCCAATTATCATGGAAAAATAATCCAGACTAATAGTGAAGATCAAGAAAAGATGACTGCAATTTGTGTGACTTTCATGGTTGATTGGTTTATTTGATAAATTTATATGGTTTAATTTTCCTTGTTGTTTCGACTTTTCCTAAATCTCCATCAACCGCTTCACCTGCTCGTAATAGCCGCGACCGGGAATAAGTTTGGTTTGGGAACTATCGTTGAGTTTGACCACAGCAACTTCAACATTTATTGAGAAATCACATTGGTTTTTCATCTTTTACCTTCAGTTTTGACAAATTTGTTTTCCAATCAAAAATTTCAAATTTATCAATGATGCGACCTTGCGGATTAATTAAGAAACAAGTTCTTGAACAAAATTCCGGTCTATAAGCTTCTATCGTTTTATTTTCATTGCCGTTAATAAATTTGCCAGTAAGTTTTAATTCCTTTATGTTGTTATTGAGGAAACCTGGAGATTTATCGATACATAGCAATTCCAGTTTACCCCGATAAGCTTCAGTCAAATCTCTATAGCATGTATAGCTGCTTTCCTTTGAGTAACAAGCTGACACATTAATAAGCAGCAAATATTTACCCTTATAATCTTTAAACCTGATAGAATCTCCTTCTAATGTTTTACAATTAAAGTCTGGAGCGATCATTCCCACCTGTGTGCCAATTTTGCTTCTAAAGTCACTTTCTTTTACAAGAGTTACAAATTTCCCGTCATTTGAAACAGTATCCAACCGATAGAATGAATCTTTTAGTTTTAAATATTCTCCCTTTTTGATCAATTCGGATTCTGCCAACGTGTCTTTTTTAGTTCCGTTTTGAGTTGTTAAAGCAATAATTGGGTCGTTAAAACAAAATCCTGAATGAAAATTAACAATCCCTACTTGATATAGCTGATTATCAATAGAGAAATTCGACTCTAAATGATGTGACACAAAAAATATGAATTCATTATTGGAGCGGGTTCTAATAGTAGCCCAGCTTGAATCTTCAGCCATTTCTTTTCCATTAAAGATTTTGTATTTAATCTTAATGAGTTTAGCTGGTTTATTCCAGTCATAGTCTTGAACCAACCTTATAGAATCATCTCTGAAATCCTTGTTGTTATTTTCATCGACAATTATTATGCTTTGATTCCCTTTATTACCTAACATCAGACATATGCTGTTATCCTTTAAAATTGTATTATTCCATGATTTTTTATTGTGGTAATCGTCATAATCAAATTTTTTAAAATCAATGATTTCATGAGAAAACTTAATGTTGGTAATATTTTCAGGGAATATAACCGGATATTTATAAAATTCCGACGTGTCACAAAAACCAATATCTCCTCCTACGCCAGCAAACATTCCATAACCTTTTATTTTTTCCGTTATAAGAACTAAAGTGTCAGCTTTTGAAGTAAAGTGATTGGTTCGCTTGATTTTAGGGTTGCACGACAGAATGAAAATTAAAGAAAAAACGGATAGAATTTGGATGACTTTCATGGTTGATTGGTTTATTTGATACATTTATTTGGTTCAATTTTCCTTGTTGTTTCGACTTTTCCTAAATCTCCATCAACCGCTTTACCAGCTCATAATAACCACGGCCCGATTGTAGCCTGGTTTGCGCCACATCATCGATTTTGATGATGAAACAACTGTTAAAATGTTTGTTGATTTCGCGGATGCGGCTCACATTCACCAGCAACGAGCGGTGAATGCGCAGGAATCCCTCGCCCAGCTTTTCTTCCAGGCTTTTCAGCGGAAAATCGCAGAGATAGGTTTTGCCGTCTCTGGTGAAAATGGTCACATACTTTTCCTCGGCCGAGAAATACGAAACATCTTCGATCCGCACAAAAAGCATCCGGTCGCCCAGCTTGACCGGAATACTGGTGATTTCCTTTTTCGGAGCCTGGCTGATGTAATTTCCGATGATGCGAAGCAACTCCTGTTTATCGGATTGGCGTTTCAGCGTGTCGAGCTTTTCGATTGACTTTTGGATGCGCTCGGCCTTGATGGGTTTAACAATGTAGTCGATGCTGTTGGTTTCGAAAGCCTGCAAGGCAAACTCGTCGTAGGCGGTGCAAAAAATCACCACCGGCGAATGGATGGTTTGCTGCAACACCTCAAAGCCATTGAGTCCGGGCATCTGAATATCCAGAAAAATCAGGTCGGGTTTCAGCCGGTCAATCATTTCCCGGCATTCCAAACCATTTTGCGCTTCACCAATCAGTTCGATTTGGTCGGCATGTTCGGCCAACAGCTTTTTTAGCCGGTCGCGGGCAGGTTGCTCATCATCGGCGATCAGGGTGCGGTATTTGGAGGGTGATGTCATTCGGTTCAGATTATTTTGGTTATGCAAAGTAGTCAATTTAATCAAGCAGTTAACTAAATTCAACACAAAGTCACAAAGACACAAAGAATTATTTTTCGTGACTTTGTGTCTTCGTGTTTAAACGAAACTACACCGGTATCGAGATCTCCACAAACTTCTCTGCGCCGTTCTGCCAGTTAATGGTGGCTTTTGCGCCGTAGAGCAGGGCTATCCGTTCCTGGGTATTCTGGATGCCAAAGCCTGAGAGCGGTCCGTCGGGAAATGCCGGACCATTGTCGTACACCCGAATTTTCAGTTGGTTTTCTGCACGGCTGACCGAAATCCGGATCAACCCATTTTCGGTGATTTGCGACAAGCCGTGTTTTATGGCATTCTCGACCAATGGCTGAATCAACAATTGCGGAATCTGGATATCCAGTAACTCTTTGGGGCAATCAATCGCAAAACTGAGTCGGTCGCCAAAGCGTACTTTTTGGGTTAATGGACAAAAAGAATGGTGAAAACCTCTGTAATCCTTTATTGGTATAGCTTTGCGAGAAATCAAAAATATGAATAAAAAAAGTGCTTTTATTGTGGTTCAAAAATAACGCTCAAATACGGTAAAATTGAT
>JANXYV010000154.1 GCA_025355875.1 Prolixibacteraceae bacterium | reverse complement strand
ATTCGCTTTCCTGAAATATTACAGCCATATCCATTCATACTAAAAATCGTGGCCTGAGTTTTTCAGCAGACCCTAATTAGCGACTTAGCGTTTAAACATTGTTATGAGATATGCCAGGTAACTAATAACTAGAGATACCCCTGCTGTGGCGAGAAGTTCATCTTGCAAAAGTTATGTTTTAATGATTGGTTCTCAATCTGAATATCAATTGATAACATAAACTTATAAATTCGAGTGCAGTCAAAATATTACCGGTTCGATTCCGATTAACTCCACTCTGGAAATCAAGACTTTGCAGAAACGCAAGGTCTTTTTTTGTGAAATATTCTGATGGAGATTAAAAATAATTTTTAACAGAAAACATTGGATTGTTTAAAAAATGATAAGTTTTGTATCTGAATGAATTTTTCATTGGATTACTTCGCCAATTTGCACAATAGAAAAGTAGGAGTTCGTAGATTATGAAATTTAATGCATGTAAAACTCTAAAATGTCGATTTACCGCATTTCTGTTAATCTGTTTAATGCAATCCTTGGGTGCACAGGCAGAGAAATTTTATAGTGTCAACACAATTTTCGGAATCTCTACTCGTGTAACCAACTCGATTTGTAAAGACGACAATGGCTTCATCTGGGCGTCGTCAAAAACCGGCATTTTACGATTAACTGATAATGACTATCGCATTTATCAGCTTCCCTATGAAACGGCCGGCGCTATTGTCGTAAAGCTGATTTACGAAGATTCAAAATTAATAGCCTATACTAATAACGGTCAGATATTTACATATAATTCCGTTTTTGATCGGTTCGAACTGTCGGTTGATTTAAGTAAGACATTATACAATGACAAATTCGATGTTTATAATCTCTTAATCGACCATTCCGGTGATTACTGGATCGCATTGAACAGCGGATTGTACAGGTATCATGCAGGTAAACTGTCTTTAGTTGATGAAGGTTCGCAAGATAGGAATTCAATAGCCTGGCTTGACGAACAACATTTGATTCTTGCTAAATCGGCAGGTTTGTGGAAGTTGGATATTAAATCATTGGAAAGTGAATGTATTTATCAAAACAAGACCATTAGCCCGTTTTTAGTTTCATCGTTATTTTTCGATCATGCACAAAACAAAATTTGGATTGGAACTTTTTCAAACGGATTATTCTGTTATAGTTTCAGTTCAGCAACTCTTTCACCCATCTTACCATCTTCGTTCCCCAAACAGCCCGTTCTGGCCATCGAGGAGAATTCAGAATCGACCATCCTGGTTGGAATTGACGGACAGGGAATTTGGGAGGTGAATAGCCGAAATAATCAATTATTAAACGTTTATAAAGAAAACGTTGATGATCCGTATTCCTTACACGGCAATGGCATATATGATATTTTCTACGATCATGGTAAACGAGTCTGGATTTGTACAATCAGTGGAGGAGTGTCGTTTTATGAACTGGCTTCACCACTTGTGAATCAGATTGTTCACCATCCAAATGATGCTAATTCGTTGGTTAACAACGATGTAAATAGTATTCTTGAAGACCGTGATGGAAAAATCTGGTTTGCGACCAACAATGGGATCAGCAGTTGGGATTCAAAATCTGATCGATGGAAAAACTTCTATTTCAACAAGCTAAAGCAAGCGCAGGTTTTTCTCACGCTTTGTGAAGATGATCAGGGCAGGATTTGGGCAGGGAGTTATTCTTCAGGAATTTATGTTCTCGACCGAAAGACCGGACAGGAATTGGCACACTATTCGCGTGATGATCAGCAATTCTCTTCGGTAAGCAACTTCATTTTCGATATTTTTAAAGACAGTCAGGGAGATTTATGGATCGGAGGAATCAATGGTAAATTTATATGCTATTTGTCGAAGGAAAACAAATTCAGAACCTATACAGAATTAGCAATAAGTTCCTTTGCCGAATTGTCGCCCAATCAGATTCTTTTAGGGTGCAGCAACACCATCAAGTTATTGAACAAGCAAACCGGTGAGATCAACAACTTTCTGTCGGGTTTTGTCGTTCAGGATATCCAGGTTTATGGTGATGCAGTATGGGTATGTACCAGTGGTGAAGGATTACTTGAATATAAATACAAAGAAGGAACAATTAAAAAGTATACCATCCGTGAAGGATTGCCTTCCAACTTTCTGAATAGCATTATTTATGCTGATAGTTGCTTATGGATCGGAACTGAAAGCGGCTTGTGTCGCTTTAACCTAAGGGATAAAACTGCTTTTACATTTTCATCCATTTATCAGCTGTCGGGTATTTCGTATAATAAAAGTGCTCTTTATGGATTGAAGGATGGACAGTTGGCCTGGGGAAGCAATAGCGGCGCCATCATTTTTTCTCCCCAATCCATTCACGAAATTTCTTCAGCAGGAAAGATTTTCTTTCAGGATCTGACTATTTCAGGTCGCTCAATCCGGGAGATTCCATCGTTCAACCTGAAAACTCCGGTTGATAGTTTAAAAACCATTCATCTGAAATATTCTCAAAATACCATCAGTCTTGAATTGATTTCGATTGGAATGCAGTCGGGCTCAAAATTTTCATGGAAGTTGGAAGGATTTGACAAGGATTGGTCTGCACCTTCAGGAAACCGAATTATTACCTATACAAACATACCAAGCGGAAGATTAGAATTAAAAATCAAGATGTTTGACAATTCCTTGTCGAACGTGGTTGCTGAGCGATCGGTTACAATCAAACTGATCCCTCCTTTCTGGAGAACCGGATGGTTTTGGATGCTGCTTCTAATCGTTGTTTCAGGAATCATCTTTCTCTATTTTCTTTATTATATAAACAGGCTGAAACAGGAACATACCGAAGAAAAAGTTCGGTTCTTCACAAATACGGCACACGATATTCGAACTTCGCTGACCCTAATCAAAGCTCCGGTAGAGGAATTGAGCAAAGAAAAAAACTTAACGGAATCGGGGAAATACTATTTAAACCTGGCCATTGAACAGGCAAGGCAACTCTCTTCGGTTGTTACCCAGCTCATGGATTTTCAGAAAGTTGATGTTGGTAAGGAACATCTTTTCCTTGCAATGACTGATCTTGTGAAATTGGTTTCACACCGAAAGATTATGTTGGATTCATATGCAAAAAGCAAGAATCTCGAACTTAAATTTGTTTCTGATCGTGGGAGTTACATCACTGCGGTTGACGAGACGAAAATGGAGAAAGTCATCGATAACCTGATTTCAAATGCCATCAAATATTCTCCTGAAAAAAGTCTAATCCTGATTGATCTCAAATGTGACGAGAAAAAGTGGATCCTTCAGGTGAAAGACCATGGAATTGGAATTAGCCGAAAGGCTCAGCGACAGCTGTTTAAGGAGTTTTACCGGGGCGATAATGCAATCAACTCAAAAGTTGTCGGTTCTGGAATCGGACTTCTATTGGTAAAGAACTATGTCAGAATGCATGGTGGTAATATCAATTGCATGAGTCAGGAAAATGTCGGATCAACATTTCAGGTTATAATTCCTTTTAAATCTGTTGTTCAGGAATCATTGGCAACAAAAGCCAATTCTGATCATGAAATTGGATCCGGATTTATTGCGGAGGTTTCCATTCCATTAGAATGCGAAAATGAAATTCATCCTTCGAAAGAAATGAAAGTATTGATCGTGGAGGATAACGATGATTTGTTGAATTTCATGAAGAGCATTCTCAGCAACGATTTTAAGGTATTCACTGCTGTTGATGGGGTTAAAGCCTGGAGTTTTATCTCGAAGCAAATGCCTGATCTGGTGGTTTCAGATATTATGATGCCCAATATGGATGGTTTTGAATTGTGTAAAATCGTAAAGTCAACCTACGAAACTTCTCATATTCCGGTTATTTTGCTCACGGCTTTATCTGAAAAGACCGATCAACTGCGCGGAATCGGTTTGGGTGCCGATGACTATCTGACCAAACCTTTCGATATGAACCTTTTGATTCAGAAAATCAAGTCGATTATTCTGAACCGGGAACTCGTCAGGGAAAAAGCACTTCGTTTAATTAGCATCTCATCGTCAGAACCGATCCTCGAAAACGAACTCAACGATAAGTTTGTAAAGAGGATGCTGGAAGTGGCTCAGGCCAATATCTCCAATGCCGAATTCGACAAAGATGAATTTGCTTCAGCGATGAATGTCAGTTCTTCATTGCTTTATAAGAAAATCAAGTCACTCACCGACCAATCGCCGACCGATTTTATCAAAACCATCCGGCTTAAACATGCAGTTGAATTGTTGCAGTCGCGAAAATACACGGTTACCGAAGTCAGCGAAATGTGCGGTTTTGCCAGCGTAGGATATTTTAGTACAGTATTCAGGAAGCACTATGGAAAATCGCCATCTGAAGTGTCTAATTAAGCCGGATTTGGCTTGTAAATCACTGATGAATAGTTTATGTTGACCACGGATTTAACGTGGAGGACATGAAAGTATAACAGAAAAGAGTTCCGTAGGAACGAAACAAATCTTAATTTTTTCACGGGGGGACTCGTAGTCACCCCATGAGTTATCAGAAATTTAAGGTTATTCCTTGCTTTTCCCTTTAAATCCCATCCTTCAATTTGCTTTATACTAAATTCGACCTAACTTTGGAAATCGTTAAATAAAAGGCTATCGCATTAGCGTTCTTGCCAAAAAAACATAATTCCTTTTCATGGCTAAAAAGAAAAAAGAAACCGTAGTTGATCCAAATAAATCGCTCGAAACATGGTTGTGGGACGCCGCTTGCGCCATACACGGCCCGGTTGACGCTCCAAAATACAAAGATTACATTTTGCCCCTGGTGTTTGTTAAAAGGTTGTGCGACGTATTCGATGATGAAGTAAATAAAATGGCTGATGAATTTGGAAGTCGTAAACGGGTATTGCAGCTTTTTGATAAAGATCATTCGCTGGTGCGTTTTTACCTTCCGTTTCGCCCGGAAGATATAGAAAAACAACCAACCTGGGATTGCATCAAGTTGTTGAATGCAACCGATAAGAAAAGCCTCGGGCAGCAGGTTACCGATATACTGCACGAAATAGCCAAAGCCAATCCCAAACTCTCCGGGATTGTTAATCGCATTGATTTTAACCAGACTACTCACGGCGTTCGTGAAATTGAGGATGAACGTATTCAGGACCTCATCAACCGTCTTGGCTCAAAACGACTGGGTTTGCTCGACGTGGAACCGGATATTATTGGCCGAAGTTACGAATACCTCATCCGTAAGTTTGCCGAAGGTGGCGGCTCAAGCGCTGGCGAGTTCTTTAGCCCGACAGAAGTGGGCTTAATTATGGCCCGCATTCTCGATCCTGCTCCGGGGATGGAATGTTACGACCCCAATGTTGGTTCGGCTGGTTTGGTCATAAAACTTCAGTTGATCCTGAAAGAAAAGATGAAACTGGAAGGAAAAACGGATTATGAAAGCCTGAAAATTTATGGACAGGAATGGCTGCCTACCACCTGGGCGATGGCCAACATGAACATGGTGATTCACGAAATGGAAGGCACGATTGAAATTGGCAACACCATGATCAATCCCAAATTTCACAGCACCGATGGCAAAGGCTTGCGCCAGTTCGACCGCATCACTGCCAATCCGATGTGGAACCAGGATGTTTTCAATTCTGATGTTTACGAAAAAGATGAATATGCCCGTTTTGGCGATCGTATTCCACCTAAAAATACAGCCGACTGGGGTTGGGCGCAACATATTCTGGCCAGTTTAAAACAACCCAACGGCCGCGCGGCTGTGATTCTCGACACGGGCGCTGCAAGCCGGGGCAGCGGTGGCGATTCGCGCAGCGCCGAAAAAGTAATCCGCAAATGGTTTATCGACAACGATTTTATTGAAGGGGTAATTTATTTACCCGAAAATTTATTCTACAACACTACGGCTCCGGGCATCGTGTTGTTTTTTAATACCAGTAAGCCGGAACACCTGAAAAACAAACTAATCCTTTTAAATGCCAGCCGTTGTTTTACGAAAGGCAATCCGAAGAACTTTGTTGACGAAGTAAACCAGTTGCTGGTTGCCAATGCGTACCTGCATTTTTATACCACTGAAAACCCCGAAAGCGATACCCTTTCCCTAGGCGAGGGCATGGGCAGCGCAGCCATTATTGAAAAGGCAACAATTGAGAAAAACGATTACAACATAAGCCCTACCAAATACATTACCAGTGGTTTGCAGGAAGTTTTATTGCCCGTTCCCGAATTGGTCACCCGCCTGCGAACGCTCGAAAAAGAAGCAAAAGCAATTGATGCAGAGGTAAATGAAGTGTTAACTAAATTGGGGTTTTAACAATGAAAGAATTTTCGACAGTTAGCACATGGAAAGAAATACGTTTTGACGATCTTGTAATTCTCAGAAGAGGGAAAGATTTAACAAAAAGCAAATTCAAAAAAGGAGATATTCCTGTTGCCGGATCTAATGGGATAATAGGTTTTCACGACTCATCAAATTATAGAGGTCCTGGCGTTACTATTGGGAGAAGTGGTTCATGTGGTGTTGTTCATTATTACGAAAATAAATTTTGGGCTCATAATACAGTGTTGGCTGTTGTCGATTTCAAAGACAATAATCCCAAATTTATATTTTACTATTTATCTCATCTTAAGCTGGATAAACATGCAACAGGTGTATCTGTACCTACTCTTAATCGTAATCTATTTTCAAATTTACCTGTATTTAAAGTGCCACCTATCGAGCAGCTTAAAATTGCATACATTCTTTCCACGCTTCAAAATGCCATCGAAAAGCAGCAACAGATTATTGATACCACCCAGGCATTAAAGAAATCGCTGCTGCACCAATTGTTTTCGCAAGGCGCCAAAGGCGAAAAACTCAAAGAAACTGAAATTGGGATGATGCCAGGGAGCTGGTTGGCAGTTGAAATTGGCAGTGTTTTAATCAAATCTACACAAAGAAATCCAAGTGGAAAACCTGATGAAATGTTTAAATATGTTGATGTTTCAGGTGTTTCAAACCAATCATTTTCTATTACAACATTTTCATCAGTCAAAGGTAAGGATGCGCCTTCAAGAGCAAGAAAGGTCATGCTTGAAAATGATATTCTTTTTGCTACAGTTAGACCTACTTTACAAAGAATTGCGATTGTTCCCAAAGAGTTAAATGATGAAATTTGCAGCACAGGATATTGTGTTTTAAGACCAGATGCAAAAAAGATCATTTCTGATTTTTTGTATTACTATCTGCAATCCAACATGATTTTGAGAAAAATGGAAGAAATGCAAAAAGGTGCAAGCTATCCGGCAGTTTCAGACTCAAATATTAAAGAATGTTTATTCCCACTAGCGCCCATGGCAGAGCAAGAATTCATTAGCAAATCTTTAAATGCTCTTACAAATAAGATATCAGTTTCCCTAAAAAAGAAGGAAGTTTACGAATCGCTTTTTAAAACTTTGCTAAACGATTTAATGACTGGCGGCATTAGAGTTGATCAGCTTGAATTTGATCTAAGTTTAAAGAATGAATAAATGTCGTATTTCAAATTTGTTGTTTTATAGACTCACCCCAAGCTCGCAACGCTCGCTTTTCCCCTCTCTACGTGTAGAGAGGGGGGACGGCCGCTAGCGGACGTGGGGTGAGTCAAGGATAAAATACGACAATAAATTGTTTCACCTACGAATAACCTAAACTTGAAAAGGTATGAGTGCAAAAGCCTACAAAACAAGTACCGAAGCTGGAACTGTTCAGGAACCTATACTGAACTATGTGAGCAATCCACCGCTCATAAAAGGTATCAATACTGCCTGGATTTTTGTGCCTCAAAAACAAGCTGAAGAATTACGCTTGTTCGATACAAGTTCCGGTTCGCAAAAGGAACAGGCAAAAAATGCTTCGTTGTTTTTTAATCATATCCTTTTCTCAAAAGCAGTAGAATTTAACAAGGGTTATTCCGAAACAGAGGAAGAACTCTGCCGAAGGCTCAACAATCTGCCTGCAACCATTCATGGCAACAACGATATGTTGTTGTATTTGCGCAATCAAAAAAATTGGTTCAATGCTGCCCGAAATAAGGAAGATTCGCTGGTGCTTGTCGATTACGAACATCCTGAAAACAATGCTTACCACGTTACCGAAGAATACTGGTATAACAATGGCCGTTTTGCCAACCGTGCCGATATTGTTTTCTTAATCAACGGCATTCCGGTATTGATTATTGAGTGTAAAAATGCGACCAAAGACGAAGCCATTGCAATAGGCATCAATCAATTGCGCCGCTACCACGACGAAACGCCCGAAATGATGATGCCCGAACAATTGTTCACCTCCGTTGATTCGTTGGGTTTTCATTATGGGGTAACCTGGAATTTAAAAAACCGGAACATTTTTGAATGGAAAAGCGAAGAAATCGGGAACCTCGAAGCCAAGGTTAAAGAGTTTTGCCATCCCGAAGCAGTTCTGGCTTTCCTGAAAGATTATATTCTTTTTCAGTTGAAAGACGATGTACTGAACAAGTACATTCTGAAGCAGCATCAGACCGAAGCCGTTGAACTCATTGTCACACGACTTGTTGCCGATTCGCGCAAGCGTGGCCTGATATGGCATACACAAGGCAGCGGTAAAACATTCACCATTATTAAAGTTGCCGAAAAGGTATATAAAGACCAGCGAGCCAGCAAACCTACGGTCTTGGTATTACTCGACCGTAATGAACTCGAAGACCAGATGGCCCGCAACATCGAATCATTAAAAGTTGAAAATGTAAAAGTGGTTAGTTCACGCATTCAGCTTGATAAATTTCTTTCGGAAGATTTCAGGGGAATTCTTATTTGTATGCTTCACAAATTCGATAAAACCGATAAAGCGCTCAATACCCGTGAAAACATCTTTGTACTTATTGACGAAGCACACCGAACCACGAACGGTGACATGGGTACTTATTTAATGGCAACACTTCCAAAGGCTACATTAATCGGATTCACCGGCACACCCATCGATAATACTGCCAAAGGCAAAGGAACTTTTAAAGTGTTCAACGATCAGGATAATCCCGATCCCAAAGGCTATCTGCATAAATATTCCATGAAGGAATCGATTGAAGATAAAACCACCCTGCCATTGAATTATGCTTTAGCGCCCAACGATCTGCTTGTCAATGCCGAACAACTCGAAACAGAATTTCTTGCGCTGGCCGAAACCGAAGGGATTACAGAAATCCACGAGCTCAATAAAATTCTGGATAAAATCGGGTTCAAATCATTTCTTAAAGGCGAAAAACGTGTTGACGACATTGCAAAATACGTGGCTGAACATTATCTGAGAAACGTTGAACAGCTTGGCTACAAAGCCCTTCTTGTTACTGTTGACCGGGAGGCTTGCGCCTTGTATAAAAACGCGCTGGATAAATATCTGCCTCCCGAATACAGTGTTCCGGTTTATTCCGAATATCACAACGACACACAAAAGCTAAAGGAATTTTACATCACCGACAAAGAAGAGAAAAACCTTCGAAAAGAGTTCTCAAAGCGCGATACATTTCCTAAAATTCTGATTGTTACCGAAAAGCTGCTTACCGGGTTTGACGCTCCAAATCTGTATGCCATGTATCTCGACAAACCCATGCGCGATCATACTTTGCTACAAGCTGTAGCACGGGTCAACCGGCCATATTATGATGAAGCGCTCGACCTCGAAAAGAAATATGGTTTCGTCCTCGATTTCATAGGTATTTTCGACAAGCTTGAAAAAGCGCTCTCGTTCGACAGTGATGAGATCAATGCCATTATTCGCGATATTCAGATTTTGAAAGATGATTTCCAAAAGCTTATGGAAACCGAAGGCGAAATTTACATCGCACTGATTGGTACCAGCTTTAATGATAAAACGGTAAATCTGATCGTTCAGGAGTTCAAGGACAAAGGGAAGCGACATGAATTATACCGGTTCTATAAACGGATAGAGCTGCTTTATGAGATCATTTCTCCTGATGCGTTTCTGGTTCCATACATTCAGAAGTATATCATCATTTCAAACATTGTTGCCATCGTCAAAAAAGCATTCGACCTGAAAAAAGGGAAAGGAGCAGACCGGGAATTTCTGGCAAAAACAGAAGAACTGATAAAGAAACATTCCTCCATCAATGCCATTGGTGCCATCGAAAAGGAAATAACCATCGATGCTGATACTCTCGAACAAATTAAAAGGGACAACGCAAAGGGCGACGATACGCGGGTTATCAATCTGGTGAAAAGCATCGAAAAATATACCACCCAAGATCCCTGTGACCCTAACCTGATTTCGATGAAGAAAAAGGCCGAAGATGCACTTGACAGCTATGAAGACAAGCAGGATACAACGCAGGAAGTACTTGCAGAACTTGAAAGATTGATTGAGCAGCGTTTGGCGGAAGAAAAAGAACAAGCCGAAAAGCAATTCGACGACATCACTTACTATGTTTTCAAGAAACTTCGCGAACAAAGTTTCAGCGATCCTGATGCTATTGCTACAGCCATCCGGACTGCCTTTGTTGCACATCCTTATTGGGCTTCCAGAGATGCCGACCAGCGTGAACTGCGCAATAAAGTTTACACTTCAATCCTGAAAATAGATCATGAGATTGACATGGATAAGGTAAAATCATTTGTTGACGATTTGTTCACGCGACTGAATGAAACTATTAAGAAATGAAACACTGGAAAGATAAAGCCGATTTTAAAGAGGAAGTTTATCGGTGGGCAAAAAAACTTGAATTAAATGTCCAGGCGCTGGCACTTCGTCCAATGTCGAACAAATGGGCATCATGCAGCACCAAGGGCAATCTTAATTTCAACGATGAATTGCTCAGTATTGATAAGGAAATTGGCATTTATGTAATCGTACACGAACTGCTTCATTTTCATTATCCCAATCACGGACCAGTGTGGAAAAGCATGATGGCTCATTACTTGGGTGATTACGAAGCGATAGAAATGAAATTAAAGAACCATTCTTCGGTTGCTTTAAAAACATCAGAATAGAAAAAGTATGTCTCGAGCCTACTGGTCATTATCGTATTTTAAGCTTGATCAATATTTGGAATTAGAAGTAGAATATCTGAAATCAGAATAACCGGTCATTACAAATATCTACTTTTAGCTAACCTAAATCTGTAGAAAAATGAAGACATTTCGGTTTCAAATATTAATTATTTGCTCTTGCTTTTTTGCCTTTGCAGCCAATTCACAAAATTCTTTAACTCCTGCACCGCTTGGTTTTGACCTAATTCGGGAAAGTATCCCGCACGGAAAAATTGATACAATCACCTACAGTTCGAAAACGGTTGGAACCAACCGAAAATCGCTGGTTTACACTCCTCCAGGCTATTCGAAAGACAAGAAATACCCGGTACTTTATTTGTTGCATGGCATTGGCGGCGACGAAAAAGAATGGCTGAATGGTGGTCATCCTGAAGTGATTCTCGATAACCTTTATGCTGAAAAGAAAGTTGAACCCATGATCGTGGTGCTTCCAAACGGCCGGGCGATGAAAGACGACCGTGCTACCGGAAATATCATGGCTCAGGATAAAGTTCAGGCTTTTGCAACGTTCGAACAAGATTTGATTAAAGACCTGATTCCGTATATCGAAAAGAATTACCCGGTAATTAAAGATGCCGAACACCGCGCCATTGCCGGTTTATCGATGGGTGGCGGGCAATCGCTCAACTTCGGTTTAGGCAACCTCGACCAGTTTGCCTGGGTTGGCGGGTTCTCATCAGCGCCAAATACAAAAAAACCTGATGAATTAGTTCCTGACCCAGCAAAAGCAAAGCAAAAATTGAAACTTCTCTGGATTTCGTGCGGAGATAAAGACGGGCTGATCGGGTTTAGCCAACGTACCCACAATTACCTCAAAGCGAATAATGTTCCGCACATTTACTATGTCGATCATGGCTATCACGATTTCAAAGTCTGGAAGAACAGTCTATACATGTTCTCCCAGTTGATCTTCAAACCAGTTGATGTAGCTGCTTTTGCACAGATCAGTAATGTTGGAAGACCGGCAGAATCGAACATCCGTTCGGCCAGATATCCACAGATTTTACCCAACGGCCATGCCGTATTTCGTGTAAAAGCTCCTGAAGCACAAAAAGTGCAACTCGACCTCGGAAGGAAATACGATATGGCAAAAAACGCAGAAGGTGTTTGGGAAACAACGACCGATTCGTTAAGCGAAGGTTTTCATTACTATTCTTTAATCATCGATGGTGTTGCCATAGCCGACCCTGCCAGCGAATCATTCTACGGAATGGGCCGAATGGCAAGCGGTTTTGAAGTGCCTTTTAAAGGCGATGCGTATTACGAAATCAGAAATGTGCCTCACGGAGACATTCGCATTAAACGGTACTATTCGAACGTAACAAATAGCTGGCGCGATTTTTACCTGTACACCCCTCCGGGTTATGACCAGAATACTTCTGAAAAATATCCGGTTCTTTATATTCTGCATGGCGGCGGCGAAGATCAGCGCGGCTGGGCGACGCAGGGCAAAACCGATTTGATCATCGATAACCTGATTTCGCAAAAGAAAGCAGTGTCCATGATTGTAGTGATGGTTGACGGAAACCTGCCTGCCAATGGATTTGGAGAAGGTGCGTTAATCCTGTTTGAAAAGGAATTGAAACAATGTGTCATTCCGTTTGTGGAGCAGAACTACCGGGTAAAAACGGATGCGAATTCACGGGCACTGGCAGGTTTGTCGATGGGTGGAATTCAAACGCTTTATTCCGGCGTAAAAAATACCGATCTGTTTTCTTATCTGGGAGTATTTAGTTCAGGCTGGATTCAACCCATGCAGAAAGATCTTGCCGATTCGCAGTACGAGTTCATGAAAAACAATGCTGATAAGATCAACGGCAATTTGAAACAATTCTGGATTTCGCAGGGTGGTAAAGAAGATATCGCCTGGAAGAATTGTCAAACCATGATGTCGAAGTTCGATGAAATGAAGATTAAATACACATACAGTGAATATCCCGGAGGCCACACCTGGCCGGTATGGAGGAACAACCTTTTCAATTTTGCACAACTGTTATTTAAATAAAATTTACAATGAAACAACTAACTAAATCTCTACTATTCCTTGTCCTTTTGACTTGCACACTTGTTGCCTATCCGCAAAACAAGCAGGATCAACACACCATTTGTAACCCGATGAACATGAGTTACCGGTTTTGTTCCGATGCTCCATCGCGGCGTGAAGCGGCCGATCCGACCATGGTTACTTTCAACGGCGAATACTATCTTTTTGCATCCAAATCGGGTGGCTATTTTCATTCGACTGATTTAATCAACTGGGATTTAATTGCAACCAAAGACCTTTCCATAGAAGATTATGCCCCAACTGTTGTTGAAATGAAAGGCACACTGTATTTCATGGCTTCCAAAAATGATCCTCCGCTTACTATTTATAAAACTTCAGACCCAAAATCGGGAAAATGGGAAGTTGCCAATGCGGCCTTTCCAATCGGTATGACCGATCCTGATTTGTTTGTTGACGATGACGGACGTTTATACTTCTATTATGGTTGTTCCAACGTAAACCCAATTTATGCGGTTGAACTGGATCCCAAAACACTGAATCCTATTGGAAAATCAGTTGCTGTAATCAATAGCGACAAGAAAAATTATGGATGGGAACGATCAGGCGATTACAATGAGGTTGGCAACAATCCCTGGATTGAAGGGGCGTGGATGACTAAACACGATGGTAAATATTACCTGCAATATGCTGGTCCGGGTACCGAATTTAAAAGCTATGGCGATGGCGTATATGTTTCTGATCAGCCACTGGGCCCGTTTAAATTGGCTGCTCATAACCCATTTTCTTATAAACCTGAAGGGTTTGTTGCCGGAGCCGGACACAGTAGTACTTTTCAGGATAAATACGGAAACTACTGGCATATTTCGACCATGACCATCTCGCAAAAACACATGTTCGAGCGGCGATTAGGTTTGTTCCCTACTTTCTTCGATAAGGATGGCGAAATGTGTGCGTACACCGGATTTGGCGACTTCCCGTTTAAAGTTCCGACCAAAAAGATTTCCGACCCAACCGGGTTATTCCCCAACTGGATGTTGCTTTCGTACAACAAGCCAGTCGAGGTTTCTTCGGAACTGCCTGATCATCCGAAGAAATTTGCAGCCAATGAAGATATCCGCACTTTCTGGAGCGCTAAAACTGGCGACAAGGGCGAATGGATCAGCATGGATTTGCAGAACGAATGCACAGTAAATGCCATTCAGATTAACTATGCCGAAAATGGAACCAAGATCATGGGGCGTCAGCCAGGCATTAACTACCAATATCTTCTCGAATATTCTGCCGATGGCAAAACCTGGAAAACTTTGGCCGATAAAACTCAGAATCAAACCGATGTTCCGCACGATTACATGGAGTTGGCAAAACCGGTAAAAGCGCGGTACATCAAACTCACCAATTACAAGGTACCTTCTGGCACATTTGCCCTTGCAGGCTTGCGTGTCTTCGGAAATGGAGGTGGAAAAACACCTTCCGAAGTGAAAAATTTAAGCCTGAAACGTTTGGAAACCGACCGTTGTGTGGTGGATTTAAACTGGACAAAAACGCCGGGTACTGTTGGATACAACATCCGTTACGGAACCAGCAAAGAGAAATTGTACCAAAATTACCAGGTGCTTGGTACTGAAAAGTTAACCATCAGAAGCTTAAATGCTCTTCAGAGGTATTATTTCACTATCGATGCTTTCAATGAAAATGGCATTACAAAAGGAAAAAGCATTATCGAATTGAACTAACCAGTTAAACAAAAATAACTCCAATGCAAAAGGTTCTTTTAATAGTTACAATCTTGCTCGTTTATGGCTTTTCATTAGGGGCGCAGCAGTTATATGTAGGAGCCAATTACCATCCGCACGACGATAAAAATCCGGAGAAGATCAAAAAGGATATTGAGCTGATGAAAGCCGCCGGATTTACTTCTGTTCGCTTGGGTCATCTGGCCTGGGACAGCTACGAACCTTCGGAAGGGAAGTTCGACTTTGAATGGTTTGACCTGGTCATGGACGAGATGAACAAGGCCGGAATCAAAGTTATTTTGGATATTGCCATTCGGCCCGCGCCAATCTGGTTGCATCACAAATTTCCATCAATCGATATTGTGGATGCCAATGGCGATGTGCTTTACCCCAATCATCGTTACATGGAAGATATTGGCGACCCGAATTACCAGCAATATGCCCTGCGATTTACTGATGCAATCACAAAACGCTATGCAAATCATCCGGCTTTACTAGCTTTCGGAATTGACAATGAATCGGGAGATGGACGAATTTCTTATTCCGAAACTGCCCGCCAGCGGTTCATTGTCTGGCTTAAAAACAAATATACCAGCCTTGAAAACCTGAATAAAGCCTGGGCAACCCAACGCTGGTCGAGAAAATTGAATCAGTTCGAAGAAGTTGGATTCCCGGTGGCTACCCACGCAACCGATGTTCCCGAACGGATGCTCGATTTCAGGCGTTTTGTTTCCGACGAGGTAAACCAGTTTCTGTTGAAAGTGATCGATAAGGTCAATGCCAATGCGCCCAAAGCCTTAACAAATACCAATGCCTGGTATTACAGCGCTTTGAAGTATTTCGATTATTCTCAAATCGCCTATTCCGGAAAGCTGACGCGCGAAGGTTGCGGTTTTTATCCCGGCACAACTTTGACCACCAACTGGGGCGTGATGAACGCCTTGTTCGGAATTTCACGCATTCAATTTGAAAGTACCAATCCATTCTGGTGCAGCGAATTCACCACCATGACAGCCGTTCCAAACGCCATCCGTAAACAGGCATATTCAACTTTATTCTATGGCAACCAGATGGTTTGCGGTTGGACCTGGCAAAGTATGCTGGCCGGCGAAGAACAATATCTGGAAGGCTTGTTGGATTGGGATGGTGTTCCTAACCGCAAATACGATGAATACAAGCAAATAGCCACCGAATTTAAAAAGATAGAAAAATTCTTTCCGTATCAGCTTCAGGCAGAAGTTGGTCTGGCTTTCTCGTTCCCCAGCCAGATTGCAAGCAGTTATTTTCCTGAACAGCATGATAACCAGTTGCAAGCCTGCTTCGATCTATTCTATTACCGCAACATGGATGCCCGAATCGTTGAAATCAGCAGAAGCGCTTTGAATTACAAAATCCTGTTTGTCCCCGGAGTTGCTGTGATGGATGAAGCAACAGCCGGCAAAATCCGCGACTATGTGAAAAATGGTGGAACAGTAATTATGACCAGCAATTCGGCCATAGTTGACGAAACCGGGCAAGTCTTCGCCACCACTCGGCCCGGTCGTTTAAGCGATGTGTTTGGAATCAGGATAGGAAGTTACGAAGAAACTGAAATGATGAATGAAGTTTCCAGAAAATCCTATAAAGGCAAAAAGCTTGAATTCACTTACAAAGGGAAAGCCTTTGATACTGAATCTTCCCGCTTTGACATTGTGGAACCGAAAGGCGCTGATATTCTTGGAAGCATCACCAGTCTGGATAAGGATTACCCAATCATGACTTCGAACAAATATGGCAAAGGTCAGGCAATTTATGTCGGCTTGCCTGCAAAAGGCGAAGTTCTTGGTAGTTTACTCGACGACTTAATTGTTAAACTGAGCATTAAAAAAGGACCTGATGTGCCTTCCGGAGTGATGGCACGGCAAATCGACAAAAATCATTTCCTTTACCTGAATGTCAGCGGCGAACCCAAAGAGATTCCAGTGAAAGGAAATTCGCGGAGTATTCTTTTTGATAAAGATTACACTGGCAAATTCATCCTTGCGCCGTTTGAACCGGAGTTTATCGAGATCAAATAATTTGTGAAAATCATCAGAATATGGATCAGAGATTAAAATGGTTTGCTGCATTTGCCTTATCGTTGTTGGGTTTTCTTGAAGGAAGCGCCCAAACGATACAGCCGACTATCTCTGATAAACGAACCAAAGAAAAATTCGATTTTAACTGGCAGTTCCACAAAGGCGACATCGCAATAAAGCGAGTGGTTAAAGCCGGTGCCCAGGGTGGTTTAACCGATTTGAATGTGAAAATTTTAACCACCAACGATACCATTATTGATTATACAAAAGCTGAAAGTGCTAAAATTCTTTATCCACGCGATTGGAAAGAAGTTAACCTTCCTCACGACTGGGCTGTCGAAGGCACCTTTGTGCAGGACGATAATTTGGGCAGCCAGCCAGCCGGTAACGGTTACTTGCCAACTGGCGTTGGGTTTTACCGAAAGGAATTTGAAATACCCGAAACAGACAAAGGACGAAAAATATCCATTGAATTTGACGGGATTTTCAGGAACAGCACGGTTTATGTAAACGGACATTATTTAGGAAACCACCAAAGTGGCTACACTCCCTCAAACTACGATTTGACGGATGTTTTGCGTTACGGCAACGAAGGCAAAAATGTGATCCTGGTGAAAGTCGATGCCAGCGAATGCGAAGGCTGGTGGTACGAAGGAGCCGGAATTTATAGACATACCTGGTTTGTTGAAACCGACAGGCTTCATGTCGACCGGTTTGGAACCTATATCACAACTCCTGATGTTTCAGATAAAGAAGCTGTTGTAAGCATAAAAACAACTCTGAAAAACGAATACAAAACAGCCAAAAACGTTATGCTTGTTTCAAAAATTGTTGACAATAAAGGACTTGTTTTTGATACAAAAACTTCTACTGTTTCGATACCATCTTTTGACCAGACAGAAATCGCCCAGTCAGGATTAATTAAAAAGCCTTTGCTTTGGTCGCCCGAAACACCAACCCTTTACAAAGTCTTGACCGAAGTTTCTGAAAATGGGAAAATTGTAGATACTTATGAAACCACTTTTGGAGTCCGAACAGTAGAAATCAACCGCAACGGAGTATTCCTGAATGGGAAGCTTTATCCGGTAAAAGGTACCTGTAACCATCAGGATTTTGCCGGCATTGGTGTTGCCCTTCCCGATAAAATAAACTACTACAAACTGAAGTTGCTTAAGGAAATGGGAAGTAATGGCTACCGTTGTTCCCATCATCCGCCCACACCAGAATTGCTCGATATGTGCGACATCCTGGGTTTGCTGGTATTGGACGAAAATCGCTATTTATCAAGTAGTGATGAAGGGTTGAAAGATTTAAGCGCCATGCTTTACCGCGACAGAAACCATCCTTCCGTATTTATATGGAGCATGGAGAACGAAGAAGCAATACAAGGTACGGTTACAGGAGCTAGAATTCTCGAAACCATGGTTACAACTACTCATAAGATTGATTCTACCCGGAAAGTTACAGCTGCAATGAATCACGCCCGCAACGATGGCGGTTATGGCGATGTGCTGGACGTTTTAGGCTATAACTATGGCGATAAACAATTAGCCTATGTAAAAGATAAAGAAGCTCACCCCGACCGTGTGATGTTTTGCACCGAGGGAACAAGCTTTGTTTCCACCCGTGGCGAATACGTGAATAGTTGGTGCCCGCAGACTTGTTCAAACTCAATTATCTGGCAGCCGGGTTGGGGACCCTATCCGGGCGAAGATTGGGGCGACATTGTAAAATACCCATATCTGGGCGGCTTATTTGTCTGGACAGGTTTCGATTACCGTGGCGAACCAACGCCCTTTCAGTGGCCGGCAGTGTCATCACAATTTGGCATCATGGATGTTTGCGGTTTTCCGAAAGACGGATACTACGCCTACAAAGCAGCCTGGGGCAACGATCCTGTTGTGCATATTTTTCCGCACTGGAACTGGCCTGGCAAAGAAGGCGATACCGTAAAAGTACATTGTTATACCAATTGCGATGAGGTGGAATTGTCGCTCAACGGCAAAAGTCTGGGCAAGAAAAAAGCTGAACCTTTCAAAATGCTTATCTGGCCTGCCATTTACAAACCCGGCAAGCTCGAAGCCAAAGGGTACAAAGCCGGAAAACTGGTAACGAAAGATATAGTAGAAACCACTTCAGCAGCCGCACAAGTAGCACTGAACAGCGATGTTACCACACTCAAAGCCGATGGCTGCGACGTGGCGGTAATCAGGGTTGCTATAAAAGATGACAAGGGACGAGTTGTTCCAACGGCCGATAACCTTGTGAAATTTGAGATTCAAGGCCCGGCCAAAATCATCGGTACAGGCAATGGCAACCCCACCAGCCACGAACCGGACAAAGCCAGTCAGCGGAAAGCTTTTAATGGATATTGCATGATTTTGATTCAATCAGATAAAACCGCAGGAGAGATTCGGTTAAAAGCTTCTTCCGAAACGCTATCAGGTAATGAAGTTGATCTTAAGGTGAAGTAATAACTAACTAAATTCTATTAAATATGAAAAAAGCAGTTCTCCTAGCCATTTGTTTCTCATTCGCAATCAGTATTTGGGCAGAGCAATTCCCTTATCAAAACCCCAAACTGAGTTCCGAAGAACGGGCCAAAGATTTGATCTCGCGCCTGACCCTGGAAGAAAAAGCAACACTGATGTGCGACCAGTCATATCCCATACCACGCCTGGGGATTAAAAGGTTCAACTGGTGGAGCGAAGCTTTGCATGGATATGCCAACAATGGCAATGTGACTGTTTTTCCTGAACCAATCGGGATGGCTGCTTCTTTTGACGATCAACTGCTTTATCAGATTTACGACGCAGTTTCGGATGAAGCACGCGCCAAAGTAAACGAAGCCAGACTAAAGGGTGAGGAAAATAAGCGGTTCCTTAGTCTTTCGGTTTGGACACCCAACGTGAATATTTTTCGTGACCCACGGTGGGGGCGCGGCCAAGAAACTTATGGCGAAGATCCTTACCTGACTTCGCGCATGGGTGTTCAGGTGGTGAAAGGATTGCAAGGCCCTGCCGATGCCAAATACCGTAAACTGCTGGCCTGCGCCAAACATTACGCCGTGCATTCCGGTCCGGAGTGGAGCCGTCACCAGCTCAATCTCAACAATGTCGATCCACGCGATTTATACGAGACCTATCTTCCGGCGTTCAAATCGCTGGTTCAGCAATCCGATGTGCGCGAGGTCATGTGCGCTTACCAGCGTTTGGATGATGAACCTTGTTGCGGCAATTCAAGGTTGTTACAGCAGATTCTTCGCGAAGACTGGGGTTTTAAATATCTCGTTGTTTCCGATTGTGGTGCGGTAACCGATTTTTTCACCAGTCATAAAGTTTCTTCCGATGCTGTTCATGCGGCATCGAAAGCGGTTTTGGCCGGAACCGATGTGGAATGTGTGTGGCAAAATTACCCGTTCAAACAATTGCCCCAAGCGGTTTCCAAAGGTTTGATTTCCGAAGAAGAAATTAACAGACATTTATTGCGGGTCCTGATTGGTCGTTTCGATTTAGGTGAAATGGACGATGATGCCATTGTTCCCTGGACCAAAATCCCCACTTCAGTGATAAACAACGAAGAACACCGGAAACTTGCGCTGGATATGTCGCGCGAAACCATGACGCTTCTTCAGAATAAAAACAACATCCTTCCTTTAAGTAAAACCGGAAAAAAGATCGCGGTGATTGGCCCGAATGCCAACGATAAGCCGATGTTGTGGGGAAATTACAACGGAACACCGGTAAAAACAATCACCATTCTCGATGGCATCTCTTCCAAACTTCAGGCAAACAAAATTCTGTACGACAAGGGTTGTGATTTGGTCGAAGATAAAGTTACCGATAGCTATTTTCAGCGTTTTTCTTTCGAAGGAAAACCGGGAATGAAAGCAACTTACTGGAACAACCGGGACCGAAAAGGCGATATTACAGCCACGCAGCAAATAACAAATCCATTAAAATTAACGGTTGCCGGTCAGCACGAATTTGCTACCGGAGTTAAACTTGAAGGCTTTTCAGGATTGTTCGAGACTGAATTTGTTGCTCCAAAAACCGAAGAACTTGTTTTCAAATGCGGCGCAACCGGACATTTCGAATTGCTGGTGAATGGTAAGTCGATGGCGATGTACGATAACTGGAGAACGCTGCCAAACCGTCTGCCATTAAAAGTGGAAAGCGGAAAAAAATACAAAATCGAAATCAGGTACGCTCAATTGAACAATTGGGAGGCAAACATCGAGTTCAACTTCGGCAAAGAAGTTGATGTGGATTATACCAGCCTGATTAACAAGCTTAAAGAAGTTGATGTGGTTGTTTTTGTCGGCGGACTTTCGGGGCAATTGGAAGGTGAGGAAATGCCTGTTTCGTATCCCGGTTTCAAAGGTGGCGACCGCACCAACATTGATTTGCCATCGGTACAGCGCAACTGTTTGAAAGCCTTGAAAGCAGCCGGCAAGAAGGTGATTTTTATAAACTGTTCAGGCTCGGCCATTGCATTAACTCCGGAGACTGAAACCTGCGATGCCATACTTCAGGCTTGGTACGCTGGCGAATCGGGTGGTCAGGCTGTTGCCGATGTACTTTTTGGCGATCATAACCCATCGGGTAAATTGCCCGTCACTTTCTACAAAAATTCCGATCAGCTGAAAGATTTTGAAGATTACTCGATGAAAGGCCGCACCTACCGTTTCATGAGCGATGCCCTTTTCCCCTTTGGTTTTGGCTTGAGTTATACCACATTCAAAATCGGGGATGCCAAACCTTGCAAGACCGAGATCAGGAAAGACGAAACCCTTGAATTGACAATTCCTGTTACGAACTCCGGAAAAAGAAACGGAACTGAAGTCGTTCAGGTTTATGTGAAAAAAACGAACGATACGGATGGACCAAGCAAAACGCTGCGCGGATTTAAACGGGTTGAAGTGGCTGCTGGCAAAACCATTCCGGTTACCATTGAACTTCCTCCGTCGGCATTCGAATTCTACGATCGCAGTCAGCTCAAAATGGCTGTTACGCCAGGAGAATATGAAGTGTATTACGGGACCAGTTCAGACTCAAAAGATATGAAAATGGTAAGAATTACGATTTTGTAAATTTAACTGAAACCGTACTTTATGAAAAAGATGACGAATATCTCGCTGGTTGTCTTCTGTTTAGCTATGTCAGTAAGCCTTTCAGGAGAAGCCCAGACTTCAGTAAAGAAACAACTCGTTCCAACGGTGACTATTCCAGCTCCTGCCGGATCAAAAGGCTTTGGTATGCCGCAACCCGGCAACCCGGGAGCAACTCCGGCTCCGAGAAGGATCAGGGTTAGTGCGAGTGTGACTGAACAGCGTGAAATCAAGACCATCCTGTTAGATTCGATCAGTATGAGCGATCCGTATATTCTGGCTGACGATGCAACCAAAACCTATTACCTGACCGGAAGCGGTGGCTGCATTTACAAAAGTACTGACCTGAAAAACTGGTCAGGACCTTATGGCGCTTATGATACCCACGGAACCTGGATGGAGGGAATCAATTTCGTTGCTGCGGCCGAAATCCATCACGTCAATGGGAAATATTACTACGCGGCTTCTTTTGGCGACCGGAAAGAACTGGTTGATGTGGTTCCCCGCCGGTACAATGTCTATCGCCATCAAACCATGATTCTGGAATCGGATAAAGCTGAAGGTCCGTTCAAACTAAAGAATCCTGATCCGAATTACGATTATCTTCCTCATCACCTTGATATTATCGATGGAACTATTTATATGGAAAATGGTCAGGCTTATATGGTTTTTGTCAATGAATGGATGCAAACCTTCGACGGAACCATGGAATACGTGAAACTTTCGCCCGACTTGAGCAAAACGATCAGTGCCCCGGTGATGCTTTTCCGTGCAACCGAATCGCCCTGCCCGCTCGAAATGGTTGGCAACGGTGAAATGACCTATGGATTGAAGCTTCCGGGTTGGGTAACCGATGGCCCTGAATTATTCCATACCAAAACCGGAAAGCTGGGAATGCTCTGGGCTTCATGGGGTGCAAAACGTTACCTCGAATGTGTGGCCTACTCGCAGTCGGGCACCATCGATGGCCCATGGATTCAGGAAGAAAAACCATTTATTGACAATAACACCGGTCATGGAATGTTATTCCGGACTTTCGATGGGAAACTACTACTCAGCATCCATCATGCTGAAGACGACGGACCCCGAAAACCTCAGCTATGGGAAGTCGATGATTCAGGAGATAAGCTGGTGCTTGGGAAAAGATTTAATCCTTAATGCTCAGAAATTATATTGCCATCTTTATGCATTGACCGGTTATTGATTAGAAAAGGAAAAAAAAGGAAAAATAATGAAAAAAATATCTCTAAGGAATACGATGATTGGATTATCAGGTTTTCTTGTTCTTTCATTTTTAATGGCATCAAAGCCTGTCGATAATAAAGAACAGTGTGCTGTAGTTCCAATTTATCTAAACACAGCATACTCTTTTAAAGAAAGAGCCGCTGACCTGGTTTCGAGGATGACGCCCGAAGAAAAACAGAGCCAGTTGGGAAATACCATGCCGCCAATTCCGCGATTGGGAGTGAACCATTACGATGTTTGGGGCGAAGCACTGCATGGAGTTATGGGGAGAAACAACAACAGCGGGATGACCGCAACCTCATTTCCAAACAGTGTTGCAGTCGGGTCAACATGGGATCCGGAATTGATTAAGCGCGAAACTTCAGTCATTGCTGACGAGGCCCGTGGTTTTAACCATGACCTGATATTTACCCTTACTTTCTGGTCCCCGGTTATCGAACCTACCCGCGACCCGCGCTGGGGAAGAACTGCCGAAACCTTCGGAGAAGATCCATTTCTGGTATCGCAAATCGGAAGTGGTTTTATCCGGGGATTAATGGGTGACGATATACGTTACCTGAAAGCTGTACCTTGTGGTAAACACTTTTTTGCCAATAATACAGAGTTTAACCGCCATTCCGGAAGCGCCAACATGGACGATCGTGACATGCGCGAATTTTACCTTTTTCCATACCGAACCCTGATCAAGGAAGATAAACTTCCGGCCATCATGACCGCTTACAGCGCCGTAAATGATGTGCCCATGTCGGCCAGTAAATTCCTTGTAGATACCATTGCCAGAAAGACTTATGGAATGGACGGTTATGTGACTGGCGATTGCGGTGCAATTGATGATATCATTCGTGGGCATCATTACGCCAAGACCAATGAAGAAGCAACAGCAATGGGTCTAAAATCGGGTGTTGATACGGATTGTGGTGGTGTTTACCAGAATTTCGCCTTAAAATCTCTGGCCCAAGGATTACTGTCTCAGGGTGAGATCGATCAGGCGCTTGTGAATATTTTTTCCATTCGAATGAGATTGGGAGAATTTGATCCCAAAGAAATGGTACCTTATGCAGGTATCAAGCCAAGTATCATTAACGACCCGTCGCACAACGACCTTGCCATTGAAATAGCTACCAAAACACTTGTTCTGTTGAAAAATGACGCTGTTGTCCAAACAGGAAAAAAGGCATTGCCGATCAATTTAAAATCAGTTAAGAAGATTGCCCTGTTGGGGCCTCAGGCTGATAAGGTTGAATTGGGAGATTATTCAGGTCAAGTGGAAGAAAAATTAAGAATTTCACCGCTTGCGGGAATTCAAAATTACATTAAACAGAATAATCTGAATACCGAAGTAGTATCAAAATCAGGTGGAAATACCGACCGGAAAACCGACTTCTTTAACATGATCGGATTTTCAACTGTTCGCAACGGCGAAGTATTAAAGGCCTATGATGCAACAAAATTCGATGCCTCTGCCAGCGGATTAATTACTTCTGCCCGATTTGGTCAGGCTTCTGTTCGCGGAATTAAGAATGGCGACTGGACATTGTATCAAAATGTTGATATCACTGATGTTGATTCCATTCGGTTTAACATGAGTGTTTCGGGAGAAGGCGGAATATTGGAAGTTAGGATTGGTTCTGCAACAGGTAATGTCCTGGCTTCTGAAAGAATTGAACCGATTCAGCAAGCAGGTGGATTTCCGGGTTTTGCAAGACCCAGGATTGTTCGGGTTAAAATTAAAACATTGGGTATAACCGGGCCTCAAACCCTTGTACTTGTTTATCGCGAACCTGAAGCTAAGGCTACTGATAAAGAAACATTGGACATGGCAGCCTCAGCCGATGTAGCCGTTGTTTTTGTTGGTACCGATCAAAGCACCGGTAGAGAAGAATCTGACCGGTTTGCCATCACCTTGCCGGGAAATCAGAACGAGTTGATTAAAGCAGTTGCCGCCGTAAATCCGAATACCATTGTCGTTATTCAGGGTATGGGAATGGTTGAAATTGAGCAAATTAAAAACAATCCGAATGTGGCTGGAATTATCTTTACCGGATACAATGGGCAGGCGCAGGGAACAGCGATAGCCAAAATATTATTTGGTGAAGTGAACCCAGGTGGAAAAACAAGTCTGACTTGGTATAAGTCAATAAAAGATTTACCTGATTTCAACGATTACACTTTAAGGGGCGAATCGGGCAAAAATGGCCGGACCTACATGTATTTCAAAAAAGATGTTTCGTATGAATTTGGTTACGGACTTTCTTACACAACATTCGAATACGGTAATTTCAGCATCAGCAAAAGTGACATTACTCCGAATGATAAAATCACCCTTCAGGCAGATGTGAAAAATACGGGATCGGTTGACGGAGACGAAGTCGTTCAAGTATATGTAAAAACGCCGGATAGCCCTGCATCTCTTGAAAGACCGATCAAACGTTTGAAAGGGTTCAAGCGGGTGACCATTGCTGCCGGACAGACCAAAACCGTTGCCATTGACATTGATTGTGCAGACCTTTGGTTCTGGGACACAAAAGGCAAAAGAATCTCCTTCGATCAGGGCAAATACATTTTCGAAATCGGTGCATCATCAAAAGACATTAAAGGACAGGTACAGGCCAATATGAGCGGAATTTATAAACCGGTATTAAAGACCGTTGTCGCTGAGTGTGGCAGTGTAGTTTTGAGACCGGGAAATACCGTTCAAACCAGCGTTACAGCGGCCATGACCGACGATAGTTTTTTTGATATCAAACAAGCGAAAGTCAGTTATAAAAGCAACAATCCTTCGGTTGCCTCGGTCGATGCAAACGGGAAAGTAACTGCTTCAGGAGTTGGAGCTGCGATGATCTTTGCAAGTGTAACCATTGATGGCACTGTTGTTTCGAACAGTTATCCGTTAAAAGTGATGCCTGATCTCACGCCAAAATCAATTACAGTCGATGGCAAAAACATTTCAGGCTTTAATAAAGACATAAAAGCTTACAGTTATCTTTTGAAAAGCTCATCGAAAATACCTGTGGTAAAAGCTTCTGCAACAGGAAGTGAAATAACAGTGGATATTGAACAGGCAAAAGGCATTCCTGGAACGGCTGTGGTTAAGTTTATTGACAACATCACGCTGGAGAAAAATACCTATTATTTAAATTTTGATGCGGCTTCGGTCAGCGACGAATTCAATGATCCTTCTGTAGGTAAACAATGGGTATGGGTGCGTGAAAATCAGGCAACACATAGTCTTAATAAGAATAATGGTTCACTCACCATAACGAGTGAAACTGGCGACATCTCAGAGGCTACCAATAATGCCAAAAATATGTTGCTGCAAAGTGCGAACAACGACTGGACCATAGAAACGAAACTGGTTTGCTCCAGAACACCATCTCAGCCAGAGAATTCAGGAATTGTGGCCTATGAGAACGACGGAAATTTCGTCAAACTGATGTTCAGGGCCGTTGTAAAAACAACCCAACAAAGAGGTGTTCAGCCTGGTACAATCGATCTGATGATGGAAGAAAACGGCATTGCCAAGTCGGTGGCTTCCTTTAACCTGAAAAATGAAATTACAGGAAATAATTCACTGGTTCTCAAACTGGAAAAAAAAGGAAGCCTATACACAGCATCCTGGTCAACTGACGGCACCAAATTTGAAAAGCTGGGAACTGCTGATATGCTCTTAAAAGATATCAAAGCCGGATTAATCGTTTGCGATGGAATAATCACACAGTATATGAAAAGTACCTACTGGTTTAATTCGGATACTACTAAACCGGCTACCCCGTTTGATGTAGCTTTCGATTATTTTCATATTGAAAATAGTGGCTTAAAATAGTTATATATCAATGTTATAGTCAATCTAATTAATCTAAATATCTGAATTATGAAAAAGTATTTATTTGGTTCAATGCTTCTCATAGCAATATCTGGTTCGCCAAGTCTTGCACAGTCTCCGGCAAAAGTTGTTGAAGATTTTAAACCATCTTCAGTAAACCAACCCGGTAAAGAATTTCCAAAGGTTAATTCTGAAGGCCGTGTTCGTACTCAAATTAATGCACGCGATGCGCATAAAGTTCAATTGGATATTGGCGCTGTAAAATATGACCTGGTTAAGGATACCAGTGGCGTTTGGACTGGCGAGTCTGCTCCTCAGGACGAAGGTTTTCATTACTACCAGATTTGGGTTGACGGAGCTGCAGTTCCCGATCCCGGTAGTTTGTATTTTTATGGTGCAGGTCGTTGGGGAAGCGGTATTGAGATTCCGGCAAAAGATCAGGATTTTTATGCCCTCAAGAATGTTCCTCACGGTGAGTTGCGCGAAGTACATTATTTCTCTTCGAGCTCAAACAGTGTCCGTCATGCATTCATTTACACACCTCCCGGTTATGACAAAGACAATTCAAAACGCTATCCTGTTTTATATCTGCAACATGGTATGGGCGAGAATGAAACCGGATGGGGCAACCAGGGACATGCCAGCCTGATTATGGATAACCTGATTGCTGAAGGGAAAGCCGTTCCTTTCATCATTGTGATGGAAAACAGCAGCGTCAAGTTTGAACGCCCTCGTGAGCCAAAACCGGATGCCAATGCCAAAACCGACGCAACAACAAAAAAACCTGCAGGCCCGATGGGTGGTTTTGATTTTGCCGGCGATTTTAAAAAAGTTCTTCTGAACGATCTGATTCCTTTTGTGGAAGCCAATTACCGGGTTGTTGCTGATCTGAATCACCGCGCCATGGCCGGACTTTCGATGGGTGGCATGCAAACCCGCATCATCACTTTAGCCAATCCTGATAAGTTTTCGCAAGTTGGTATGTTTAGTGGTGGCAGCATCAGCATGGAAGATATTACCAAAACACCTGATTTTAAAAAGAACGTTAAACTTCTGTTCATCAGTTATGGAAGCCGCGAACTCGACAACCCAAGAAAAGGCCCCTGGGGTGATCCAAAAGAAAATACCCAGGCAGTTAAGGAGGCCGGGATGAACACTAGTTTCTATGTATCTCCACTCACTGCTCACGAATGGCAATCATGGCGTCGTAGCCTATATCAGTTTGCACAAATCGTATTTAAAAACTAAAATCATAAACCTATGAAACGGCATTTAATTACCCTCGTTTTATTATTAACTTTATCAGTTTCCTTGTGCCTTGCACAAACTGCCCTACCAATCGTTGAAGACTTCAAACCTTCTTCAGTCAATCAACCTGGAAAAGAATTTCCGAAGGTGAATTCCGAAGGACGGGTACGTGTTCAGATTAAAGCACGCGATGCGCAAAAAGTTCAATTGGATATTAGTGCAAAAAAGTACGATTTAACCAAAGACACCAGTGGCGTTTGGACAGGTGAATCGGCTCCTCAGGGCGAAGGTTTTCATTACTATCAGCTTTGGGTTGACGGTGCAGCAGTTCCAGATCCTTCGAGTCTGTACTATTATGGCGCCAGTCGTTGGGGAAGTGGTATCGAAATTCCGGCGAAAGATCAGGATTTCTATGCTTTGAAAAATGTACCTCACGGTCAGGTCATTGAGTTGCCCTATTTTTCAAAAAGCAACAACAGCATGCGTCGCTGTTTCATTTATACGCCTCCCGGCTATGACAAGGATTCCCAAATACGTTATCCTGTTCTTTATCTGCAACATGGTGGTGGCGAAAACGAAACCGGCTGGTCGAATCAGGGACATGCCAACCTCATCATGGATAATCTGATTGCAGAGGGCAAAGCCAAACCTTTCATTATTGTGATGGACAATGGCACGTGGGCTATGACCGGTCCCCGGCCGGCTGATCGTAATAGTGGTACATGGCCACCCAAAGGCTGGGCCGATGGTTTTACAAAGACCCTTCTGGAAGACATTATTCCCATGATTGATGCCAACTATCGCACGCTGGCCGATCAAGCGCATCGCGCTATGGCAGGACTTTCCATGGGTGGCATGCAAACTCGAGTAATTACTCTGGCTAATCCTGATAAGTTCTCATATGTCGGTCTCTTCAGCGGTGGAAGTATTAGTACTCAAGATGTTGAAAGTGCTCCTGGGTTTAAAGAAAAGGTTAAGCTGGTGTTTATCAGCTATGGAAGCCGCGAACTTGACAATCCAAGGAAAGGTCCATGGGGTGATCCAAAGGAGAATACCGAAGCATTAAAAAAAGCTGGCATGAATACTCATTTCTATGTTTCACCTTTAACCGCACACGAATGGCAGAGTTGGCGCCGGGCATTAAATGAATTTGCACCTTTGTTATTCAATAACTAACAATATGTACTATTTATCCATTTACTATTTACAATTTGTGTTGCAATCGTAATAGTAAATCGTAAATCTTTAAAATCGTAAATAAAAGAACATGAAAAAACATTTAATTACTATTGTTCTGCTTCTGACTTTAACCGGCTCGTTGTGTTTTGCACAGACTAACCAGCCAACCATTACTGATGATTTCAAACCATCAACCCTGAATCAACCGGGCAAAGAGTTTCCACAGGTAAATTCACAGGGCTATGTGCGTTTCCGCATCGAAGCTCCACAAGCTCAAAGTGTAGTTGTGAGCCTTGGATTAGGCGGTACCAAAGGCGGTACTCCGCTGACAAAAGCCGAAGATGGTTCCTGGACGGGCGCTACCGCAGGACCGATGGAAGAAGGCTTTCATTACTACCATCTTACGGTTGACGGCGGGGTATTTAACGATCCGGGAGCATTAAATTTTTACGGTTCCACCCGTTGGGAAAGCGGTATCGAAATACCTGCCCACGATCAGGATTTCTACGCCTTGAAGGATGTTCCTCACGGAAATGTGCAGCAGATACTTTTTCCGTCGAAGAGCACAGCAACATCGCGCAGAGCCTTTGTTTACACTCCGCCAACTTACGGAAAGGACAAAAACAAACGCTATCCGGTTCTCTACCTGCAACATGGCTGGGGTGAAGATGAAACAGCCTGGTCAAATCAGGGACGTGCCAACCTGATCATGGACAACCTGATTGCTGAAGGAAAAATCAAGCCTTTCATTATTGTGATGACCTACGGAATGACCAATGAGGTTCGGTGGGGGCATATGAACGAGTTCAAAATTGAAAATTTCCAAACAGTTCTTGTTGATGAGTTGATTCCATATGTGGATGCCAATTTCAGCACCATAGCCGATCAGCAACACCGCGCCATGGCCGGTCTTTCGATGGGCGGCATGGAAACCCATACGATAACTTTGAACAAACCTGAAGTGTTCTCCTACTATGCTTTACTAAGCGGTGGATTATACAAGCCGGAGGAAATCAAAGACAAATCGAAAGTAAAACTAATCTTTTTGAGCTGCGGAAGCTTCGAAAATCCCGACGGAGTAAAAAATGCTGCTTTGGCGTTAAAAGATGCCGGGTTCAATGCTGTTTCCTTTGTTTCTGAAAATACACGTCACGAGTTCCAGACCTGGCGCAGAAGTTTATTACAGTTGGCGCCAATGCTTTTTAAAGAATAAAGACTTAAATCTGATTAGTCTGAAAATTTTTACTTTCGACATAAAATATTCTGCATATTCCATTTAATATCAGTTTTATATGAAATTAAGATTCATATTTATTGTGATAAACTTTCTCTTTTTTGCAACAACGCAAGTAGTGGCACAAGACCCCAATTTCCAGATCTACCTCTGTATCGGGCAGTCGAATATGGAAGGTGCGGCACGTGCCGAACTTCAGGATTCAACCGTTAATCCGCGTTTTCAGGTGATGGAAGCTCTAAATTGCGATAACCTGAACCGTAAAATTGGCAGCTGGTATCCGGCTGTTCCACCTTTGTGCCGTTGCAAAACCAATCTTGGCCCAACCGATTACTTCGGAAGAACAATGGTGGCCAATCTTCCGGAGAAAGTAAAAGTTGGCGTAATTGTGGTAGCCGTTGGTGGTTGTAAGATTGAGCTTTTCGACAAAGACAACTACCCGTCATACGTTGAAACTGCTCCGGGCTGGATGAAAGGAATGATTAAGGAATACGACGGAAATCCTTATGGACGACTGGTAGAAATGGCTAAACTGGCACAGAAGGACGGTGTAATCAAAGGCATTTTACTTCATCAGGGTGAATCGAATTCGAACGACAGTCTGTGGACACGAAAAGTGAAAGGCGTTTACGACAACCTGATGAAAGACCTGAACCTAGACCCCAAAAATGTGCCGTTGCTTGCTGGCGAAACCGTGAATGCCGATCAACAGGGAATTTGTGCAGGCATGAACACCATCATAGCTACATTACCTCAAACCCTTCCAAATTCGTATGTCATTTCTTCAGCCGGTTGTGCCGACGGCCCTGATAACCTGCATTTCAGCGTAGCTGGTTACCGGAAACTGGGCGCAAGGTATGCTGCAAAAATGCTTTCATTAATGGGAATTAAGATTAGTGATCCTGAATAAGTCAGTCCAAAATAATAGCTTAAATAAAATCGTTCAGAATGAAAAAAAAAATATGCCAATCACTTAAAAGTCAAGCCGTAATTTTATTGTCTGTTTTTATGTCTCTGATCTCCGTCACCGGAACAAGCGGTCAGAATAAGACAAAGGCAAAGGCAAAGATGACTTCCAATTCGCCTGTGTTCTCCAATTTTGTTTATCAGGGCAACGATAAGATTTATACCGATAATCCGTTAAAGACGGATGAGTTTTATAACCCGATTTTGCAGGGGTGTTACCCCGACCCGAGTATTACCCGAAAAGGTGACGATTTTTATTTGGTATGCTCAACTTTTGCCATGTTCCCGGGTGTTCCGATTTTTCAATCAAAAGATCTGGTAAACTGGAGGCAAATTGGGCATGTGCTCGACCGTGTTTCGCAGTTAAAGGTAACCGATTGCGGAATTAGCGCCGGTATATATGCCCCGCAGATTCTGTACAACAAAAATAACGATACTTTTTACATGATTACCACCGAATTTTCAGGAGGTTTTGGAAATATTGTGGTAAAAACCAAAGACCCGATTAAAGGCTGGAGCGACCCGATAAAGCTGGATTTTAACGGGATAGACCCTTCTCTTTTCTTCGATGATAACGGGAAGGCTTATATCATTCACAACGATGCGCCCGATAAAGGCAAGGAACTTTATAACGGACACCGGGTAATCAAAATCTGGGAATATGATGTAGAAACCGACAAAATCATTCCGGGAACAGATAAAATAATTGTTGACGGCGGTGTTGACCTTTCGAAAAAGCCAATCTGGATTGAAGCGCCTCACATTTATAAAAAAAACGGGAAATATTACCTGATGTGCGCCGAAGGTGGTACCGGTGGCTGGCACAGCGAAGTGATTTTTGTAAGCGATAATCCGAAAGGTCCTTATAAACCGGCTCCCAACAACCCGATTTTAACACAACGCTATTTTGCAAAAGACCGCGCCAATAAAGTGGATTGGGCCGGGCATGCCGATTTGGTTCTGGGGCCCGACAATAAAAAGTATTACGGGGTATTCCTTGCCGTACGTCCAAACGAAAAAAACAGGGTGAATACTGGTCGCGAAACCTTTATATTGCCTGTCGATTGGTCTGGGGAGTTCCCTGTTTTTGAAAACGGACTCATTCCGTTGGAACCAAAACTGAAAATGCCTGTAGGAGTTACTGAAAACCAAGCAGGTCAAAATGGGTTCTTTCCGAATGGTAACTTTACTTTTTCTGACGATTTTACTTCCGGAAAACCCGGTTACCGCTGGATTGGATTAAGAGGTCCGCGCGAAGAGTTTATTTCAACATCAAAAAATGGATTGCAGATAAAACCGTTTGAAGCAAATATCAAACAGGTTGCCCCAACATCGACGCTGTTCTACAGGCAGATGCACAACAGTTTTTCGTATACGGTAACAATGGACTACAAACCCGAATCTGAAAAAGATTTGGCCGGAATAGTGGCTTTGCAAAGTGAGCGGTTTAATTATGTTTTTGGAATCACTAAAAAAGGAGGCGACTATTATCTCCTGCTCGAACGAACCCAGGGAAAGTTCAGAAGCAGGGAGGTAACTTCAACAATTCTGGCAAGCACAAAAATTGATATTTCGAAACCCGTTCGTTTACAGGTATCAGCAAAAGGCGACGATTACCAGTTTAGTTATTCAACCAACGGAACCGACTTTTTGAATTTAGGCGGCACTGTTTCCGGTGATATTCTTTCAACCGATGTGGCAGGTGGCTTTACAGGGTGTTTGCTTGGGCTGTACGCAACTTCGGCAAATGATGCTAAACCTTTAGATTAAATAAAAGGTAACTATATTAACCGGTTGAATGATTGTTTAGACTTCCAAAGACAGGGTTTCAGATATTAATCTCATAGTATAAAATGACGCGGAAAAGTAAAATAAAACTATTGAAAATCAGTGCATTCATTGGCTTTTTGCTTTTGGCAGGCAAGGTTCAATCTCAGGATAAACTGTATCCCAACGAATTTCCTTTGGGTGATGTAAAACTGCTCGATGGTCCGTTCAAACATGCCCGTGACCTGAATATTGAGGTTCTCCTGAAATACGATGTTGACCGTTTGCTGGCGCCTTATCGCAAAGAAGCTGGCTTGCCCGAAAAGGCAAAATGTTATCCCAACTGGGACGGTCTCGATGGTCATGTGGGCGGTCATTACCTGTCGGCAATGGCCATGAATTATGCAGCTACTGGTAATGCGGAATGTAAAAAGCGCATGGATCACATGATTGCGGAGCTAAAAGCCTGTCAGGAAGCTAATGCACTGAAATATCCTGGTTGGGGTGTTGGGTATGTCGGAGGAATTCCAAACAGCGCAGGTTTGTGGCCGAAGATTAAGGCCGGAGAAGTAGCTGTAATATGGAAATACTGGGCGCCCTATTACAATATCCACAAAATGTTTGCCGGACTTCGGGATGCCTGGTTGTATACCGGAAATGCCGATGCCAAACAAATTTTCCTCCATTTTTGCGATTGGGCAATTGCAATTACTTCAGGTTTGAGTGATGCTCAAATGGAAGAAATGCTCGGAAACGAACACGGCGGAATGGACGAAGTACTCGCTGATGCTTACCAAATTACCGGCAATGAAAAATACCTGACAGGCGCAAAACGGTATTCGCACAAAGTGTTTCTCGAACCATTGTCGCAGGGAATTGACAACCTGGATAACAAACACGCCAATACCCAGATCCCTAAGTTTATTGGGTTTGAGCGGATTGCCGAACTTGGTCATGATTCAAAATACGGCAAAGCCGGCAGTTTTTTCTGGGAAACAGTCACCACCAACCGTTCGCTGGCATTTGGAGGAAACAGCCGACGGGAACATTTCCCGAGCAAAGAATCCTGCATCGATTTTATCAACGTCAACGATGGTCCTGAATCCTGCAATTCGTACAACATGCTTAAGCTGACCGAAGACCTGTTTCGGGTTCATCCGTCGGCCAAGTATGCTGATTATTACGAACGTACCATACTGAATCACATACTTTCCTCACAGCATCCGGAACATGGAGGATATGTTTATTTCACTCCGGCTCGGCCGCGTCATTACCGGGTATACTCGGCTCCAAACGAAGCCATGTGGTGTTGTGTGGGCACTGGTATGGAAAATCACGGCAAATACAACCAGTTCATCTATACCCATTCAAACGATTCGTTGTTCCTGAATCTTTTTATTGCTTCGGAACTCAATTGGAAGAAAAAAGGAGTGAAAATTAAACAGGAAACCAGTTTCCCTGAAGAGGAGCAAACAAAACTGACTGTCACTGAAGGCGCTGCAAACTTCAAATTGCTGATTCGTTATCCGGCATGGGTAAGCCAAGGCGCATTAAAAATTTCGGTAAATGGGAAAGATGTTGCTTATTCTACACTTCCTTCATCTTATTTATGCATCGAACGAAAATGGAAAAAAGGTGACGTGGTTCAGATCGCGCTGCCGATGCACAATTCCATTGAGCATTTGCCCAATGTTCCTGAATACATTGCCATCATGCATGGCCCGGTTTTGCTGGGTGCAAAAACCGGTACTGAAGATTTGAAAGGCCTGATTGCCGACGATGGACGTTGGGGACAATATGCCGGCGGAGAATATTTGCCGGTTGACAAAGCGCCTATCCTGATTGACGACAACATTGAAACGATTGCAGATAAGTTGGTTCCGGTGAAGGACAAGCCTTTAAACTTCAGGCTCAATGTCAAAATGGAAAATCCTGTAGAACTTACCCTGGAGCCATTTTATAAAATCCATGATGCCCGATATATGATGTACTGGCTAGCCCTTTCAAATTCAGGTTACAAAGCCTATACCGATTCGTTGGCAAACATCGAAAAGGAGAAATTGGCTCTTGAGAAACGCACCATTGATCAGGTCGCCACCGGCGAGCAACAACCTGAAACCGACCATGCGATGCTGCTTGAAAAATCAAATAAAGGCAACAATTTGAATGAGTTCTTTCGTGAAGCGCGCGATGGAGGTTATTTCAGTTACGATCTGGCTACAAAGTCAGAAACCAAATTAAGCTTGCTCATCCGCTATTGGGGTGCCGAATGGGGTGACCGGAAATTTGATATTTACATTGACGACCAAAAGCTACTGACAGAGAATAATACGGGAAGATGGAGTCAATCCAATTTTCAGGATCTGGAATATGCCATTCCAAACCAAATGATTCAGGGAAAAGATCACATCAGGGTTAAATTTCAGGCTTCGCCGGGAAGCACTGCAGGAGCGGTTTATTACCTCAGATTGGTCAGGAATAAATGAGAAAACAATTTAGAATGAAAACCATAAAATCAATCCTGATACTTGGATTATTGCTGTTTCTATCTGTCGTAACGAAAGCTCAACCAGCAAAAGGCGGCAAAAAAATCGGCCCCGATTTGTTTGGATTGTTTTTCGAGGATATCAACTATTCTGCCGACGGCGGGTTGTATGCCGAGTTGGTGCAAAACCGTTCATTCGAATACAACCCGACCGAGTGCAGGGAATGGAATCCATATTCGTATTGGGAATACATTGCTCCGGGATTTTCATACGGAAGAATAAGCGTTGAAACGGCTGAACCGATTCATCCCAATAATCCGCATTACCTGGTCCTGGATGTGGAGCATGTTGGCCGAGAAGTTAAGTTTGTCGGCACTTCCGGAGTAGGATTAAAAAACTCTGGATTCGACGGAATGGTCGTCAAGGCAAACGATCCATACAACTTTTCGATGTTTGTCCGTCAGCTTAGTAAGGAACCGATTTCATTCAACATTCGTTTACAAAACCCCAAAGGTGATATTCTTGCTGAAAGTAAGCTCTCAACTTCGTCGAATGACTGGAAAAAACATCAGGCCAGACTTATTCCAACACAGAGTTGCGACTCGGCCAGTCTGGTGATTCTGGCCACCACCGAAGGAAAATTTGCAATCGATGTGGTTTCTCTCTTTCCTGAAAAAACATTCAGGAATCGTCCGAATGGGATGCGTGCCGATCTTGCCCAAATGCTGGCTGACATGAAACCAGCTTTTATCCGGTTTCCGGGAGGTTGTCTGGTTCACGGTGATGGCCTTGGAAACATGTACCGATGGGAAAACACCATTGGCCCCATCGAACAACGAAAAGAACAGCGGAACATCTGGGGCTATCACCAAACTTCAGGACTGGGATATTTCGAATATTTTCAGTTTTGTGAAGATATTGGCGCAAAACCGCTTCCGGTTTTACCGGCTGCGGTGAGTTGTCAGAATTCAGGAGGAACCTGGCAGATTGGCGGAACCGGACAAAAAGCGCTCCCGATGGATGAAATGCAGGACTACATTCAGGAAGTATTGGATTTGATTGAATGGGCCAACGGCCCGGCAACTTCAGTATGGGGTGCCAGACGCGCGGCGGCAGGACATCCTGAATCCTTTCATCTTCAATACATTGGAATTGGAAATGAAGATAAAATGACTCCTGAATTTGAACAGCGTTTCAAAATGATTTTTGATGCGGTAAAAGTCAAACATCCGGAGATCACCGTGGTAGGAACAGTTGGCCCGGCTCCCGACGGTGAAGATTTTACCAAAGGCTGGAAAATTGCCGATGAGCAAAAGGTGCCTATTGTAGACGAACATTATTATACGAGCCCGGAATGGTTCATTTCCAATCAGCACCGGTACGATTCATATAAACGAAATGCAACTCAGGTTTATCTTGGAGAATATGCCTCGTGGGGAAATAAATTGCGAAATGCCATTGCCGAAGCCGCTTACATGACTTCGCTCGAACGCAACGGCGACGTGGTTCGGATGGCATCTTATGCACCTTTACTGGCCAAAAAAGACTTCACCCAATGGAAAATAGACATGATCTTTTTCGATAATGTGAATATTTGTCCAACGCCGAATTATTTTGTGCAAAAAATGTTTTCGGCCAACCGGGGCGATTATTATTTCGACAAGGTAATTTCCAAAGACGAAAAGGACATCAACTTGGCTGCTTCCTGTGTTCAGGACTCGAAAACTGGTGACATTATCCTGAAACTGGTGAATTACAACGAAACGGCCAAACCCATGAAAGTTAATCTGGGTCGGTTTGGTAAAATCGCCGCAGAAGGTGAACAGACTGTTTTGACCGGAAGTATGGATGCCGAAAACACGTTTGCCAACACAAAAAATATAGTGCCAACTAGCTCAATCGTGAAAATCAGTAAATCTTTTGATTATTCAGCGCCGGCGATGTCGCTGACAGTCGTCCGAATAAAAATGAAATAAACCGTTAACCTTTTTGAAATGAAAAAATCAATTTATGCTGCCGTAGCTTTAATTATCCTGTCAGCGTTCGTTTCCGAAATTTCGGCACAGGTATCCAAAGCTCAAAATCCAATCATTTGGGCTGATGTTCCCGATATGTCGATGATTCGCGTAGGAGATACGTATTACATGAGTAGCACAACCATGCACATGAGTCCGGGTGTGCCAATCATGAAGTCGAAAGATCTGGTGAACTGGCAATTGGTGAATTATGCCAGCTACTCACTGGGCGACACCGATGAACTAAATCTTGTAAACGGGAAAAGTAACTATGGAAAGGGTTCATGGGCAAGCAGTATGCGCTATTACAATGGGTTTTATTACGTTGAAACCTATGCTCAAACCACCAATAAGACCTATATTTATAAAACTAAAGACATTGAAAAAGGTCCATGGACGGTTACGGAGTTTACACCTGGGTTCCATGATTGCTCTTTGGTTTTTGACAATGGACATGCCTATTTGATCACCGGTAACGGAAGACTGACTATTGTAGAACTGAAAGACGATTTGACCGGCGTAAAAGAAGGTGGTATCAATCAGGTTCTTATTGAAAATGCCAGTAAACCTGCCGGAGATAAAATCATGCTTGGCGCTGAAGGTTCTCAGCTTTTTAAAGTGAACGGTAAATATTATCTCTTCAACATTGTCTGGCCAAGGGGTGGCATGCGCACGGTAACTGTTCATCGTGCAGATAATTTGCTTGGTCCGTGGGAAGGTCGAATTGCGCTTCAGGATAAAGGCGTTGCACAAGGTGGAATCATTGATACGCCCGATGGTCGCTGGTTTGCCTACTTGTTCCAGGATCATGGTGCGGTTGGCCGCATTCCTTTTTTTGTTCCGATGAAATGGGAAGATGGATGGCCGATAATTGGTGTTGATGGGAAAGTGCCTGAAACGCTTGATTTGCCAGCCAGCAAAGGGCTAATTCCGGGAATTGTCAACAGCGATGAGTTTAGTCGCAAAAAAGGAGAACCTGCCTTACCATTGGTTTGGCAGTGGAACCATAATCCTGACAACAGTTTGTGGTCGGTTTCGGAACGAAAAGGCTTTTTACGCCTGAAGACCGGACGGATCGACAGCTTGTTCCTAAAATCAAGAAACACCCTGACTCAGCGTACCTTTGGCCCAGTGTCTTCGGGATCGACTTTGATAGACGTTATGAACATGAAAGATGGCGATTTTGCCGGTTTATGTACTTTCCAGCGGAAATTCGGGCAGGTCGGCGTAAAAATGGTGAATGGTAAGAAATTCATTTTCATGGTCAGCAACAAAACCGATCATCCTACAGAATTGCAAAGTATTCCGTTATCCCAGAATAAAGTTTACCTGAAAATTGACTGCGACTACCGGGAGAAAATTGACCTTGCCAACTTCTATTACAGTCTGGATGGTAAGAAATGGAACGTGATTGGTGGGTCACTTAAAATGGAATATACCCTGATGGAACATTTTATGGGTTACCGTTTTGGCTTGTTCAATTATGCTTCCAAAAATCCGGGTGGCTTTGCCGATTTCGATTACTTCCACATCAGCGATCAGATAAGCAAAGCGAATTAAAGAATAATTATAAACCACAAAATGAATAAACCGATGCAATTTTACCTGTTCAAACCTAAAAATCTACAGTTTTCATTCGCTGTCTTTGAAGTACTTATCAGTATTTGTTTGCTTACAAATCATGCCCTTGGCCAAGCTCTAAAAATCAACGATCTGGAATATTTCGAAAAACCTGGCGTTAATGTTTTGGTTTTCAGCGACCAATATAACGGGATGTTTTTCGACGAGAAAACCGCCGGGATTGAAATCATTCACCACGGAGTCAGAACTTCAACCGGAGGTGCCGTCCGATTGCAAAATACTCCGGAACAATGGGATTTGATTCCAACCATGGTCGACCGGAAAGTGGATCGGGCCACCAACACCATCAATGTTGAACTGACTTATAAAGCCTATAATTTTAATTCCAGAATAAGTGTTTCTCCGAAAGATAACGGATTTGAAATCAATGTTTTTTTAGACCAGGCACTGCCCAAGGAACTTGAGGGAATCGCAGGGTTTAACCTTGAATTTTTACCCTCGGCATACTTTGAAAAGACCTATTTTATGGACGGAAAACCGGGACTTTTTCCAAGGTATCCGGCCAGCAACACGAAAATTGAATCCATCAGTAAAAAGATTCCTCAATTTGCCGGACATACCACTTTTGATGACCGGGGCAGGGACGAATTTATTGTGCCTTTTCCAATAGCTTCAGGCAAAACAATTGTTCTGGCGCCTGAAGATCCCGAACAAATGGTGAAAGTTCAGTCGTTTGATGCTGATCTGATGTTGTTTGATGGTCGCAACCTGGCCCAGAACGGTTGGTACGTCGTTCGCAGTTTGCTTCCGGCCAATAAAACCGGCAAAGTGCTGACCTGGTTTATCGAACCCAGTGCGATTCCCAACTGGATCAGGAAACCGGTTATTGGATTTTCACAGGTAGGTTATATTCCGGTTCAGGAAAAAGTGGCAGTTATTGAACTGGATAAAAATGATACACCGTTAACCAAAGCTTCTGTTTTTCAGGTTACTCCGGAAGGGAAAATTGTTGAGAAACTGAAGGGGGAAGTGAAAGTTTGGGGGAAATACCTCCGTTACAATTATGCCAAATTTGACTTTAGTTCAGTAAAAGAATCCGGAGTTTATTTTATTCAGTACGGCGATCAAAAAACAAATACATTTTCAATCGGGCCGAATGTTTACGACAATATCTGGCATCCGACCATGGATGTTTGGTTCCCGGTACAAATGGATCACATGGAAGTCAACGAGGCTTACCGCGTGTGGCATGGTGCTCCTTACCTGGACGATTGTCTTCAGGCCCCGGTCAATCATCAGCATTTTGATGGATATGTTCAGGGACCAGCCACGGATACCAAATACAAATCGCTGGAACGGATTCCGAACATGGCTATTGGTGGCTGGTTCGATGCCGGAGATTTTGATATTCAGACCGGTTCGCACAACAGCGTCATTTCAAGTTTTGTAGATTCCTGGGAGAATTTCAAAGTTGCTCGCGATGAAACTTACATTGACCAGAAAACCCGATATGTTGATATTCATCGTCCGGATGGAAAACCGGATATGTTGCAGCAAATTGAACATGGCACCTTAAATCTGGTTGCTCAATGCGAAAACATTGGTCATCCGGTTCGCGGAATTGTTGTTCCGAATCTTCATCAATACCATCATTTGGGCGATGCAATCAACGAAACGGACAACCTGAAATACAATCCAAACCTGAAGCCTTACGAATCAGACGGTTTAACCAGCGGAACTCTGGACGATCGCTGGGCTTTTACCAATCGATCCAGTTTCCTCGACTTTCAAACTGCAGCCTCGTTGGCTGAAGCCAGCCGCGCGCTCAGAGGGTTCAACAACGATCTTGCCGACCGAAGTTTAGCCTGTGCCAAAAGGCTGTTTGACGAAGCGGATGAGGCTACCAAAACGCCCAATGAAAATGAAGATCAGTTTTCAAAAATGATGGGGAAAGGCGCCGACATGGTTCCTGCACTTCAATTGTATATCACTACCAAAGAAAAGAAATATGCCGACCGGTTTCTTGAACAAGTGTGGCCAATGCTCGATCGGATGTCCACGCAAAAGGGTCGGGGCTCTGGTTATTTTGCGGGTTTTGGCGGGCGCGGCAACCTCATTCAGATTTTGATGGCTGTTCCATACATGGACGCTGATTATAAAACAAAGCTCAAAGACTATATGCTGAAATACAAGGAATCGATCGACCTGAACAAAAAGGAAAATCCTTTTGGGGTTCCGATGTCTGTTCGGGGTTGGGGAGGAACGTCGAATGTAATCAACTGGGCAATTACAAATTACTATGCTTACAAGGCTTTTCCTGACATTATTGGCAAAGAATATGTGTATCAGGGTCTTAATTATATTTATGGTTGCCATCCGTATTCCAATCTGTCATTTGTAAATGCCGTTGGTGCTCATTCCAAGAAAGCTGCCTATGGAAATAACCGGGCCGATTTTACAACCATTGCCGGTGGCGTTGTTCCCGGCCTGATCCTGTTAAATCCTGACTATCTTGAAAACAAAGATGACTGGCCGTTCTTGTGGGGCGAAAACGAATGCATCATCGACGGTGGTGCCTGGTACATCTTCCTGGCGAATGCTGTGGAGGAATTGGTGAAAGAAACAAAGTAATACATAAAAAAATAATCATGAAAAATTATAAATTATTCATTTTCGGTTTAGCTCTGATCGGAATCAATACTCTTTCAGCTCAAAACCCAATTGTTCGGAACCAGTTTTCTGCCGATCCAACGGCAAGAGTATTCAATGGGAAAGTCTATGTATTTCCTTCGCACGACATTCCTACCCCCGCAGAAAAACCGGGACGCAAAGACTGGTTTTGTATGGCAGATTATCATGTGTTTTCTTCTGAAAACCTAACCGACTGGACCGATCAAGGGATGATCGTAAGCCAGAACAAAGTAAAATGGGTCGATTCAACTTCCTACAGTATGTGGGCTCCCGATTGTATCGAACGCAACGGAAAGTATTACTTCTATTTTCCGGCAAACAAAAATGTGGCCGATGCCAACGGAAGGAAGGGTTTTGGAATCGGAGTGGCCATCGCCGATAAACCTGAAGGGCCATATCTGCCGCTTCCAGAACCGATAAAAGGAGTGTTTGGCATCGATCCCAACGTGTTTATCGACAAAGACGGACAGGCCTATTTGTACTGGGCCATGGGAAACATCGTTGTGGCAAAACTGAAAGATAACATGACCGAGTTGGCCTCAGAACCACAGATTATTGCTAATCTTCCGTCGAAAGGCCTGAAAGAAGGCCCTTTTTTGTTTGAACGCAAAGGAATTTATTACCTGACCATTCCGCATGTGGAAAACAAAATCGAAAGGCTTGAATACGCCATTGGTGACAATCCGATGGGACCTTTCAAAATGGCAGGAGTGGTGATGGACGAATCGCCCATGAACTGTTGGACCAATCACCAGTCTTTCGTTCAGTACAAAGATCAATGGTACTTATTTTATCATCAGGATGCCTATTCACCCAAATTCGATAAAAACCGATCAATTTGTGCCGACAGTCTATTCTTTAATGCTGATGGAACCATTCAAAAAGTAACACCAACATTTCGTGGCGTGGGAGTGACCAGCGCTACAAATACAATTGAAATCGACCGGTACAGCAGCAAAAGCGAAACCGGTTCCTCCATTGCATTTCTGGATTCGACCAATACCTTCAAAGGCTGGAAAACCATACTGAAAAGCAAAAGTTCCTGGGTGAAATACAATACCGTTGATTTTGGTAAATCGAAGCTAAAATCATTTCAAGTCAAGGCTTTGTCTGAAAAAGGAAGCACTCTTCAAATTCATCTGGATAAAATTGATGGGCCGGTGATGGCCGAAGTTAAAGTTCCAAAAGGTAAAAGTTGGAACACGGTTGAAGCAAAAGTATCCAAATTTCAGGCTGGAATCCATAATTTGGTTGTGGTGCTGAAAGATGAAAATCTGGTTGAAATTGACTGGGTGCAGTTTAAATAAAATGCAAATTGAACTTTGAATTATATCGAAAAGAAATGAAGAAGATAATCGCTTATTGGGTATTGAGTCTGGCAATAGTTTTTGAAGTCAATGCTCAGGATAACTCCTTGTTAAAACTTTGGTACGACCAGCCCGCCAAACAATGGGTTGAAGCTTTGCCGATAGGGAATGGCCGTTTGGGAGCGATGGTTTTTGGCAATCCAAGTAATGAAGTCATTCAATTGAACGAAAATACCTTATGGGCCGGGCAACCTAACCGGAACGATAATCCGGATGCAAAAGCGGCTTTGCCTGAAGTCAGGCAACTGATATTTGGTGGCAAATACAAGGAAGCACAGGATTTGGTGAATAAGAGTATTATTACGAAAAAGTCGCACGGAATGCCCTACCAAACCGTGGGTAACCTGAAATTGACTTTCCCCGGACATGAGCATTTTACGAACTATTACCGTGAACTCAATCTGGAAAAAGCAACAGCCTCTTCCCGTTACGAGTCAAATGGCGTGAAATACGAAACAAGTGTGTTTTCATCTTTTCCTGATCAGGTCATCGTTGCCCGGATCAAGGCCAATAAGCCTGGTTCAGTAACATTTTCAGCCACTATGGATCGCCCAAAACCTTCGGAAGTAACCGTTACTTCGAATGCTGACGGCGAACTCATCCTATCAGGAATTACAAGCGAATTTGAAAAGATGCCGGGAAGTGTAAAATTTCAGGCCCGAGTAAAAATCGTGGCTAAAAGTGGTACTGTGACTGCTTCCGAAGGTTCTCTGAATGTGGCCAATGCTGATGAAGTTACGCTTTATATTTCCATTGCTACCAATTTCGTGAACTACCATGATTTAAGTGCCAACGAAGAAGAAAGGGCGACCAGCTATCTTCAGAAAGCCTTAAAAAAGAATTACGACCAGATTTTGAAAGATCATGTCGCCGATTTTCAAAACTATTTCAATAGAGTAAAACTTGATCTGGGTGTAACTGATGCTGTTAAAAATCCAACCAATGTGCGTTTGGCAGACTTCGCAAAAGGAAACGATCCTCAGTTTGTAAGCCTTTATTTCCAGTTTGGTCGTTATTTGCTGATTTCAGCTTCGCGACAAGGCGGACAACCTGCGAATCTTCAGGGAATCTGGACCGATCAGCTGGCACCGGCATGGGACAGCAAATACACGGTGAATATCAACACTGAAATGAATTACTGGCCCTCAGAAATTACCAACATGACCGAAATGAATGAGCCATTGATTCAAATGATTCGGGAACTTTCGGAAACCGGGAAACAAACAGCCAAAGATATGTATGGCGCCGGAGGCTGGGTTTTGCACCACAATACCGATATATGGCGCATTAACGGACCGATCGATGGGGCAACCTGGGGCATGTGGCCGATGGGTGCTGCCTGGCTTTCTCAACATCTGTTCGAGAAGTATGCATACAATGGCGATAAAGAATACCTGAAATCGATTTATCCGGCGATCAAAGGAGCAGCCATGTTTTTCCTCGATTACCTGGTGGAAGAACCGGTAAATCATTGGCTGGTTGTTTGTCCATCTACTTCTCCTGAAAATAACCCACAGGGCCGGCCATCAACTTTGGCTGCCGGAGTTACCATGGACAACCAACTGGTATTCGATCTGTTCACAAAAACCATGGAAGCAGCTCATATTTTGAATACCGATCAGGAATTGTCGGTAACTTTGAGCGAAACCTTAAAAAGGATGCCGCCTATGCAAGTCGGGAAATGGGGACAATTGCAGGAATGGATGGAAGATTTGGATAATCCGGACGATAAACACCGGCACGTTTCTCATTTGTACGGACTTTTCCCTTCGAACCAGATTTCGCCCTATCGTAATCCTGAATTATTCAATGCGGCAAAAACCACTTTAATTGCCCGTGGTGATGCTTCAACCGGATGGTCGATGGGTTGGAAAGTCAATTTCTGGGCACGTTTGCTCGATGGTGATCATGCCTACAAATTGATCACCGAACAGCTGAAACCCATTTTGGGCGGCGGAAGAATGCAGGGAGGAACCTATCCAAATCTTTTCGATGCACATCCGCCTTTCCAGATTGACGGTAACTTTGGATGCACCTCCGGAATTGCAGAAATGCTGCTTCAGAGTCAGGATGGGGCCATTCAGCTGTTGCCTGCGCTTCCTTCGATTTGGAAAGATGGAAGTGTAAGCGGATTGAAGGCTTTTGGTGGTTTCGAGGTGAGAATGCAATGGAAAAATGGCGAGGTGGTAAAAGCCACCATCAAATCTTCGCTTGGTGGAAATTGCCGCATTCGTTCTTATTCTCCGCTGAAAGGCAAAGGATTGAAAGTTGCCAATGGAGAAAACCCAAATGCATTCTTTACCGTTGCTAAGATTCAAACAACACTGAATCATTCTGAAAATAAAGTTTCAGCGCCGGTATTGAAGAAAATTTACGAGTATGATGTTGATACACGGAAAGGTGAGGTGATCAAAGTAACTAAATAATTTAGTCTATTTGCAGTATTTCGAAATATATTCCAGTGCCTTATTTTGGCCAAGAACAAGTGCTTGTTTAAAATCTTCACAACTAAGTTCTGGTTGTTCTTTCAGCACTTTGATGCTCCCCCGGTTAAAATAGGCGGAAGCAAAATTTGGATTGATTTCAATTGCTTTGCAATAGTCTTCGTAAGCACCATCAAGATCGTTCAGTGATTTCCTGACTAATCCGCGGTTATTGTATGCCAACGCGTGGGTTGGGTTCAGTTCAATTGTTTTTGAATAGTCTGAAAGTGCCCCCTTGTAATCTTTTAGGTCATTTTTAGCTATTCCCCTGTTGTAATAGGCCGCAGCAAAAGATTCGTCTATTTCAATCGCCTTATTGTATTCGCGGATTGCCTCCTTATATCTTTTCTGATCGAGCTTTTCGTTGGCTTCGTTGTAATATTCTTTCGCGCTTTTGGCCTGTCCGACTGAACAAATAAGAACCAGAAGGATTACCTGAATAGTCTTTTTCATGTTGTACAAATTATTATTTGGCTGGCAAAATTAAGAATCTGCCGAATACCGACAAGACAATATGCCGAAACAGAAGCGAATATTCGAAAAAAATAATGTTTCAGAAAACTCAATCGTCTAGAACCCGTTTTCAATCAGCTTGATAAATCCCAGCAAAGCGCCCCAGTGGTAGTAATTGTCCCCCATTCGTTTTCCTTCAGCAGGATCTTTTACGTTACCGGTGATACCATTGTAATTTTCATAGATGTAGCCATTTAGTTTCACATTTTCCATCATCAGGCGGTTCGATTTTTCGGCCAACACTCCTCTAGCCTTCGGAAGATCGTAATTCTTCAGTCCCAGGTAAACCAGAAAATTCATCGGTCCCCAGATTCGTCCGCGCCAGTAATCCTGATCTTTGAAAGCCGGATCGGTTGCCGAAATTGAAGGCATCATCCACTCGCCATTAAACTCTTCCGGATTCAGCAAATGATCCTTGATCATCCGTTCTGCCTGTCCTTGTGTTGGAGCATTAGCAAGTAGCGGATAAAAATTGGTGGGCGAAATCCGGGGTGAAAGTTCGCCGGTATCGGTCCGTTTGTTTTTGTAGATTCCGGCATTTTCGTCCCACAGCTGAGCAAGATTTTTTCGGTAGTATTCGCCACGTTCTTTCAGCTCTTTGGCATCCTGAGTTTTTCCAAGAATGTTGGCTATTTCGGCCAGTTGATCGCAATCCATCACATACAAGCCCATCAGTCCGGCATCGGCCAATTCAAGTAGATGGGTTTGTTTGTTGAACGGAACTTTGTCGAACATCGGCGAATTATCCAGTCCGGATTCCCAGGCTGCTCCCTGCCATTCGTTGGTTCCTCCATCTGATTTCAGAGGTGGTTCAACTGCACTAGATCCCCAACAAAGCAAACCTTTGTTGTCGCGGTTTTTGGGCCACCACCGGTTCCATTTCAGGAGATCGTCGTACACATATTCGAGCAGCCATTTGTCCTGAAATTTCTTATACAGTGCATTGAAAACCAGACTGCCAACCGGAGGTTGCGAGCGGTCGAATGAAGCGTTTCCATACGAACCGGAGAAGTTGGGAATAAAACCTCCCGGAGTAATGGACTTGGTGATTTCCACCGCATTGGCATACGCCAGTTCTTTACATTCCATACTGGCCATCCATGCACCAAAATAGGTATCCCAGTCGAACAAAACATATTGACCGCCAAAATTGTCGTTCCACAAACGGCTCACCGGGATGATTATCCGCTCTTTGGAAGCATCAAAAATGACATTCCACCCAACCACACTCTGGATGGCCTGATAAGTCGGAGCAAATTCTCCATATTTTGAAAACTTCAATTCGAGTTCCGATCTCCGTTTGGCAACCAACTCTTTGATCTGATTAAGACTTTTAGGCTCTCCGGTATAAAAAGCTACCGGCTGATCGAATTTGACGGCAAGATAAGGTGAAGTATTGGCCAGAAATTCCTTTCCCTGAAGACCGGTTGAACGAACAGTTAAATTCCTGTTTTTTGTTTTCACCTGAATGACATTTCCTTCCAATTCAAGATTTCCCGATCGGTTCCAAAGCATTCCGGTTTCCAGTATAACTGACGGAATATTCTCCGGATTTTGGATCGGAGTAACCAGCAACATCAGATCCTGATTGTCCGTGGTCGCACTTTCGATCCTAAATTTCACTCCATTCCATTCCACAGTCAGGTCGGAATAACTGCCATCATAGGCTTTGTATCCGGGAGTAATTTTCTCGGGCCTTGGTCCGCGTGAGGAGATATAGGCTTCTTTCAGGTAATTGTCAGCATTATTCTGGTGCAGTTTGATGCCGATATTCATTGCGAATCCTTCGGGCAATAATACATGGCTCAACACACTTTTGTGGTTGAAAGTTCCCCATCCGGTTTGAAGTTTGGTTTGAACAGCCTGGTATTTGGCTTCCGGAGAATCGGGATTGATTGCGGCTGAAAATCCTGAAATGGTCAGGAAGAGGATCAGTATTGAAATATATTTTTTCATGAAAAGAGAATAAATGAGTTGTCCAACATGAGGCTGTCTCAAAAGTCATTGATACCGTCATCCTGAACTTGTTTCAGGATCCCAACGCATTGTTTATCAGATCCCGAAATAAATTCGGGATGACCTGATTCGCAAGTATTTTGACTTTTGAGACAGCCTCAATCTTGTTATTTCTTCAGTTCAATTTTCACCACTGTATCGTATTCTACTGGCTTTTGCGGAGAACTTCCAACGGTAATGAACAGGTTTCCGGGTTCGTTGTTTCCCCACCATGCCTTTTGATAGGACAATTCACCACCGGACTTCAATAGATAAATATTCTTCACATTGTCGCCGTCAATTCCTTTGGTATTCAACTGTCCCAGGTTTGGATTCATCCAGTGTGCATAAATGGTATTACCTTTTTGAGTATACCTTCCCCAGTCGGGTTTAGGCAAATTGGCAGCACCACATCCATAAACACTTTCGCCATTCATTGCCATCCATTTTCCAACTTCTGTCAGAATATCCACACTCTCCTGAGGGATCATTCCACGGGCATTCGGTCCAACATTCAACAACAGGTTGCCGTTTTTGCTGACACAATTCACCAGGGTTTGAACGATCAGTTCCGGAGATTTCCAGTTGTGATCCTGTTCGGTGTAGCCCCAGCCACCGTTGAGCGTGAGACAGGTTTCCCAGGGAAGCGGATTGTTGTATTTGTCGATTAGTGGTGCATCCGGAATTCCCTGCTCAGGACTTTCAAAGTCACCGATTGTTTTCAGCATGCGCTGTTTCGACGAAGTGCCTTCGTTTAAAGTCAAACGGTTATCCAAAATAATGTCTGGCTGATATTTGCGTATCATCGAAACCAATTCAGTAGCTTTCCATTTTTCGCCGTTGTAATCGTCGAACGAATAATCGAACCACATGATGTCGAGTTTTCCGTAGTTTTTAACCAGTTCTTCAACCTGTCCGTGCATGTATTTCAGGTAATTGTCCCAGTTGAACGTGCGTTTTGCATATTCCTTATCATCACGCTGCGGATGGTTACCCACATTCGGATAGTCAGCATGATGCCAGTCGATGAGCGAATAATACAAACCGACTTTTAATCCTTCAGCCCGGAATGCATCCAGAAATTCCCGAACCAGGTCGCGTCCTCCAAAGTTTTTGCTGAGTTTGTAATCGGTTAGTTTGCTGTCGAACATGCAGAAACCATCGTGATGTTTGGCAGTCAAAACAGCGTATTTCATACCGGCGGCTTTGGCAGTTTTGGCCCATGCTTTGGCATCGAAATCCTTTGGATTAAACTCATCGACATATTTCTGATAGGTTTCGGTGGTCAAACGTTCGTTCGATTTTACCCATTCGCCACGGGCAGGAACAGCATAAGCTCCGAAATGAATGAACATTCCGAAACGCGCATCACGCCACCATTGGGTGCGTTCCATCACTTTTTTGTAGTTGTCGGCGTACTCTTTGGTAGGCACTTCCTGAGCGGAGATTTGGCCGAAAGAAACAGCCAGTAACAGTAGAAACAGTAGGATTGATTTTTTCATGATTGTATCTATTTATTGGTTAATTTTATTTTCTTGGTCCAACTTCACTCATGTCAATATTCCTGAAGCCCAGTTTAAATGCAGGAGATTCAGGTTTTAAGGTGAAATCGTAGTTCTCCGGATTGACAAACATCGGATCGGTGTAAAGTGAATGAACGTCTTTCCCTTTTTGGTGCCATTCGTCCCAGGTCAATCCGTTAAAATGAATGTTTCCGAGGGTTTGCTGTGGATTAAAATAAATGTTGTAATCGGCATCGAAAGTATTGGTGAAATTTGGCTGTGTCTTGATATTTGGATTCTGGTGAAAAACATACGGCTGATCTTTCCAGTTTCCGGTAAACGGATCTTTGACCGAATTCCAGTAAACGATGTTGTTTTCGAAATATACGGTGTTGTGAGGTTCCTGCCGGCCACGGTTTAATACCTCCAGCCGGCCCAGTGCAAAAATGTTGTTGCGGACGGTCAGCTCTTTGGCATAATGTATATCGTACGCTGCATATTTGGTGTTGTAAACAATGTTGTTTTCAATAAGGATATGGGTCGATCCTTCATCGTCGTAAATTCCCCAGCCACCGTATTTGTTCGATTCCACATCGTGAATGAGATTGTTCCGGATAACCGTTCCAGGCGAAACGCCCAAGGTATAAATTCCGCCCATATCAGATAACAATCCCTGACCAATCTGGTGAATATGATTGAATTCGATGAGGTTGTCTCGGCTGACGCTTCGTTGGTAACCCCATTCCCAGCCGATTGAAATGCCGGTGTACCAGCCATCGAAAATGTGGTTGTGGCCGATGTAGCAGCCTTCAGCATTCATTAATAGGATTCCCACTGCCGATGGATACTTTTCGCCGTAATGCAATATCTCATTATCAGAAATCGTAATGTTTTTGGTTCTTTCCAGCGGGTGATCCTTCTCGGTTCCGCCATTGATTTTGAAAGCCCCGGCAGCAATGTGCTCCAGCTTATTCCCGACAATCCGGATATCGGAACATCCCTTTTGGATATCGAAAGCAAAATTGCCCATATTTTTAACCGAACAGCCTTTCATGCTGATGTTGGTCGCGCCCTTTGCAGTAACAGATGCCGGAACAGTGACACTGCCCTGATAATCATTCGCATCGTTTTCAGGCAAAATGAAATTGCTGTATTCAAAACTGATGTTTTCAATACGCACATTTTCGACTCGTTTTGCCAACGGATCGCCTTCGAAACGGATAAATTCTTTGGACACAGGAGCCAGAATTTCAGCCGTTTCCATGTTTTCGCCCGGCATCGGAATGTAATAAACCACTCCTTTGTGCCGATCGAGGAACCATTCTCCGGGACTATCCAGCCCTTCGAAGACATTCTCCACAATGTACCGCGCTCCTTCGTTGCTGAAATCGTCGGTAAAACGTTTATCGGCTTCGTGTTTGAATGTGACAATATTGGTTTTCGTGTCTATGGTATCGATTACCAAATGTGTATCGGTCCAGAAATGGTAAACGATCACTTTAACATCTTTGATATTCTTCCATTTTGGATTGAGGTTTCCTGCTTTAAACTGAAACCGTTTGCATGGCTGATGGTAATCGATTTCTTCACCGCCATCAGGAAATCCTGCAACAGAGTAGAAGCCTTGGTTGGGAAAGCGAGCCAGTGTTTTTTGCTCACCATTTACAAACAGTTGGTTAAAATTCCATTTTCCTTCTTTGGCCTCCGGAACCGGAACCGTCCAGATGTTATTTTTGGTTTTCTTCCAACCTGAAATTTTCCGGGCACCATTGAACACCGCTTTCTGATTTTCTGCCGAGCGGATAATTAATGTTGACTTTTCAGAACCTCCGTTTTCAGGAGTTATTTTGACTGGTTCCGAAAGATGATAAGTTCCTCCGGCCAACGAAATGGTTGCTTCAGAAACTGGCTGTCCTGATTTTTTTATCGCTGCCCAGTTGTCGAGCGCTTTTTGAAGCGAAGCCAGTGGCGCATCAGCCGACTTTCCGGAGTTTTGATCATTTCCATTCGGCGAAACATAAATTGTGACCGGCTGTGCATTTGCCAAATGAATCATTGCAAAAAGCAACAGGAATAAAATAGTTCGTTTCATAGTGATTCACTTTAGTTTATGATGGTGGTCTTGGTTTTTAAACGAATATCTTCGGATGAGGCACCGACCAGAATCTGAATTTCTCCCGGTTCCATCACAAATTCGTTCTTTTCGTTCCAGAACGATAAATCTTTGCGGCAGAGCTGGAAACTGACGGTTTTTATTTCACCTTTTTTCAGGCTGATCCGTTGAAATGCTTTCAGTTGCTTCTGTGGCAATTTTACAGTTGCCAATTTCTGATGAATATACAACTGAACCACTTCATCGCCATCAGATTTTCCTGAATTTTGGACATCCAATTTCACCGAAACGGTATCACCGCGCTGCATCTCCGTTTTATCAAGCTGAAGATTGGAATAGGTAAAATTAGTGTAACTCAAACCGAATCCAAACGGATAAATGGGTTTTCCTTCGAAATACATGTAGGTGCGGCCCCTCGAAATTTCATAATCATTGAACGGCGGCAGATCATCCATAGATTTGTACCAGGTAAGCGGCAATCGCCCGGCCGGATTGGTTTCGCCAAACAAAACTTCGGCAATCGCGTTTCCGCCCTGTTCGCCCGGATACCATGCATCGACAATGGCCGGCACATTTTCCTGAATCCAGTTGATGGCCAGCGAACTTCCGGCGACCAGAACTACCACGGTTTTAGGGTTGGCTTTGTATATATCCTGAATAAACTGCTGCTGATCGATTGGCAGATCCAGGGTAGTTCGGTCACGGCCTTCCATCTCGATCGATTTGTTTATGCCTAGAACCGCAATCACCACATCGCAGCTTTTGGCCAGTTTCTTCTCGGCCTGGTACATGTCGGAGCCTTTTTTATCCGGAGTTTTCCACGAAAGAGCGCAATACGCCTGTCCGCTGCTGCAACGGTATTCCAATTTTAAAGTGTAACTTTTCCCTGCTTCCATATCAATCGTTGCCATTTCATTTTGGGTATCCATTAGGATTTTGCCGTTCAGGTACAATTTGTATTCACCAGATTGTTTGATGCCGAAGGTGTATGTTCCGGAAACCGTCGGATTCAGAAGTCCAGTCCAGCGGATCGAAACCGGAACGGACGGAATGGCCGAATTTGGCGGCTGATTGGCCGGATCGAAAAGGATATTTTCTGTTCCGGATACAGAAGGATTTCCAAAGAAAGCAGCATTGGAAAAATATTCAACTTTCAGGCCTTTTCGAATTTTCCCATTCTCGGGATGCGTGTAAAAGGCGGTCGGAATGATTTCCTGTTGTGTCATTTTTCCAATCCATGGAAGTGTTTTGACCTGAATTTCGTTTCCTGCTTTGTTGATGATTCCCTGCAAAGGCGAAACAGGATCGTTTTTCGAAACACCGCTGTAATCGCCGAATTCGCAAGTGGCAGCGTTGATTCCCAAAACCGCAATCGATTTGATTTTGCTTCGGTTCAAAGGCAGAATATTGTTGTTGTTTTTTAGCAAAACGATGGATTGACGGGCCGTCTTGAGTGCCAGCTGCTGATGTTCTTTATTCCCGATGACTGTGGGTGAAATTTTGGTGTACGGATTTAGCGATGGATCGTCGAACATTCCCAATTTGAACCGGGCACGCAAAACCCTGAAGGCTGCCATATTGATTTCGCTTTCGGTGACTTTGCCCAGGTTGTAGGCTTTTGGAAGGAAGTCTCGATACATGAAACAGTCGTTGCAATAACCGGCACATTCGAGGTCAAGACCGGCTTTGAGCGACATTGCCGCGGCATCTTCGCGGGTGGGCGCATAATTGTGAGGGGAAAATACATTCCCAACCGCACCACAATCGGAAACCACATAGCCGTTGAATCCCCATTCATTTCGCAAAATATCGGTGAGCAACCATTTGTTGGCCGTGCAGGGAACACCATTGATGGCAGGATAGGCGCTCATGATGGCTTGTGCTTTTCCTTCGGTGATCAGCGCCTTGAATGCCGGAAGATAATACGAACGAAATGTCCTTTCCGACACGTTCACTTTGCATTCAAAGCGGTTGTGTTCTTCGTTGTTAGCCGCAAAATGCTTCGGGGTCGAAACCACTTTCAGGTAGTGCGGATCATCGCCCTGCAGACCTTTGACAAAGGCCACCCCGATGCGCGAAGTCAGATACGGATCTTCACCGTAGGTTTCCGGAGTTCGTCCCCAGCGCGGATCGCGAGCCATATTTACCGTGGGCGACCAGAAAGCCAGAACATCGCTGTACTTTTCCAATTGGTCTTTCCCTTGATTCAACTCGTTCCACTTGGCGCGTGCTTCGTCAGAAATGGCTGTCGATACTTTGTTGATCAATTCAGGATTCCAGGTTGCCCCCAAGGCTATTGCCTGCGGGAAAACCGTGAATTTTCCCGGGCGGCATACTCCGTGCAGCGCTTCGTTGCCATGATCATATTTGGCAACTCCCAGCCTCGATATGGCAGGAGCCACTTCGTGCAAAATCTGCATTTTCTCCTCCACAGTCATGCGCGAAAGCAAATCGTTGACCCGCTTGTCAATTTCAGCTTCAGGATTTTCGTAAACATCCATTTTGCCGTTGCGATTAAAATCAATCCAGGGCTTCTGCTGGGCAAAAGAGGAAAGGGAAAAGAGAAAAAGGGAAAGAATCAGAAAAGGTTTCATAAGTAATGGGTTATGTTTCAATACTGGAAGTTCTTTCTTACTTAATCATCAGTTTTTCGGTTTTCCGGCATCCATCTTTCCAGGTACAATCAACCAGGTAAATTCCTGACTGAAATGCACTTGTATTGACTGAAACTTCCAGAGATCCAGGTTGTGATCGGTAAATGCTTGAATTGATTAGTTTTCCCTGAATGCTGTATATATTCAAAGTTAAGTCACCATTTGAGCTGTCTGGGTTCGTTAATTGGATTTGGCAATTTTTTTCAGCCGGATTTGGAAAAAGTTTCATTCTGTATTCCTGCTTTGTCCTGTTTTCAATTCCGGTCGGAAAGGATAGCGTCTGCAGCCAGTTAAGATTAAAATTACAGTTGTTTTTATACATCAGGTAAACTACCTGAGTACCTTTGGCACTGGTAATTGGACACGAAATGGTGGTCCAGATTTGGGCACCGCCTGTACCTTTCACTTCTATTTCACCCAGAATTGGTCCTGTGATGCTGCCAGTCCTGATTTCGATAGATCCGGCACTGCTCCCAACCGGAAGACTGCTTGCCACTCTTAATTCAATATTTGACACGTTTGTGAGGCTTACATCTTTATAAAAAGTGTAATCTCCACCATCGATTCGGGTTACATCCTGCCCACTCTCGCTGCTGTTCTCCGTCTCGATCCCCGATTGTCCGGTAAATGTTTCAGCTTCGATTTTTTTATACGTCTGAGATGATACGACCAGTTTCCTGCTGATCCTGGGACTTGGATTAAAAAGCTCATTCCCGGTCTGAAAAGCGGTTATAACTGATGTTCCTTTTCCAACGATTACAATGGAAGTGCCCGATACCTTGGCCACCGTAGTGTCGGATGAGAGATAGGTCACTGGCAGTTTGGAACTTGCAAATGCCTTATTTGTTAGAGGCTTTGCCCCGGGTTTTGTTACCGGAAAAGGCGACATAATAAGGCTTTGGTTTTGTTTCCCGTTTGGCAAAACAACATCTTTTAACCGATTTGATGGCAAAACGTCGATCTGATTAATGGTCTGGCCAGTTGAAATCAACCTTACCGTAGTATTATCAAATGCCTGAAGTTTATAATCGACATTCCATGTTGAAGGCCAGGATGGCAATACCCGAATAAGTGAATCTACATTCTGAAGGAGCATGCTTTGGACGCCGGTCATCATGGCACCACCATTATCCAGATCGGGCATATAGTCATTTCGCGGCGCCCAGAAGGCCGGAAACCTGACATTGGCATCCAAGGATTTTGAATCGTCGGTTACATATTGCTTCGCATTATCGGTCATGCCAACCAAGGCCGCCCAAATCGGATCAGGAGCCCAGCAGGTCGACTTCTTTTCCTTGCGGTTTGCATAGGTTTCAATCCCGATATCGATGTTTTCACGGCCATTGACATAAATCTTGTATGGGAAAATGGAATAGCAATCCGGATCTTCTGAGTTGTTGGCGTTTCCGGCTATTTCAGCAGGTTTTACAGCCAGTGCTTCAGCATCAAAAGCGATTGGAGGCAAGGAGTTCAGGCAATTCGTCCACTCAGCTTTTAAATCAGAAGAAATGGCATTTTCAGGTAAAGAACAAAGCTTGGGAATCACGTATTGCAAACCGGCTACAATGTCGGTTGGATTGGTGCAATCCCAATAGGTTTCGAGTGCGTTGGCCGGATAAAACTTGATGATCCCATTTTCTTTCGGGAAATGTTTGTCGAAGAACCGAATGGCTTCGGTCGAAAAGGGGACGATATATTTGTTCAGAAATACAGGATCTTTGGTAAAGTAGTAATAATCCAACATTTGTGAGATGACTTCCAAAGCGCCTGAATAGTGATATCGGATGTAAGGATTTATTGTTTTATTATCGGTATTTCCCCATCCCCAGTCGTCTAGAATATTCAGGCCAAAGAAATTAAATGTTTCGGGAAACAATGCTCCGTCGTGGTTGTATAATTTCTGTGTAAACGCCTTTTGAATCGGGATCATGTTTAGGTAACAATCGAACCATGGCATCATTAAATCAAAGTCTCCACCAGACATCATAGGCCAGTATAGGTGACGGACATTCTGATTCCAGTAACCAGGACCCCATTGGCGGAAGTCTCCATTCTTTCCATTATAATCAAAAGTAAGTGAGCCTCCATTAAATTTGACCGGATGTTTTCCCCGGCTCATGCAGGCCATCATATAGCGTTGAAGCAAGTACCCCTGAGTGACTGAGGTTGCTGCAGCATCGCCTGTAATAAAAACCCAGCTCCGGCTCCAGAAATTATCCCACCAGATTCCATGACTGGTATAAGCTGTTGCAAGCGGAATGGCTTCTGTTTCGGCAATTTTTGTATTGAACTGACTTTCCCATTCTTCCAGGGTATTGGTCTGTGCTGTGTATGAGTATATTGACAAAGAACAATTCGATACATCGGCTGAGGTTTGCAAAGTAAGATCATCTGCTTTTATCATTCCATCTCCTTTCACTATTGCCCCAAAGGTTCGGTTAAGGTAGGGATCAGCAAACGAATTGACCATTGTGCCCAGGTTTTCGTTGGTCAGAATGGTAGAAAACAAGGAGCTTGTATTCCGGTGATACCAACCGGTAACATTGTCTCCCGACAAAACTATGTCAGCGCTTTCTGTTGGCCTAAGTACTCCATCGCGCACACCTAAAAAACTATGAGCCAATGGATCAGTTGCTGAAGGCAGAGTGTAAGCGAGCGGACGCATAATCTCTGTTTTGCATTTCATCGAAAATTTCTGATCGCCTGTTGCCTCAACATGGATAACCGGATGATTTGCATCGACCCATATTTTTAGTTTGATCATTGAACCTGTTGCACCTGCAGAGACATTCATTTCTCCTTTGTGCAAATTAAGTTCCTGTTTAAACGAATTGCCCGTTAGAAAAGGATTTGGAAGGATGCTGATTCGGACACGGCCGGTTTTCAACATCCGGGTACCTTCGCTCCAATTGTCCGATTTTCCGAGGTAGAGCATCAAATCGCCATCCTTCTCGACCCATACATTCGAGGTAATGTCGCCATTGCCAATTGGCATAGAGCCAGCTGAACCGGTGGTGCTTGGCGTTGTCCAACTCACATTATAAGCATCCAATTTGGCAACAATATCAGAAGGAGTTGTCTGGCAAAATCCGTTAAAACTTATGGAAGCCAGAATAGATAAAAAGAAAAAAGCTAACAATCGGGTAACCAGTTTTTGTTTCATAGTTTAGTTGTTTAGTTTTAGTTAAGTGCCATATTATCCACAATTCTCAGTAAATCAATTAAAAAAATCAATGCCTGTCTGCCACTATCAATCCAGCTTAAAACACAAGTACTTTCCCTAAAAATATTTGATTCCCATGTTCAACCTTTACCAGGTAAATCCCGTCCACTGAAAGTGGAATTGTCAGCACTTCATTTCCTGAAGTTTGCCTGATCCCAACTGTTGAGCTGAGCGGATCAAAAATGAACACTTTCGAGTTCACGTTTAGCTTCCTTAAGTCGTTCTGGTGAATACACGCCAGAAATTTGGTTTTGTCGAAATTGCCCTTTCTCTTGGTATTATATTTATGCGTCAGTTTCGGGTTACCGTTTTGTATACTATTTCATGATCATGGGTTATAGCCAACATCCCGCCCGTATTAATTCCTGAACAATCGGTCGAAGAATAAAAATGTGTTTAGCCTGAAGTTGAGCCAAGCCAGATTCAAGCACAAAAAACAGGGAACAAAGTTGCTTCATGGCATTTAAATCTGGTTTAGTTAATACTCAAGCACTATCCCGGTGTGCATGGTAAATGTGGGAACTTTTACGATCAGTTTGTTGTCTTTTCGTTTGAAATCTAGCTTTTTACCATCCGGAATCTGGTAAACCTTTTTTACTTTTTCCGGAACATTCACTTCAATTTCCACTCCCGGAACGGGCAAAAAATCTTCGATGACCATCACTTCGCCACGCTGCAGAGCAGGCGCATAAAGCAAATGAGCCACATACCGGTTTTCCTTTCCCTGTTTCAGGAAACTTACCCTGCCACAACTTGGAAGGTTTTTGACCGCAATCATTGGCTTTTCGTACAACAGATCGATGGCATTTGCAACCAATTGACGGTGCAGACGAACCGCAGAAGTGTAATACAATTGATCAAGTTTATGCGTGAAATAGATAACATTGCCATTTTTCACAACGGCGGGATATTCTGAGTTCTCCAATTTATAAGGTGTTGCCCGGTGACCCGAATATTTTTCCATGGTACGGTTAAAATAGGGTTCACGAATGTAGGCCAATACCGTTCCTGAAGTGGGTTTGCACCTCAATGCAGACTCATAATTCAGGAATGGAGAGCTTACCACTTCGGTGCCAATTTCTTTCTCCACCACCGTAAAATCGAAATTGAAAGGCGATTTACTAATATAATCGGCTCCTACATTGATAAGGAATTTGTCGTGATTTTTGTTTATTGCACCTTCTCCAAAGGCAATCAGTTTTCCACCTTTTTGAACCCAATTGTTGATCCGTTGTGCCTGTTCCTCCGTTAATTGACTGGCACTTGGAAGAATCAGCAATTCCAGATTATCGAGATCTTTTTCGTTGGCAATGATGAAATCGTTGTGGGTTTCGAGCAGGATATTCACCATGCCATAGTCGGCTTTATTGTCGAGCGACAACCACAATCCCAGGCGCGAAACAGGCAAGCCGCCCAAACCATACTTTTCGATTTTCTCCACATATTCATACGCTTTGCCAATGTTTCGGTAAGTTTCAAGATCCATCAGACCTGATGGGTGTAACTGATCGCCAAAATTACAGGCCGCTCCGTTCGAAATCATGGCCGCTGCCTCATATTTAATGGCATCGGCATGTTTGAAACCGCCAAATTCGCCCCACGATTTATGGAACTTTCCGCTCATGGCCACAATTGGATTTCCGTTCTGCAAATGGTATTTCGCTTCCAGCGGCAATTTATCATAGCCACCCCAGGTGGAAGGCAAATCTTCGAGTTCCTGATGGGTGTTCAGGTCGTAAAGGTGATTGTTGAAACTTCCGTTATTGCGTACATGAGGTGTGGCATTAAAGTAAACCGTTGCATTTGGAAAATATTTGGTGATTACTGCCCTTAGTTCAGTCTGATGTTTTTTTATGGCCAAAGCCGTGCTTTTCACCACAGCTTCGTGATCATTCATGTCAACTCCTTCCGCCTGCATTCGTTTGGTGCAATTTTCGCAATAACAACCTAAATCGGCCACATGGTAAATGTCGAACCAAAAGCCATCAACCGGATAATTTTGGCAAATTTCTTCTATCTGTTTTTTGATCATCTCACTGTAAGCACCACCAGCAGCCGGACAAAGCCATTTCCAGGAGTTTTCGGTTTTCACATCGGTGGGTTTAGCATCGAAATCGTAGAGAAAAGCCAGGTATTTGCCATCTTTTTCGCGGGCACACCATTCGGGATGCGTTTCCGCATCGTGAGCCGACCAGCCAACTGTAAAATAAATCGGGCATTTCACGCCTATCTCGTGACAGGCTTCAATTTCAGCGCCAAGGAGATCGAACTTCAGATTTGGATGCTGATTACCAATTTTAGTGGGATAATAACTCCAGCTGTGATGGCACTTGGCAAAAATGTTAATCGAATTGATATGACCAATTTTCAGGGCTTCCTGAAACTGTTTTTTATCAAATTTTTCACCGATTCCGGGAATAAATTCCGAAGTATGGAAATCGAGATGAACCTGACGGGATGGCAAAGGTTGATCGATAGAGCGCTGAGTCTGTGAAAAGACATTTGAAGCGATTGTCAGGAGAAAAAGTAGTGTGAACAAGTTTAAGGTTTTCATTCGTATAGGTTAAGTTTCGCTTTAGAAGTAGCACATTTGATCCGATTAATTTTAAACATTCTAGTCCTGTGCTGATCTGTGCTGATCTTTGTTGTAAAGTAAAATATTTTAATCTGATTTTAAAAATCAAATCGAACTATTTCAAAACATGTTGATGAGTATATTTCTTAAATCCGGATATTCCTGAAAGCATCTTAAAAGCTGACTATCCGTGCGAGGATTTTATGGAACAAAGTTGGAGCAAATTCCACTAATCTTTAATACAACGAACAGAAAAACCACCTTCCATATTGTTGACACCTTTCTGGATTCCCTGGCCGTCGCAGCCCAGTCCCCTGCCCCATGCAAAGGCACTTCCAAATTGAGAAGAACTCCACCAGAAACCACTAGCTCCGATATTTCCGAAGTTACCGTCACCATAACGGCCACCACCAGGAAGTGCCGAAAAATTGGAAGCGTTCGTACCATTTCCGGATTTAAACCAGCCTTCCTGACTTTTCAGCTTTGCACCATTTTCAGCTCCACGGGTGCCTGTTGAATTTGCCTGTTCCCAGCAAATACCCAATGTAATTTCCAGTTGTTTCCATTCTTCGTCACTGGGCAAGTGCCACCCCACCGGGCAGTATTTAAGTGCCGCAGTCCAATTGTAAAGCACACCAAAAGTTTTGTAATTTTCTGTAGCCCTGACCTCAGCTATGTTATTACCATTATAACCATAAACATAACAGAAAGGCTCTCTCTGATCACCTTCCCCGGACGGACTGACGGAAGGCAAAAAAGCCAGATTTTCGGCCATCCAGGTTTGACTGCCGATTTTTACATATTTGTAAACATGTCCGTCGCGCCCATCGGTAAAAGTGCCTGTGTTTTCAGGTTTGGGCACTTCAGGAATATTCTGAACTGCCACCAACTGGAAAACCAGCTGATCACCCGAAAGGTCCGGACTCTCCTTTTGCATTTCCCAAATGATTGTCTTTTCCGCACCGGCAGATACTTTCATGAGATCGCCACTGACCCATTGAGGGAAAATGTTGAAGGTCTTTCCTCCATCTGAAGAGCATTCCAGCCTGACATTAAAAGTTTGCTCGGGCTGATCAGTTTTGAAATCGTAACGGATAACCACTTTTTCAGCTTCCTTTTTAGCGCGAATATTCGTAAAGTTTTGTGCAAATACGTTTGCCGATATAACCGCAATAAAGATCAGGAAAATGAGTCTCTGCATATATAATCGTTTAGAAGTTGAATCTGCCTATGATCTGTGTGTCAGTTTGTCATGTAAATTAACAAAATATTTTTGAATGAAACAAAATCGGTTTGTTTTATCCGGAAATGCATAACCCCCCAAAAAGGGAAATTTGCCAATTGCGTAAAAAAGAGTTCGAAATTTTCTCTAAAAAAAACCAAAACCTGTAACGAATTCCGATTTCAGGAGTCTCTTAAGATGCTAAACCTATTTCATGAAGGCAAGATTTCAAATATTCTTCTCTGTTCTGCTGATCATTTCTGGTCAGGTATTGGCTCAAACTCAAGCTAAAAAGGAATACTTCGCTGACAAGTGCAGCAAAACAGATATCACCATTGATGGCAAATTAGACGATCCTGCCTGGCTGAAAGCCAACTGGCAGGATGATTTTATTCAGTATGAGCCGTCGGAAGGTAAACCGCCCGGACAAAAAACCGAATTCGCCATTTTGCTCGACGAAAATTATATGTATGTCGGATTTAAGGCCTGGGACAGCAGCCCCGACAGTATTGTTCAGCGGCTCACCAAACGCGATGAGATTGACGGTGATCTGGTTGCCATCCAGATTGACTCATATAACGACAAGCGCACTGCATTTGCTTTTTTGGTCAGCACTGCCGGAACCAAACAAGATTACATTATCAGCAACGATGGTCAAAACGAAGATAATACCTGGGATCCAATCTGGCTGGCCAAAACGAGTCGTGATTCATTGGGCTGGTATGCCGAAATGCGGATTCCGCTCACTCAACTGCGTTTTGAAGGAAATAACGAACAAACCTGGGGCTTGCAACTGGGCCGGATGCTCTTCCGGAAACAGGAGGTTAGCATTTGGCAACCTTCGTCGAAAAAAGCAGCCGCTTGGGTTTCACAGTTTGGGGAATTAAAAGGGTTGACGAACCTGAAATCACGAAAAATAGCCGATTTCACTCCGTATGTGGTTGCCCGGACTGACCGGTATGAGAAGGAACCTGAAAATCCATACAAAAGTTCAGGAAAAAAGAACCAATTGAGTGGTGGTTTAGATGGCAAAGTTGGATTGACAAATAACATCACTATGGATTTCACCATCAACCCCGATTTTGGTCAGGTAGAAGCCGACCCTTCTCAGGTGAACCTGACTTCCTATGAAACTTTTTTTCAGGAAAAACGACCTTTCTTTATTGAAGGCAAAAATATACTGAGTTTTCCACTCATGTTTGGCGATGGTGATCTATCTTCGGAAAACCTGTTCTATTCGCGCCGCATTGGTCGCCGGCCTCATAATTGTCCTGAGCTGAAAGAGGATGAACATATTGATGCCCCTGATTTTACCAGCATTCTGGGAGCAGCAAAAATCACCGGGAAAACCAAAAAAGGATTATCGCTGGGTTTCATGGAAAGTCTCACTTCGGACGAATTTGCCAAAATCAGCAACGGACAAACTGAACGGACTGAAATGATCGAACCTTTCACCAATTACTCCATTGGGCGGGTACAAAAGGATTTCGACAAAGGAAATACGGTTCTGGGAGGAATGGCTACCATGGTCAACCGGAACCTTGCATCGGCAGAAGTCGATTTCCTTCACAAAGCAGCCTATACCGGCGGCTTCGATCTGGTGCACAAATGGCATCATAAAGATTGGGAAGTCGATTTATCAGGCTATTTCAGTCGCGTGGAAGGAAGCACCAAGGCCATCAGTACCACCCAGCAATCGTGGATACACAATTTCCAGCGGCCCGATGCCACTCATATCAGGTTGGATACCACACGAACCAGTCTAACCGGTCAGGGGGGAAAATTTACCTTTTCTAAAAATGGCGGCAGCCTGAAATTTATGGCAGCAACTGCATGGAAATCGCCTGGATTGGAATTAAATGATGTGGGATACATGCGCCAGGCTGATGATATTCTGGAAGTCATCTGGGTAGGGTATCGAATCTATCAACCATTTTCCATTTTCAGGAATTTAAACCTGAATCTGAATCAATGGACCGAATGGAATTTTGCCGGAGAATCGCTTGGCCCTGGTGGAAATTTCAATGCCCATACGCAATTCAAGAACTACTGGAACTTTAATCTCGGAACGAATATTAACGGTGAGTCGCTATCAACCACCGAGCTGCGAGGCGGACCGGCCTTAAAGTTGCCTGGAACGAAAAATGTCTGGTTTGCTTTTGGTTCCAATGATCAGAAGAAGTTAACTGCTGAAATGGAGTTCATGATCATGAAGAACAATGTAGAAAATTCGAAAAATATGACCAGTTACAGCTTCGGATTTGGTTACCGGCCCAGTAAAAATCTCAAGATCACCCTGTCTCCCGGCTACACGATGAATGAAGATGAACTTCAATACGTCACCCAGCAGGAATACGGTAATCAGAAAGATTATGTATTTGGCCGGATAAACCAGAATACCCTGAATGCTTCACTGCGCATAAACTATAATATTACTCCTGATTTGAGCATCCAGTACTGGGGACAGCCATTTATTTCGACCGGAAATTATACCGAATTCAAAAAAATTACCGACGGTCGGGCCGACGCCTACACCAACCGGTTTTATACCTTCCCGTCAAACGAGATTTCGTATGATGCTTCATCGAATCAGTACCACATTTCTAATTCAGGCGGAAATAAATTATACACTTTCGATCAACCCAATTTCGATGTAAGGGAGTTTCTTTCGAACATGGTCGTCCGATGGGAATATCTGCCGGGCTCGACCATTTACCTGGTATGGTCACAAACCAGAAGTCAGACCAATTCGACCGGAAACTTTGATGTGAATAACGACATGACCAGCCTGTTTCAAACCAAACCCTACAATGTTTTCCTTCTGAAAATGTCTTTCCGGATTGGAAAATAATAGATTTCAATTAAAAATTCAGAACCGGTAAATCCTTTTGCTGAAGTAGAAGGATTTACCTATTTTAGCCGCTCCTAGTGATTAATCAATAAAACTAATAAACTCAACATGAATAATCCTTTCGCATTATCCAACAATCAATTGCTCGACATAGCAAATGATTTGAAATTAAAAATTGAAACCGGTCTTCGTGCCGACGGAACAGAAATCAAGTGTTTGCCAACCTATATTCATCCAAAGAAGGATGGAATCAAAGGCGACGCAGTAGTGTTTGATTTGGGTGGAACAAACTTCCGTGCCGCAGTGGTTTCGGTAGGCCTGGAAACCAAAATCACCGGCATGGCCGAAAAAAACATTACTGAGATGAAAATCGAGGGATTTACCGAAACCGATTTGTACAATTCGGAAGCAGAAGTGATTAATCAACTCGATTTACCGGCGAATTCATCCATCGGATATTGTTTTTCGTATCCTGCAAAACCAATGCTGAATGGCGATGCGGAATTGATCGTCTGGACCAAAGGCGTGAACATTCCGAACATGGAAGGCAAAGCAATAGGAGCCCCTATGGTAAAATACCTGAATGATACTTTGAATGCTGGTTTCAGCGGTAAGATTGCCGTAGTCAACGACACCATCACCAGTTTGTTTGCAGGTTTGGCCAATCCGGGATACGATGCGTATGTCGGACTCATTGTTGGAACAGGAACCAATATGGCTACCTTCTTCCCATCCAGCTATATTCCGAAAATTGAAGGTATGGAAGGATGGTCGGGCGAAACACCGGTTAATTTGGAATCGGGAAATTTTGATCCGCCACACCTTACTGCTTACGATGTGGAAGTGGATGCCAACTCCGATAATAAGGGATTTCAGCGTTTCGAAAAAGCGATTTCAGGCATGTATCTTGGTCGTACTTTCCGTGCTGTGTATCCGAACGATGGCCTGGATGTCAACCTTGATGCAGCCGGTTTAAGCAAGATGATGAATAATCCGGATCAGTTTAAACCTGAATATGTGGAGACCGCTTTCCAGATTTACGAACGTTCTGCCAAACTGGTAGCTGCTTCAATTGCCGGATTGGTTTTAAACCTGAATTCAGCCTATCCATCGGTGAAAAAAATCCAGGTTTTGGCTGAAGGAAGCTTATTCTGGAGCAAAGTAAAAACACACAACGCCAAATATGTCGACATCGTTAATGCAACCTTGAAAGAACTGTTGGCGGAAAGCGGACTTGGAGATAATGAAGTTCAGCTTTCACGCATCGAAAATGCGAACCTGATCGGTGCTGCCATGTCGGTACTTTCATAAACTTGATTGTTCTGTTTAAAAAGGATCTGATCTTTCTGCAAAGATCGGATCCTTTTCTTTTCAGGAAAAACATTTCAACGATCTGTTCGTTTCACTGTAAAGGAAAACATCCACATGAAAACAGTATTTCAAATTTCAGTTTTGCTGGTAATTCTCCTGATACCAGGTTCTTGTCATAAGGACAATACGCCGGCAACCGTTACGCTATTTCATACCTGGGAAGCGACAGAGTTTATTTCGCTACAGTCAGTTAATTTTCAGAAGGACAAGAACAATAAAATACTGATTACCTTTAACGAATCGGGAACCTATCAGTTAAAACTTGATGTGAATAGTTGCACAAGTACATTTAAATCGGATGTCGCCAATGTGATCGATATCGGAATCCCGGCATGCACTGAAGCCTGCTGCGACAGCGAGTTCTCAAAGAAGTTTACCGCGCTTCTTCCTTCAGCAACTTCATATGACATCAACGGAAATATCCTGATGTTGAATGTTCCGAACTGGGGAACCATCAAATTGCAGTTGGTTCAATAAATCTTATTGTCATATCAGAAACTCCAGAAAATTCTCCTTCGAAATAACCTGAAATTCGGAATCAGGGTAGGTATCTGACCATGCTTTCGGTGCTTTTACGTTTTTCGGACTCCACTTAAATTCGTATGCGAAAAGCTTGCCGTCACGCTCTTCTATCAGATCGATTTCTTGTCGGTCATAAGTACGCCAAAAGTAGTCGTTGGAAAAAATACGCTTGTACGATTTGGTTTTCAGCCGTTCCATATACAGGAAGTTTTCCCAAAGCATTCCAATATCATTCCTCTGTCCGATTGGGTTGAAGTTGTTGATTAGTGCGTTTCGGATGCCATTATCCCAAAAAAAATAGCGGGAAGTTTTCACTACTTCCTTCCGGAGGTTTCTGGAAAATCCACCAACCTTTTTGATAATGAATGTCTTTTCAAGCAAATCCAAATAGCGTTCAACGCTTTGTTTGGCAATTCCCAAATTGTTGCTCAACTCATTCAGCGAAACCTCCTGACCAATCTGGAAGGCCAGCAATTTCAATAAATCGCTGAGTTTTGACGGGTTTTTGATGCTCTCCAGTTCCAGGATATCTTTCAGCAAATAGGAGTCTCTGATCGACATCAAATATTCTCTTTTATCGTTGGCAGAAGAGGCATTTAAAACATCAGGATATGCCCCATAGATTAGTAATTCATCCAGTTTTTGTAACACATACATGCCTCCAAACTGCTCGTTTAACTCCAACACTGAAATTGGAAATAAGTTACGGACTATATGCCTGCCGGTCAATGGCTCACCGATTTTGCCTGAAAGGTCAAATGAAGAAGAGCCAGTGACCAGGATAATCATTTCAGGAAAATGATCGATGAGCAGTTTTAGTCCATATCCAGCCTCCGGAATTCGCTGCGCTTCGTCAATAAACACCAACTCGTAACTTCCAAAAGCAGTCTGCAACTGACTTAGCTTTTGAGCCGAGAGCAATTCGCGCAATTCCTGATTGTCGCCAGTTCCACTAAAAATTTTGCCATTATATCCTGGAATAATCTTTCTGATTAGTTCTGTTTTCCCAACACGGCGTGGACCGTACAGCACGAAAACTTTACCTTTTTTCAGAATTGAAACTGTTTGAGATTCCAAATATCGATTATACCAGGCTGATTCCATTGAATTTGTGTAATTTTGATAAGGTAAAGCTAAAACGAAATTTTCAAAAAACCTAAATTTAGCAAGTTAACTTTCCGTATTTAGCTAAATTTGGCAAGTGGAGCGTCTAAATTTGGCTAAATATGGAAAGTAACGACTATTAATCATTGATAGGGTGACTTGAAGTCACTCCGTCAATGACTTATAAACAAAACTTTTCGGGTTAATGGACAAAAAGAATGGTGAAAACCTCTGTAATCCTTTATTGGTATAGCTTTGCGAGAAATCAAAAATATGAATAAAAAAAGTGCTTTTATTGTGGTTCAAAAATAACGCTCAAATACGGTAAAATTGAT
>JANXYV010000149.1 GCA_025355875.1 Prolixibacteraceae bacterium | reverse complement strand
ATCATTCCGAAGAATGCAACCTATGCTCAGGTGCTCGACAGCTTGAAAAAACATGATATCATCGCAAATTATATGGCATTCGAATGGGTGGCCAAACGGAAAAAATACCCGGAATTAATTAAACCGGGTAAATATCTGCTTGATAAAGGATTGAATACCAACGAGATTTTAAATATGTTGCGTTCGGGAAATCAAATTCCGGTCCAGGTAACCTTCAACAACCTGAGGTTTATTAACGAGTTGGCTGGCGCGGTTTCGAAATACATCGAACCCGATTCGCTCGAATTGTTACAAAAATTTAATGATCCGGCTGTTCATGAAAAGTACGGTTTTACCGAAAGCACCTTCCATTGCATGTTCATTCCAAATACCTACGAGTTTTATTGGACGACAACTGTCGACCAATTCCTTGAACGCATGTCGATGGAGTATAAACATTTCTGGAATCAAGACCGGAAGAATAAAGCCAGCAGTATCGGTTTAACGCCGGAAGAAGTCATGACGGTCGCTTCCATTGTTCAGGAAGAAAGCAACAAAAAAGACGAGAAACCGATCATCGCCGGATTATACCTGAACCGGATTAAACGCGGAATGCCACTGCAGGCGGACCCGACGGTGAAATTTGCTCTGGGGAATTTTAAAATCAAACGGGTTTTAAAAACCCATTTGGAAATCGATTCACCATACAATACTTATATGTACGCCGGATTGCCTCCCGGCCCGATCAATTTCCCTGAAATTTCGAGCATCGATGCGGTATTGAACGCGGCAAAAACTCCTTACCTTTTCATGTGCGCCCGTCAGGATTTTTCGGGTTATCACAATTTCTCGAAGAATCTTTCGGGACATCTGGAAAATGCCCGCAAGTATAAAGCAGCACTCGATTCTATGGAGATCTTTCAGTGATCTTTTCATTAATTCATGAATGAAAGATAAAAGGCAATGTCCTGTTTATCCGAATTTACGTATTTTCGCTCATCAATAACCATCATCAAAAATCTTCGAAATGCATAGGGTTAATCTGGCTGAAAACATTTTTTACGTAGGGTTTAATGATCGCAAAACCCACCTTTTTGAAAATATCTGGCCCATTCCAAAAGGGGTTTCGTATAATTCATATCTCATTGTTGATGAAAAGATAGCGCTGATTGACACTGTCGAACGCTCGTATATCGACGATTATCTCGACCAGATCAAAGTTTTAACCGATGGACGTCCGGTGGATTATCTCATCATCAACCATATGGAACCAGATCATTCCGGAGCGTTGAAGGCTGTGATTTCGCGTTACCCAAACATTACCCTGGTCGGAAATAAGAAAACCTTTGAGATGGCTCAAAATTTCTATCAGGTAAACCATCAAACCCTCGAAGTATATGACGATTCGGAACTGGCATTGGGAAAATGCAATTTGAAATTTACAACCATTCCGATGGTACACTGGCCCGAAACCATGGTTACCTACGAATCGACCAATCAGATTCTCTTCACCGGAGATGCCTGTGGGAGCTATGGAACCCTGGATGGCGGAATTTTCGACGATGAACTTGACTACACGCTTTACGACGAAGAAATTGTACGATATTTCTCAAACATCGTCGGTAAATATTGTGCACACACTCAGCGCGCTCTGAAGAAGATTGCGCATTACGATATTAAAATGATTGCCGCCACCCATGGCATGATCTGGAGGTCGCACATCGATTTCATTCTCGACAAATACCAGAAATTGAGTACCTACCAAACTGAACCGGGAGCAGTGGTTGTTTATGGTTCGATGTACGGAAATACCGCTAAGATGGCCGAAATCATTGCTCGTCAGCTGGCTGTCAGAGGCATAAAAAATATTCGGGTTTACGATTCCTCCAAAACTCATCCATCTTTCATCATCAGCGACATATTCAAATTTAAGGCATTGATTTTAGGCAGCGCTGCCTACAACAACGCCATGTTTCCAACAGTCGAAACTCTCCTGACAACTATCAAACATATGGGAATCAAAAACCATCTGCTCGGAATTTTTGGTTCGTACAGCTGGAATGGCGGTGGGGTGAAGAACCTCCAGAAGTTTGCCGAAGAAATACAATGGGAGGTTGTGGGTGAAGCATTGGAAGAAAAAGGAGCGATGAAAGCAGATCATTTCGACCGGTACATCGAGCTTGCCAATGCCATTGCCGATAAATTGCTGGATTAGAAATTCAGAATAAGTGTTTGATTGGTCTTGCACGTCTATTTTTCAAAATATGTTTGAAAAACCGTTTCATCTTTCAACCTAAACCTGACATTATGCTTTTCCGCCTAACCATTTCACTGAGTCTGATTCTCGTTTTGCTTTCATGCCAGAATATCAAATATACTCCTGTAAGGAAGACCATCGATTTAGCCGGCACCTGGAAATTTGCCATTGACTCCGGTCGAACCGGAATCCAGGAGAAGTGGTTCACCCGAAATCTGGCCGGTTCGGTTGTTTTGCCAGGCACCATGGATGAAAACCATAAAGGTATTCCGAATAAAAACAGGAAGGAAACCATGCGTCTTTCCCGGGAATTGACTTACGACGGAATGGCCTGGTATCAAAAAGAAATTTCAGTTCCTGAAGACTGGAAAGGCAAATCGATCCGCCTCATCATGGAAAGAACCAAGGCGACTCAGGTTTGGGTCGATGAAATACCCGTCGGTTCGAACAACAATTTATTAATTCCGCAGGAATATGATTTATCGGCAACCATCCGTCCGGGAAAACATCGTCTGACTATTCTCGTTAACAACGGTTTGGATGCTTTTCCAAAGCAGGTTTTTGGCGGTCATGCACTTTCGGAACATACGCAAACCAACTGGAACGGAATTATCGGGGAATTTCACTTAGAGGCTTCCTCCTCCACTCATATTCAGCAGGTGCAGATTTTCCCCGATGTAAAAAATCATAAAGCTGATCTTAAATTAAGCATCCTTAATCCGGATAATCAAAATAAAAAGTTCAATATCCGGATATCAGCCGAAACCTGGAATACCGGCTCTCCCCAAATTCTTAAATCAGTCACCCAGCAAATTAACCTGACTCAGGGAGAAAATGAGCTTAGCCTGAATTACGATCTTGGAAACGATGCTCTACACTGGAGCGAATTTTCGCCAACATTGTATAAACTCACCATCTCCCTCGAAGACAAGGAAATCATCGACAATTGCCAGGTTGATTTTGGTCTGCGTTGTTTCAAAACTGAAGGAACTCAATTCGTGATCAATGATACCAAAACCTTCCTTCGCGGAAAACACGATGCCTGTGTATTTCCCCTGACCGGACATCCGCCAATGGATACAGCCAGCTGGATAAAAGTCTTCAAAATCGCGAAAACATACGGAATCAATCATTACCGCTGCCATACATGGGTTCCTCCGAAGGCGGCATTTGTCGCTGCTGATATCGAAGGAATTTATCTGGAACCTGAGTTGCCCTATTGGGGAGGTATGGATACCAAAAATCAGGAATTAAATGCATTCCTCCTGAAAGAAGGCGACCTCATTTCGAAGGTTTACGGCAACCACGCATCATTTGTGATGTTCTCACTTGGAAACGAATTGTCAGGTGATCTGGCTGTTATGCAGGATTTTGTTACTCACTTCCGAAAGACCGACCATCGCCATTTGTATTCGTTTGGATCGAACAATTTCCTGGGTTTTAAGGGGCAGGTGGATGGTGAAGATTTTTTTGTTACCTGCAGGGTTGGGGCTGAAAATAAAGATTCGTTTTCGTCGCACGTGAGGGCATCTTTTTCTTTTGCTGATGCGTATCAGGGCGGACTTATCAACGGACAGTATCCTTCCACCACTGCGAATTATGCCAATGCCATTTCCAAATCGACAGTGCCGGTTGTGGGCCACGAGATAGCACAATACCAAATATATCCGAACTACGACGAAATCAAGAAATATACCGGCGTTCTAAAACCATGGAATTTTGAAGTTTTCAGAGACCGGCTCAAAGAGAATCACCTGGAAGGTCAGGCCAAAGATTTTTTCAGGGTGTCAGGAGCTCTGGCAGCGATCTGCTATCGGGCTGACATTGAAACTGCACTCCGGACTCCGGGATTTGGAGGTTTCCAGTTGCTCGACCTTCAGGATTTTCCGGGCCAGGGAACTGCCTTGGTTGGTCTGCTAGATGCTTTTATGGAAAGCAAAGGACTGATTACACCGGAGGCATTCCGCGAATTCTGCAACCATGTTGTACCGCTTTTGGTCATGGAAAAATATTGCTGGACAAACAGCGAAACCTTTTCAGGACAAATCGAAATTGCCAACTATTCTGATGCTAAAATCCAGAACCAGAAGGTAAGATGGGAACTTCGAAATACCAACGGTGAATTGTTTGCAAAGGATTCTATCATTGCAAATATTGCACAGGGCGGTCTGACTGAAATTTCCAGACTTAAAATTGACCTTTCAAAAATTAAAACGGCTGAAAAGCTAAATCTAACCATCAGTTTGCCTGGCACTTCCTATAAAAATACCTACCCGATTTGGGTTTATCCGGAAAATCAGGACACCTCCATTCCTGCCGGGATAACGGTAGCCAACGAATTGGATAAAAAAACGATCCAACAGCTTCAGGAAGGAAAAACAATATTGCTTATTCCGGACCATGAATCAGTACAGGAATTTTCGGTGGGTGGCCTTTTTACTCCCGACTACTGGAACTACCGCATGTTTAAAGGCATTTCGGAATGGGCAAAAAAACCGGTCTCTCCAGGGACGCTTTCAATCCTGACCAATCCGGAACATCCGCTATTCAAGGACTTTCCAACTGAATTTCACAGCAACTGGCAGTGGTGGACAATAGTAAAAAACAGCCGTCCATTTATCCTGGACCAAACTCCTGAAGATTATCATCCACTGATTCAGGTTGTTGATAATGTGGAACGAAACCATAAACTTGGCTTGCTATTTGAATTCGCGGTAGGTAAGGGTAAGTTGTTGGTGAGTATGGTAAACCTGAAAGATATTCAGGATAAACCTGAAGGTCGACAATTTTACAGCAGCATCCTGAGATACATTAAATCAAAAGACTTCCAGCCGAAAACTTCCATTTCCGAAGCTGATTTGGAAGTCTTGTTCCATTCCAAAACTCAGGCAAAAAAAATGTCCGGAATCAGGAATATATCCTATGAATAATAGCCACCAAAACGTTTGAAAGTATTGTTTTTGTTTAAAACTATTTTCAATTTTAAGTTGAATTGCAGGTTCAGAACCTATCTTTGCACATCAAAAAAAACAGTAGTATATGCAAACCTGGTTCGAGTGCAAAGTAAAATATGTCAAAATTGACGACGATGGTCGTGAGCGCAAAGTCAACGAAGTCTATCTGGTTGATGCCGTAACCTTTACCGATGCCGAAACGCGCATTATTCAGCAGGTACAAACGATGGTTCGCGGTGAGTTTGTGGTTGACAACATCAAAAAATCGAACATCATCGAAATTTTCCCGCACGAAGTAGGCGAATGGTGGTACAAAGCGAAAATAGGCATTGTTACCATCGACGAGAAAGCAGGGAAAGAAAAAAAGATCAACAACTATTTTCTGGTTGCTGCCGACGACATCAAAGAAGCACTTCAGCGGCTGGAAGATGGACTTTCATACATTCTGGTGCCCTACCAGGCCACATCTATTGCAGTCTGCAATATCGTCGATGTTTTTCCATACTTCGAGGACAAAGTCAACCAAACTATTCCATCAAATCTGAAACCCCTTGCGCAGGTTACTAAACCGCAGGTTTTTGAGGATGAAGATATGGATGTGGTATACTCGGCTGAAGATGAGGAAGAAAATGATCAAGAGGAAGAAGAACCCGATGATCAGGAAGAGTAGATAAAAATAAGATCATTGCCGGTTGTTCAGCAACCAACAATGATCTGATCACCATACAGATTTTTCAACCTGCAAAATTAAACCCGAATCTGCACTAATAGGCAGGTTTGAGGGATGATTTCTTCAAATTGATCATCACCTTGTAGAAGTTGAACCGGTCACGCTGAATTGGGTCAAATTCGTAATAGGCATTTGCAATCCGGCAAATGTCTTTCACTTCTGCGTAGATCGAATTGATTTCGCGTTTCAATTCTGACCCCAACTGTTCGTTGCCATGTGCAACATCAAAGCAGTTCTTTAATTCAGCAAGTTTTTCTTTGTACAAAAGCAACCGTGTGAGCAGATTCTGATCAATTCCGCGGGCCTGAATGATTTTCATCAATTCCGGAGTCATGTTCCGTTTGAAAGTAGCCATCATTTTGTACAGACTAAAATGATCGCCATTCTTGGCATCGCTGAAAAAATCGACGTATCCCAAAGTTTCGAAAGTCTCATTCAGGAATTTCTTGTCATGGCTGAAATCCACCTTCAATTCAGCACGAAAAACGCTGACATCCTTCAATGCAGCAATCATTAGTTCATAAAACTGGCCATGTTTTTCGAGATGGTCAATCAGGGAGTCATGGGTGAAATACTGGTTCATGATCTTTTCGACACGGTCTTTTAGATTACCAGCATATTCAGGCGACCAATTTCGCCTGATAGAGGAAAGTTCGTAGATGTTCTCGCTGAATGATTGAGCGATTTTTCTGCATGTTAAAATGGTTGCAGTTCCAGTCAAACAAGTTGAAATGACATTCATAACCGCATATTTAAAATTAGTGAATTATTCATTAAAATATACGAAATATAAAATCATTAGGATATGTTTAATGTCCTTAAATATAGCATTATGTTGTAGAAAATAAGTTCAGCAAAACAGCACCTCCTGAGCCTTTTGAACCTGAATTCCCTGAAGATATTGCCATTTTCGGGTTAATGGACAAAAAGAATGGTGAAAACCTCTGTAATCCTTTATTGGTATAGCTTTGCGAGAAATCAAAAATATGAATAAAAAAAGTGCTTTTATTGTGGTTCAAAAATAACGCTCAAATACGGTAAAATTGAT
>JANXYV010000086.1 GCA_025355875.1 Prolixibacteraceae bacterium | reverse complement strand
CTCTACCTTGGATGTCATATTTCTTACTTCGAGATGTGGTAATTTCTTGTAAGATAATGATATTCAGGGTATTATGCAAATTTTAACGAACTTATTTGGTTGATCTTCAGCTATTTATATTTTTGTCATGTACTAAGAAGTAATGGTTAAAATTATTTTTTCGTGTTCAAAACAATTTTTGGTTCTTTTTTTCGTCCGCAAGATTTATCAAATTGTTAATTATCTCTGTGCAAGTTTCGTTAATTACTTTACATTTTTCTTTGTAACCCAAGCTGGTGCAACATTTCCCGAAAAATTACTTCCAAATTGCAACATTACCGGCACTGCGCCTTTATTCTCAGGTGAACCAGTACCAGTGTAATTGGTTATGCTTAATTTATCGAAATGAGAAACTTCAATTCCGTTTGTAAAATAAGAGAAAGGTATCTTTTCCCATTCTAATGTAAAATCGTTAATGATAAGGTTATTTACGTATTGCGCAACTATACCGGAAATGTCGTGCGCAAACAGCAATTGTTTAGCATCAAGGCAACCACGCAAATCAATATTTCCACCGGCAAATTCATTTAGTTTACTGTTAATTATATTTAAACGAACATTTTCTAAACGTATATTTTCTAAAGAACTTTCCTGTGTTCCGTAAAGAAGAATTCCATTTTCCGATTTGCAAATAATATCGCGCAGGCTTACATTCTTTATTTTCCCAATGATTCCGCCGTTTTTACTACGAATAGCCGACAAATGAATTGGTTCGCCATTTCCCCACCAATCGCCGGTGTGCAAACGGGTTTCGATATTTACGCTCGAAATAAAAACATTTTCAATTGAACCAGAATCGCGCACAAAAATACCAATTCCTCGATTTGAATTTGTAATGTTGATGTTACTTATATTAATGTTTTTTACGGTGTTCTGGTCTTCAAAACCAATACGAATGCCGCTTGAACGCGATTGTAAATTACAATTTGAGATATTTATATTTTCCGAATTATGGCGAAGATTAGAATATCCAGGTAATTCGTAATGAAAGGCGTAACCGGTAATTGCAATGGCATCGTCTCCAGCGCGAATGTCGCAATCCGAAACATTTACGTTGTTGCACGAAGTTATATCCATTCCATCGCTGTTAGGCGTTTCTAAGCTATTCCATATTTTTGCGCCTTTCACAATCACGCCATCACAATCGGCAAAATGAAGTGTCCAAAATGGCGATTTCGAGATTAATACATTTTCTATCAACAAATTTTTACATTGCGAAAATATAATCATTTGATGTGGGCGCAATTTAGCCGGATCAACCGGACCATCGCCAATTCCGGCAAGAACTTTACGGAAATTTTCTTTCTGACGAGTGTATTGCGTTCCGCCCCATTCAATTTTCTTTGCTACATTCCAGGTAAAAAATGCTTCTTCGTTGCCATCAATTGCACCAAAACCAGTGATGGATACGTTTTCAGCTTTCAATGTAAATAACATTCCATAATTGGTTTCTTGAAAACCTTTACGTTGAAAGGCTTCGTAATCCGAAATATTCGCACTGCCTTTCAATACACTTCCACGCTCGAGAAATAAATTGATATTCGATTTTAAATGAATAGTTCCTATAACAAACACTCCTGTAGGAACGTACACTGTGCCACCTCCATCGGCAAAACATTTGTCAATTGTTTTCTGTACAGCTTGTGTATTGAGTATTTTACCATCAGCAATTGCGCCAAAGTCTTTTATGTTATAAGTTTGGGCAGAAATAGCATTGCAAATAATTGCAAAAATGAAGAATAATAGCATTTGTTTCATATTTTTTTAGTTAATAAGAAATTTTAGCACTCAAAAAAATAAATAAAAACATAAGTACATTTACTAAATAAGTTTAATGAATTAAGCCTAAGTACATGGCAAAGATTTAAAGATATCAATATCATCCTGAAAAAGAGAGTTTAATAATATTGTTGTACTGTAACACACTATTTAATATCCACAACTTTCAAATTATCAAATCCTACCCTGTCGAAACTACATCCAATTCCTGCAAGACCGCGCTGGTAGGTTGCATCGGTGATTTCCTGAACCTTCTTGTTATCGAAAAATGCACTGATTTTATCGCCTTTACAACTGATTTTCAGATTGTGCCATGCGGTGCCCGGATTTTGAATTTTACCTTTTGCTAAAATCCGGTTTGGCGTTCCAATTTCCCAGTTTCCATTGGCATACCAGCGGAAAGTATATCCAACAGGGAAAAGTTTGCCAAATGCATCCCAGGTGGAGCCATTATAACAGCGTGCCGAAATCTGCATAAATAGTTTTTGCTGTAATTCGGGCTCAGCCGTAACATTTTCGAACGCAATATCGCAGGATACTTCAATATCGTTCCAGTTCAAGTCGCCTATTACTGAGTAGGCAAATTTGGACTCCGACCAATCGATTCCGCGCTTTTCGATTTGCTGACGTAGGATATTTCCACCACCTGGGTTTTGTTCCACTTCGAAGGCACCACCCTGGTCGCATAAATATTTCGGAATCGCTGACGGTTGATAAGTGTCAAAATTTTCGGTGTATGGAAGCGGAAACGCCGTCTGCGCCGGACTGCTGAAAATACCTTTCTTCTGGCCTGAAATTGTGGTAAGTGAATAAATGCAATTGGGCTTCAGTTGAATAGAAAACTTACCGTCTTTAAGAATTAGGTCCTCGCTGCGGACAAATTGTTCCAACTGATTTGAATGCCAGACATTGAGCTTTTGCTGGTTAAAAGCGCCATCTGGAAATAACTCAAGTAATTGTTCTGCACTGGCTTCGGTGGTTTCGATGATGATGGAAACCTCCTTTTTATCGGGCGATGTATAGGCAACCACACTCCCACCCAATGGGAGTTTTTTGCAGGCATCAACAATGTAAAACCAACCCGGCTTAACAAACTGGGTAGTATGGGCCACCTCCCATAATTTCTGACCTACTATAAAAGCTCCAGACCAGGGTGTGTTGGCAGTAATTACGCCCGACTGTGGTGCAGGTAGGCAATCGTAATATGAGGTAATGGGGCTCCAAAATTCGGTTTTGGTAAGATTGTTGCTGATGAAATTAGTATTGATTTTTTGTGCCCTGAGATGGGTAAGCGGATTCATGGTTGTCCAGTTCCACTCGCCATCTTCCGACGACCATAACCTTTTGCCTTCTTGCTTTAGCTTGAGTGCCGAGGGTGGCGTAACTCCATGCGGATAATGAACCCCGATAATATCAATGGCTTTGGCCAATTCAGGGTCTTTTGCCATGGCCTCAGCAACCGACCAGATGCGCTCGGGCGGGCCATTTAAATCGGCAGCTACAATTTTAACCTTACTTAGTCCATTTTCGTCTAGGGTTTTACGGTATAGCTTAATCCATTCAGGATCAAACTCGCGCTCATTCCAAATGCCAATGTATTTAATATCGAGATTGTGAACTTTCTTTGCTCCTTTTATAAACGAAACAAAATAGTTGGCACCATCTTTCGAATAGAATTTCCCATCGCCGAGCCAGCCTGGTGCGCCCCAGGCCAATCCGTCGAGAATAATATCTGGGTTTCGTTTTATGGCTTCCTTCATTAGCCACCATTCGTAACCCCGGTTAAAATTTTCTTCTCCCTTTTTTCGCATATGGCTGGGTTCGGTTCCATCGGTTGAGTTGATGTCGCCACCGATTTCGACTTTCAGGTGCTGGAACCCAGCTCCAAAATTCGGAAGGAAAAGATAATCGAGAATCTGGCTGCGGTAAGGTTCCGGATAATCAATCAGAAGGCGCGATGAGGCCCCGGCACTTACGGCCCCAATTCCCTCGAATAAATCGGTTTGCGATTGTGGATTTACAGTTATTGTAAATGCAGAAGCAGGCTTCTCTGATTGAGCTGCCGATGTCCAAACAATTGCCATGAACAAGACAGAGAGCAGAAATTTATACATTTTCATTTTTAAGTTTATTATTAGTTTAAATACTCTGTTGCCAATACAAAAAACGCATCGACTGTCCATGAGTAACCCATATCACACATGGGATGCCCATCGAGCGCACTGAAATTTTCGGGGAATCCGTATTTCAGACACATTTCGCAGTAGTTTTTTGCCAGTTGTCTGGCCCATTCGGTTTCGCCGCTTTTTTTAAGCCCTTCAACCAGAAACAGATACTGGGGCGCCCAGATTGCCCCGCGCCAATAACCATTTTCGATAAACCACGGACTTTTTGGGTTTTCGCTTGCAGGACCAAATGGTGTTACGATACCACTGTTTTTCAGGTCATAAAGCAGTTTTTCCTTTATTTCTTTCGGAAGCCGGTTGCCCAGCAAAATGGGAGTGTAATTTACAAACGACTGACAATCTTTGCAATATTCGCCTGTGAATGAGTTTTTTGACACAAAACGTCCGTCAATCCACAAACTGTCGCAAAGCAGACGGGTTAGTTTGTCTGCTTTCATGGTCCATTCTTTGGCTTCATCTTTTTTGCCAAGTTGATTTGCAGCCGTTGCCAGGTAATCCATCTGAATAATAAGATGTGTGCTTAAATCGGGTGTTTCGGTTGGATAACCCACCTGGAAAATAGCACAGTTATCGGCACAGTCGTTCGAGTTATTGTATTGCGGTATCCCGTTCTGATTGTTATCCATATAGGTGAGCCAAAAACGGGTGAGTTTTGCAATCTGTTCGTAAACGGTGGCGATTTCGGTTTTCGAGAATTTGGCAGATGAAATCTCATCCATTTTTTGCATGGTAAAACCATAAACCGGGGGCTTGAATGCTGCATACATCGGATATTTATCGGTCAGGAAATCGGGGAGAATTCCAAGTTTGGTCTGGTAGTCGAACATCACCAGCAGTTGATCGAGTGCAAAATGGTGGTCGTTGCAAACGGCCATCGCGCCGAAACAGTTGTCCCACGACCAAATGGCAGTCATGTAATTTTTCGACTGGTACATGCAGGTACGTTTCAGGGCAGAACGTGGATTAACCACCGACGACCACTTCAGATAAGCGCCCAAATCACGCAAACCGGCATATTCAGCAGGAGTTTCAGGGATTTTTTTCTTAAACTCTTCCAGGTTCCGTGTTGCATCTGCCACACAATTGTCGAACGGTTTTTCGTATTTTTTTCCATCGTAAGCATCCTGAAATTGCTCAACAGCCAGTTCGATAACACCATTTTCATCAGGTTCAGCATCGAGTATAAACTGGGGCCTGTCTTTGATATGTTCGTTAACAAACGATTTGGCTGCGTCTCCCCTTATCTTTCCTTTCATTCCATAAATGGAATAGTGCGGCCCCCACATTTTGCACATCCATATCGTTTTTTCATAGTTTAGCGGGTAGTTTGCTCCACTCCAGCTTTCTATCATCTGCGTGAGTTTTAGGGCAAGACCATCATTTCCTCTGAATCTGACAATATCAGCCGATTCGAAGCAAATCTCAACCTTTCCAGCCTGACTCTTCAGTGTCAGTTTGGAAGGAGAGCCTTCCGATTCAAATGGGATGACTACCCCGTTTTTTAAAAGTTCAATTTTGAAAACTCCTTTCCAGCCCCACATGCGTTCGCCCGAAACATCGTTCAGGAACAAACCTTCCTTAACTGTTTTTTCTTCGGTTTTTAGCATAAAAGCCATATAAGAACCTGCATACGAAAACGGATAATTCCGGATATCGAACACCAAATCAGCGGCCTGTAATCTAGACACAAGCATAATTAATAGCAGCAACGATGTTATATTTCTTTTTCTCATTTTTAGCATTATTTGCGATCAGAATGTATTTTGCATTACATTCAAAATCATTGTTTTATGAATTTCGATATGAAACTTTCTTTTCCATAATTAAATCTGCAAATGTATGCGCCTTGATTCAATTGAATGATGTTTAAATATATAGTCATTTTGCCAGCAACCTTTTGCTCCAGTACAATTTTACCATCAAGGTTAATAATGTTAATCGTCCCCACTGATTCAGATGCTTCTGCAAAATCGACCTGAAGTACATCTGTTGCCGGATTCGGGAAAATCCTAAACCCAAAAGAATTAAGTTTCCTGTCAATTATGGCTGTTGGAAAAACCTCATCGAGGGTGATTAAGTTATCATGGGCAAATACCTGCTTAATATGTTCGTTTGAATTTTGTTTTGTAACCAAATCACTCCACGATGAAAAATACAGCCACATGGCATCTTCTGCAATACATTTATCAATATCCGGTATTGGTCCGTTTTCGGTCATGGCAATCATCTTCTTTCCCTGAACGATATCATAAAGTTGATTAAAAACGGATTTTTGGGAGCCATACACAAATTCACCCGGGTAAGAATCAAAACCGATGATATCAACTTTCCCATTTCCTGGATACCATTCTGCTTCAGGCGTTGACCATACCCAAATGAGGTTATTCAGTTTGTGGTAGTTGGTTAATCTATCGTACAGTATTTCATATAAAGCTAGGCAGTCTTTCGCCGTTTTTGCACCCCACCAGAACCATTTGCCGCCGGCTTCGTGCAAAGGCCGCCAAAGCACAGGTACTCCGGCATTTTGTAGACGTTTTAACTGCGAAGCGATTGAATCGATATCGCGTACGATAGCTTTATATTCTGCCGTGGCGGGAGTAACTGCCTTGCTAACATCAAAGGTTGTGGAGTTTGTATAAAACGTATTGGAGGAAACTTTCCCGCCTGATGGAGAATGCCAATGCCATTGAAATGATACAATACCTTTTCCGTTCGTACTTTTATACCAGTCAATGGCCGCCTTAGTGGTGCCATTGTCGAGCCAGCCAAAAGTTGGCACTCCAATCGAATTATCCCACAAATAAGGGTATCCCACAGTATAAGTCTGAAAATCGAATGCACGAAGAACGGGTGTTTTTCCTGCAACGGCAATTAATTCGTTCCAGTAGGCTGTTTGTCCTGAAATAATATTCTTTCCATATTGAGAACGCAGATAAGCATATACATTTTTTGTTTTTTCATCGCTGTTTGCATTAACCAAGGCTTCATCAGTACTGCTGTAGTTGTTCTTAGGTGTTGGTTCCAATGTAATTTTATCAAAATACATCCAGCCCCAGTTTTTTCTTATTTCAATGGCATTATCGCCAACTTTTAAAGAAACAGCTCCTGCATTTTGGTCAAACCAGTTATTATTGACGCCAAATATTACCTGACCGTTATTTTCATTATTCACATATAGGTCCTGAGTTTTGCCTCCCATGGGTGTTGCTGCGCGTATGGTAAGTTTATAAGTACCTGCAGAAGCAATATTCACGATGAATTTTATACTGCCGCTACCTCCCATATAAGCACAGCTTGAATTATTGTAGGTACTTTTTGTAACTTCTCCTGATAGAATTGCATTTTCTGCTTCGAGCGTAATTGCCTGAGCGTTACTTTTTGCTACAAAAAAGTAAAGGCAAGCGATGATTAAAATCAACCGTGATGTAATCTTGTTTGTCGTCATGTTTATAAATAGTTATTATTCAGTTCAAAGTCAGTATTTTACAACCACAAAACCATTGGACTTACGAATTTCGAAAGCATACCTGGAATTAATATCCTTTAGAAGCAATTCCAAACTCTGTCCCGGATTAAGGTTGGGGATACCAATCTCAGTTACAATTCCCTTGATATTGATGTAGCGAAGTTTGTAATTTCTAATTGCGTATGATGGTATTGTGTTCTTTACTTTAATTCCAATAGTTACATCGGTTTCTCCAGCTTTTTCGACTTTACTGATTTCAACCGGCGACGAAAGCTGTTTAAATATATAATAAGATGATTTTGGCTGGTTGTACATATTTGCAATTCCGTGCCGGCGAATTCTGAATTTCCCCAATCCCTCTTCACCCATTTGCGTACGGTAATCGTTTACGCAGAAATATATATAACCAATAATATAAGGCAGTTTGCACCACTCATTGTAATGAAAAATCATTTCATCCACTCGCCGGGTATCACCTCCGGCAAAACGCGGTTCGCATAAACCCCCTTCGGTAATAAGCAGCGGCCTGTTTCCGATTGCAGGCTTAATTTTATCAAAATAGCCAGGTAATTCGTCGCGGTGTTTACCGTGCCATGTACCCACGTATTCGTTCCAGGTTGGCAAATCGCCAAGTAACGATTCATCGTTCTGAAGATTAACAAAGATTTCGTTAGCTACTATATTCACCAAACGCGTAGCGTCTTTCGCCTTAACAAATGATTTTAGTTTTGTATAGTTTTCGCTGTTTTTTCCATTCACCTCGTTACTAAGCCCCCATGCAAATATGGATGGATGATTATAATGTGCCTCGATGGTTTCTGATAACTGCATTTTTGCCACTTCAAACAATGCAGGAGAAAGCGTGGAAGGTCCCTGCCACCAGGGTATTTCTTCCTGCACCAGAATACCATATTCATCCATCAGTTCAAACATGCTATCGTCCTGTTGCCAGTGAAACCTTGTAATGACAACATTAAGGTCCTTCATTGTGCGTACAATCGAATCGAGAAATGCGCGTGGCTCGGCGGCACCGTAATTCGCATTGCTCATGGGCATGTATTCAATTCCTGGAAGGCGAACAGCTTCACCGTTTAAATAGAGTTTTTCCTCCTTCAATTCAATATTTCTGAATCCAAAGGTTGAAATGTTGTTGTCGGTGGCAACACCTTTCAATTTTATAATTGTTTCAATCCGGTATAAAAACGGATTATCGAAATGCCAGGGAATAACTTTGCCGACGTTAAAATCTGCTGTAAACTGCCCCTCTTCAGACTTTAAATCCAGTTCTTTTGAAAAGAGAATTTTTCCTGATTTCTTTTCCATGAAATTAAAAACGAAGGTGGCTTTTGTAATTTGGTCCTCCCAAAACCTGACCGCAATATTAAAATTACCTATGCTGTCGGCCCCTGATAATTTTGGCGAAACATGTACAAAGCGAATGGATGGTTTCCCAGTAATCTGTAGTGAAACATCACGAGTAATTCCACCATCATTTGTCCAGTCGAACTGTCTGTTATAGGGCAATGCCTTTTCTGAAAAATGGTTGCTTACCGATACAACAATATTATTTTCGCTACCATAATGCAGAAACTTCGAAATATCAAAACTGAACGGAGTGTAGCCCGAATTCAGGTGTTCGCCCACTTTTATGCCGTTCACCCAGATTACAGCATCACGATAAATCGCTTTAAATTTTAGCCTGACCGCCTTGTTTTTCCATTCGGAAGGAACAGAAAACTGCTTCTGATACCAGGCCATTCCTACATAGTTCTCATAACCATCTTCAATGTTCCAGGTATGCGGTACGTTCACATTGTGTGCGCTTTCGGGCAATCCATTAATCCAATCCTTACTTTCACCTGAATTGGTGTAGTCAGGAATGAATTTCCAATTGCCGTTCAGTGAAATATCCTGATGAGGGGAACCGAATCCTTTAGTTACAACTAAAACAAACAGTATAATGACTATTTTTTTCATGAATATACCATATCATTGGTGTCCGGTTAAAACTCCCAGATTGATAGCTGGTTAGGATTTTGCGAACTTGTTGGTTTGTAATACGAGTTTATAAATAGTTCATTTACAGTTATTTTTTCAAAAAGTGTTAAACTGAGAACTTGTAATAAAGTGTAGAGCGAATGCTCTAATTTCAGCTTTTTCTTTAGAATGGCAACCAGCAGATACATGCAAATTGCTATCCATATTTGGCAGTAAACTGCATTTCGGCTGGTACCATAAAATGATTTGATACGAAGATGTTGTTTTATCCATTTGAAAAACAAGGATGTTAATAACAAGACAATGCAGACCAGACCTTTAATATTTGTCATTTTTAGTAGTATGATTGTAAAATGTTCTTTTACCTATTCAGATTAATGAATTACTGAATACAGAAACAGAATTTAATCCGTTT
>JANXYV010000075.1 GCA_025355875.1 Prolixibacteraceae bacterium | reverse complement strand
GATGGCCGGGATTCTAAACATTGAGATTGAAGCATTGATGGAAAAAGTAATGCTAAGCAACCAAACAAGCAGACAACTCTTGGCAATGCTCAAGGCTCTCGATGAATCTGAAGATAATTGCCAAAATAGCAACGAAACTGTCACCTGTCAGGCAGTAGCTTGATAGCATGTCGATTAGGCAACTACTGAACAGATAATTATGAAACTTAACATGCCCTATTATCGGGCTTCAGATATGTGGGAAACTTCAATTTATTAATTCATCAAAGAAAGGGATGATTGATTCCTCCGCTATTCCAGTCCTTTCACAAACAGACGAAACTTTCACTTGAGTATTTCTTTTTACAGTAAGTATCTCACCTATTACCGCGGCAGAAAAATCTACAAAGAAGTAGCTCATTCCCTCTATCAAGTTGTACATCAGAGCAACTTGATTTTCTTGATTGAAACGACCGCATACCCACTTAGGGCGATAGTATTGAAAATTCATTTATTGTAAAGACTGTGTGAAAACTAATTTTAATAAAACAGTATTCATTCCTTCTATTGATTTAAGTTGGGAATGCTCAAATATATGAGATTATGGCATATATGCCATAATTATTTTTTTATTTCTCCTAAACTTTCTGCAATGAATTTTGTGCAGAAAAGTGCTAGAAAAAGAATCTTTGATGAAGATGGTGTCAAAGCATTTGCAACGCAACTGATCAAGATCAGAAACAGGGAAGGATATACCCAAACTCAGCTAGCCTTTGAGTCAGGATTGTCATTAAGCCAAATTGCACGAATTGAAACCGGTAGAATTAATCCAACCCTGAGTACGATACTTGCCCTCGGCAGGACACTCAATGTACCTTTGAAAGATATGTTTGATTTTGAACTTCCTTTGGAAAAAGAATGAACTTTTTTATAGACTTTTCTGGAAATTTATTCAACTGATATGATGACTTGGAGTCATCGTATCAGTAAGTTTTGGACAAAACAAAAAATGCCGATCATTCCGACCGGCATTTCAGAAAATATAATTTTGAAATCTTATTCCATTTCTATTTTATAGGCTGCCAGATCTTCAACCTGCGAACTGCGGATAAACTCGGCATGTCCTTTTACCAGCGATTTGGCCAGTTTGATGAATACTTTGGCTGAACGGGTAAACGAGGCATCGCGGTTGCTGTCGATCACCAGGAGGTAGCTCATGGTGATGAATCCTGCCATTTCGACCAAACGACGTGCATGGAAGTCTATAAATTCATTGTCATTGCTGTCAACTACTTTGGCGACGGCCTGTTCGTAGTCATCAGTCAGAATAATCAGGGTGCGCCGCATAAATTCCAGTTCAGGAGTGATTTTCTGAGACTCGTATTCGCGAATCTGAGCCAGATATCCGCCAGTTGTAACACCACGGATGGCAGCAACCACCTGAAGTTGGGTAGTTCCTTCATAAATGGAAGTAATGCGGGCATCACGGTAAATACGTTCAACCGGATAATCTTTCATAAAACCCGATCCACCATGAATCTGAACGGCATCATAAGCCAGCTGATTACAAAATTCGCTGGAGATTCCTTTTCCCAGCGGGGTAAACAAGTCAGCCAATCTTGAATATTTCTTCATCTCGGCCTTTTCGTCTTTGTCGAGAGCACGTTCTTCGGCAATGTGGGCGTATGTTTTATACATGTCAACAAAACGAGCCGTTTCGTATAATAATGTACGCGAAGCATCCAGCTTTGCCTTCATGGTAGTAATCATTTCGTAAACGGCGGGGAAGCGGATGATCGCTTTTCCGAACTGAACACGTTCCTTGGCATAAGCCAGCGCCTCGCGGTAAGCTGATTCGGAAACGCCTACTGATTGTGCTGCAATTCCAAGACGGGCGCCATTCATTAGCGCCATTACGTATTTAATCAATCCCATTTTGCGGTCACCAACCAATTCGCCAGGAGCATTCTTGAATACAAGTTCACAGGTTGGAGAGCCAATAATCCCCATTTTATGCTCAATGCGCCGTACAGTTACTCCGCCATTGCGTTTATCGTAGATAAACATTGACAATCCGCGGCCATCTTTTGTTCCGGATTCTGAACGAGCCAGCACCAGTGCGATGTCGCCATCACCGTTGGTAATGAAACGTTTCACGCCGTTCAGCAGATATGTGCCTTTCTTTTCGTCCCAGGTAGCTTTTAATTGTACGGCCTGAAGGTCGGAACCAGCATCGGGTTCAGTTAAATCCATAGCCATCGTTTCTCCGGCGCAAACACGGGGCAGATATTTTGCTTTTTGTTCTTCCGAAGCAAATTCGTTGATGGTTTCGGCACAGTCCTGAAGTCCCCAGATATTCACAAATCCGGCATCGGCACGCGAAACGATATCCGCAGCCATAATATAAGGTACAATCGGGAAGTTCAGTCCGTCGTATTTTCGTGGTAACGACATGCCCATCAGACCGGCTTTCCGCAGTGCATCAATATTTACTTCGGTACCGCGGGCATATATTACATGACCATCCACCACACTCGGGCCTTCGGCATCGATGCTCTCGGCATTTGGTGCTACAATTTCGCCACAGATTTCGCCTACCACTTCCAACACTTTGTCGTAACTATCCTGCGCATCCTCGTAATCCATCGGAGCAAAATCGTAATTCTTCTTTTCTTCGAAATTCCGTTCTTTCAGCCGAACAATTTTCTCCATCAACGGATGGGTCAAATGGAATTTCAGGTCTTTATTGTCAGTATAATAATTAGCCATTTTCTTATTTTTAAGTCATTAGAAAAAAGTCATCAGGAAAGATTTATTCGTCATCAGTTTTTATTACCAATGACTATTATCCTTTCCCTATTTTGTATTCGCTTTATAATATTTGATCATTTTTGGAAGAATGACTGCAACATCTCCGGTGATCACATAGTCTGCAATGGAATTGATCGGAGCTTCAGGATCGGTATTGATTGCAATAATCTGTGCCGACTCTTCCATTCCGGCGCGGTGCTGGATTTGTCCTGAAATGCCACAGGCAATATAGAGTTTCGGACGAACCGTGGTTCCGGTTTGACCGACCTGGCGATCGTGATCAACATATCCTGAATCGACTGCTGCCCGTGAAGCGCCAACTTCGCCACCCAAAACTTCAGCCAGTTCGAAAAGCAGGTTGAAGTTTTCTTTCGAGCCAACACCATAACCACCGGCCACAATAATTCCGGCTCCTTTGATGTTCACCTTGCTTTTTTCCATGTGACGCTCGATCATCTCGACCACGAAATCGGTGTCGTTCACATATTTCGAAACATCCAGCTTGTTAACTTTTCCTTTGTATTTTGGATCAAGAATTTCTTTTTTCATGACGCCTTCGCGAACGGTAGCCATTTGCGGACGACAATCAGGATTGATAATCGTGGCAATAATGTTTCCGCCAAAAGCCGGCCGGATTTGATAAAGCAGATCGGTATATACTTTATCGAGCTTTTTATCTTCGTGATCACCAATCACCAGCGATGTGCAATCGGCAGTCAAACCGCTGTGCAAAGCTGACGAAACACGCGGACCTAAATCGCGGCCCACCGAACTGGCACCCATCAGGGCAACCTGTGGCTTTTCTTCCTGAAAAAGTTTAACCACGATGGAATTATGAGGTAAAGTGGAATATGGAGCCAGACGTTTGTCGTCGGCAATATGCAAAACATCTACACCATACGAAAAAATATCTTTTTCAATTCCATCGAGTTTGTACCCGATGGCAACCGCTTCGAGCTGACATTTCAATTCGGTGGCCAGCGAGCGTCCCTTGGTCAGCAATTCGAGGCTAACTTCGGCAACCTGACCGTCTTCTATTTCGCAATAAACAAAAACACTATTCATATTGGGATGTATTATCAATTATCCGATTGTATGATTTTCAATTAACTCGCGCATCAGCTGGTCCATATCTTCGTCGGAAGAAGTTATGACTTTGGCTCCCTTTGATTGAAGGACAACATTTTCAATCTTTTTCACCTTGGTTGGCGAACCAGTCAACCCAAGTTCGTTATGATCGACTTCAATATCCTGAACGGTCCACTCCTTTATATTAAGATATGGACGGTCGCTATACAGGTGCAGGTAATCTTCGTTTGCTTCCTGCATTTCCGAGATGGTCTTGGCATGTTTGTATTTCATGATTAGTTTGGCGTTGCGGGCACGACAATCCGGAGCCGAACTGTTCACTGTAATGACCAGCGGAACAGGACATTTCACCACTTCCACACCACGTTCGAGACGGCGTTTCACAGTTACCATTCCTTTGCTGATGGACTGAACCTCTTCGACGTAGGTGATCTGCGGTAATCCAAGTTTTTCGGCAACTTGTGGACCAACCTGGGCGGTATCTCCGTCGATCGCCTGACGACCAGCAATGATGATGTCATACGCACCATGTTTCTTCAGGGTTTGAGCTATGGCATACGAAGTGGCCAGGGTATCAGAACCGGCAAAAGCACGGTCGGTCAATAAAATGCCGTCATCGGCGCCACGAAATAAGCCTTCGCGAATGATTTCCGCTGCACGACCGGGGCCCATTGTTAAAACGGTAATGGTTGTTCCCGGAAAATTGTCTTTGATCCGAAGTGCCTGTTCGAGTGCATTCAAATCTTCCGGATTGAAAATCGCCGGAAGGGCCGCCCGATTAACGGTTCCATCGGCTTTCATGGCATCTTTGCCAACATTTCGCGTATCCGGAACCTGTTTGGCAAGAACGATAATTTTGTAACCTTTCATTCCAATTTATTTGAGTTAATTAAGTTCAATTTTAAAAGTCAGCAAATATAGAAATTCAAGCCAAAGAAATCAAACAACTTTTACGAGCATGCAAAAAGTGGATAAGCAAATCATCTGAGCAGAGTTCAGAATCGCAGAAACTTATATGACAATGCACTGAATTGCTGATAGAAAAGACGAATAACCAAGCCAAAAAGCTTACAGGAAACCGACTTTCCTATTAAGTTGATCTGTTAATTAAATATGAATTTTACGTGCTGAAATTCCTCGTCAATTTAGCAGGAAACAAAAGAATCAGACCAGATCACAGGCATCATCTGGCATCCAATGTTTGTCTTTGCCTTCCCATTTAATAGTGCAGCCGATTGGATTGGTTAGTGGAACAGAAATCATGTTCCCTTCCATTAGTTCAGATAGGGTTCGATCCAGATCGTTCACGGTGATTCTGGATGAATCGCGTGGTTGGTCGACTGCCCGACCGGTATAAACTAACCTTCGATTTTCGTCAAACACAAAAAAATGCGGAGTTTTCAATGCACCGTATGACAATGCTATCTTCTGGGTTTTGTCGTGAAGGTAGGACCATGGAAACTGGTTTTCCTTCATCCGGGACTCCATGTTTTCGAAACTGTCTTCAGTGTATGTATATGGGCTGTTCGAGTTTATGGCAACAAAACGCACTCCTTTTGACTGAAAATAATTGGCTGAATTCCGGGTTACCTCATCACTGCCCAAAACATAAGGGCAATGATTACAGGTAAAAAAAAGTACCAGAATCTGAGCTTCGGAAAAATCAGAAAGCTTGTAAAACTTTCCATCGGTGGCTTTAAGACAAAAGTCAGGAGCCTTTTGGCCAATTTGAAGGGTAAATGCCATGATATTGAGGGATTGAGTTAAAGAATTACTGAAGTATAACAGCAAAGAATCAAAAATGATTTCAGACTGTTCTTCTAAAAATTCCTTCCGGATATTCTACATCGGTTAAAAACAAACCATGAGCCGGTACTGATAAACCTGCTGCACTGCGATCCTTCTGCTCAATAATGGAACGAAATCCGGCAAGGTCATTTTTGCCAATCCCAACTTCAAGAATTGTTCCGACCAATGCCCGAACCATATTCCGAAGAAACCGGTCGGCCTTCACCATAAAAACAATATTGGAAATTACCTGTGTCCATTCAGCAAAATAAATTTTGCAATTGTTGGTTTTAACATCGGTATGTAACTTGCTGAAACTGGTAAAATCGGTATAGTCAAACAATATCCTGCTTGCCTCATTCATTTTATACAAATCAGGTTGCTGAAAGAAATGCCACGAAGTTTCGAGAGAAAAAGGATCCTTTCGAAGATTCAGGTGGTAATGGTAGGTTCTCGAAATGGCATCAAAGCGTGCATGCGCTTCGACATTAACCTTCGAGATACTGAAAATAACCAAATCCTTATCCAGGAAGCTGTTTAATTTATGCGTAAAATCCGGGTGGTCAAGATGGTGATTGAGCGAATCAAAATGTGCCACGAAATAAGTGGCATGCACTCCGGTATCGGTACGGCCAGCGCCAGTAACCGAAATCTTCTCCCGCGTAATGGTCGACAATGCATTTTCCAAACATTCCTGAACAGAAACCGCATTGGGTTGAATCTGCCAGCCATGAAACCGGGTGCCTTTATATGCAAGTTCTATGAAATACCTTTGTGTCAACGAATTGATTTTTGGCAAAAATAAAAAAGCGAATTCATATTCTGTTAAAGATCGTCGAAATTATTAATTTTGCTGCCTTTCAACCTAAAATAGCTTAACAAAATTTAACGAAAATTTACCCTTTTTCATGGATAGTTGGGTTACTTTCGTGTTCTGAAAAAAATCTAGATAAACAAATCATTTATATTTTAAATAATATGGATCAAACAGTTGATATTCGTGAATTAAACGAAAGAATTCAAAGGGAAAGTTCGTTTATCGACATCATCAGTATGGAGATGAACAAGGTAATCGTGGGTCAGAAACATTTGGTTGAAAGTCTGTTGGTCGGGCTTCTTTCCGGAGGTCATATCCTGTTGGAAGGGGTTCCCGGTTTGGCAAAGACCCTGGCTATTAATACGCTGGCCACGAGCATCGATGCCAAGTATGCACGCATCCAGTTCACTCCCGATTTGTTGCCAGCCGACTTACTGGGTACCATGATTTACAGCCAGAAGAAAGAAGAATTTATCGTAAAAAAAGGTCCCATTTTTACCAATTTTGTTCTGGCCGACGAAATCAACCGTGCCCCCGCCAAAGTGCAGTCGGCATTGCTCGAAGCCATGCAGGAACGACAGATCACCATTGGGGAAACCACCTATAAATTGCAGGAACCATTTTTGGTCATGGCCACTCAGAACCCAATCGAGCAGGAAGGAACTTATCCGTTGCCTGAAGCACAGGTCGACCGTTTCATGCTGAAAGTGGTAATCAAATACCCCTCGAAAGACGAGGAAAAACTCATAATACAGCAAAACTTGCTGAAAACATTCCCCACAGCTTCGAAAGTAATGCGCCCTGAAGATATTCTAAAAGCCAGGGATGTGGTGAAAGATGTGTATATGGACGAAAAAATTCAAAAATACATCGTCGATATCGTATTTGCCACCCGCGATCCGAAAGCCTACAAACTCGATAAATATGTCGATATGATTTCATACGGTGGATCGCCACGTGCTAGTATCAGCCTTGCTCAGGCCGCAAAAGCCTATGCGTTTATCAAACGTCGTGGTTATGTCATTCCTGAAGATGTTCGGGCCGTTTGCATGGATGTGATGCGCCACCGTATCGGCTTGAGTTACGAAGCAGAAGCCAACAACATCACTTCCGAAGAAATCATTGCTGAAATTTTAAATACGGTGGAAGTGCCATAGGAAGGAGAAAGTCATTCATTTCATGTCATTTGTTGTCATTCGCTTCGCGTCATTCATGCTGATTTTTACTACGAATGACAATTTAATGACAATCAATGACATCCTAAAACTTGGAACTTAAAACCTGGAACTTGGAACATTCATAAATGGAAACAAGCGAACTAATAAAACGAGTCCGGAAAATTGAAATTAAAACGCGTGGATTGAGCCGCAATATCTTTGCCGGTGAGTATCACAGCGCTTTCAAGGGACGTGGGATGGCTTTCAGCGAGGTTCGTGAATACCAATTTGGCGACGATATCCGTAACATCGACTGGAATGTGACCGCCCGCTACAACAAACCTTTTGTCAAGATTTATGAAGAAGAACGCGAACTGACTGTAGTGTTGCTGATCGATGTGAGCGGATCGCGCGAATTTGGATCGAACGACAAACTGAAAAAGAATATTGTTACCGAAATCTCGGCAGTTCTGGCCTTTTCAGCCATTCAGAACAATGATAAAATCGGGGTTATTTTCTTCTCCGATAAGATTGAAAAGTTCATTCCGCCGAAAAAAGGACGAAGCCATATTCTCCGGATCATCAGCGAACTCATCGATTTTGAGCCTGAAAACCGGGGTACCGATATTTCAGGAGCAATCCGTTACCTGACCAATGCCATAAAAAAAAGGTGCACCGCCTTTGTGATTTCCGATTTCATTCAAAAAGACGAATCGCTCGAAAATGCACTTTCGATTGCAAATAACCGGCACGATGTGGTTGCACTGCGGATATACGACGATCGTGAAACCCGTTTGCCTGATATTGGAATGATTAAACTGAAAGACGCAGAAACCGGACAATACACCTGGATTGATACTTCGGACAAAAAAGCGAGAGATACCTACCGGGTTTGGTGGAAGAGATTATCAGCTCAGCTCGACACGAGTTTTAAGAAAAGCGGGGTCGATTATGTCGAAATCAGTACCAATCACGACTATGTCAAAGCATTGATCAGCCTGTTTAAAAAACGAGCATAAAAACAAATTTCAAATGAAGCTAAGATTGTTCCCTGTCGTGCTGCTCCTCCTGCTTACAGGCATTTTTTCTGCCCTGAAAGCGCAAGTTACAGTGAAAGCCAGCATCGACTCGACACATATATTAATTGGTGACCAGATTAAACTTCTGCTGGAAATTGAAAAACCGAAAGATCTCGATGTTCAGTTCCCGCAAATACCCGACACTTTCAGCACACATGTTGAAGTGGTAAACCGTTCAAAAATTGATACGGTGAAGCTCGACAGCAAAGTGCGCGAAAAACTGATTCAACGATTGACCATCACCTCGTTCGATAGTGGGATTCACCAGATTCCGTCTTTTTTCTTTAAAATGAAAGAAGGCAAGATACTAGATTCTGCGGCTACCCTTTCACTGGCTTTCCAGGTGCTTACCATGAAAATCGATACAGCCAAAGGTCCGGTCGACATCAAAGTTCCGTATAGCGCCCCGGTTACCCTGAAAGAAATTATACCCTACATCTTAGGACTGATCCTGATTGGAGCTATTATTTTCTTTATTTTCTATTACCTCAAATGGAAGAAAAAGAAGATCCCGTTATTTGTCAAAGCAGAAAAGCCCGACGATCCGCCACATGTGATTGCCTTGCGCGAACTCGACCGGATAAAAACACAAAAACTGTGGCAACAGGAAAAGGTGAAACAGTATTATTCAGAAGTTTCGGATACTATCCGGGTATATATTGAAAAACGTTTCGACATTCCGGCGATGGAGTTTACTTCAGCTGAAACGATTGGCACCTTCCGACAAAACAAGAATATGGCCGACGAAAACTCACTCGATCAGCTTCAGAACATCCTGAGTCAGGCAGATTTGGTAAAGTTTGCCAAATATAAGCCGCTTCCCGACGACAATAACCAGACTTTGATGAACGCCTATTCCTTCGTCAACCAAACGAAGAAAGAAGATGTGAAAACTCCTGAAGCACCCGCTGCTGAGCCTGTAACCGAAGAAGTAGCCGTACCTTAACCGCACGAAAATGATGAACGGAATAAGTTTTAAAAATCCAGAATACTTTTATCTGCTATTGATCCTTATACCCATGATTGCATGGTATATCTGGAAGCAGAAAAAAGCAGGCGCCAGCATCCAATTTTCTTCAATCATGGGTTTTGCCCGGATTCCGAAGAGCTGGAAATATTACTTCAGGCACAGCGTGTTTGCATCTGTGATACTGAGTTTGGCCTTGCTGACTGTCGCATTGGCGCGTCCGCAATCGTCGAACAGCTGGCAAAATGTGACCACCGAAGGAATCGACATTGTGATTGCTCTCGACATTTCGAGCTCGATGCTTGCGATGGACTTTCAGCCCAACCGGATTGAAGCGGCCAAAGATGTGGCTACTCAATTCATCTCCGGAAGGCCAAACGATAAAATCGGACTGGTAATTTTTTCGGGAGAAAGTTTTACTCAGTGCCCACTCACGACCGACCACGCCACAGTGATCAACCTCTTCAGGAATATCCAGAGCGGTATGATCGAAGATGGTACAGCCATCGGAAACGGATTGGCCACTGCCGTTTCGCGACTCAAAGAAAGTACAGCAATCAGTAAGGTAATTATTTTACTGACCGACGGGGTCAATAACCGAGGCGAAATTGCGCCTGTTACTGCTGCCGAACTGGCAAAAACATTTGGAATCCGCGTTTACACAGTTGGAATCGGAACCATTGGAACTGCTCCATATCCGGTGCAGACACCATTTGGGGTGCAGGTTCAGGATATGAAAGTAGACATCGACGAACCTACGCTGATGAAAATCTCTGAAACTACCGATGGAAAATATTTCAGGGCCACCAACAACAATAAACTGGCCGAAATCTATAAGGAAATCGACAAGCTGGAGAAATCGAAAATCGATGTCAAGGAATTCAGCAAGAAAGAAGAAGAATACCTGAAATACGCCTTGGCCGGGGCATTGTTCCTAATCCTGGCTATGTTCCTGAAGTCAACTGTTTTCAGGAATGTGCCTTAAAAAAGAAATGAGAAAATGGTCACTGGGGATCATCAGATTCGTGTAATTTTTTGTAACTATTTCAATATCAGATCTTTGAAAACAGTAAACAAGTAATGACTATTGAATGACAATAAATGACCTGATGACCAAACTTGGAATTTGAAATTTGGAATTTGAAACTATAAGAGAATGTTTAGAATAGCAAATCCGCAATATTTATATGCACTGCTGGTGATACCGGCACTGATCGCCTTTTTCTGGTATTCCCGGATCAGGCGAAAGAAAGCACTGGCTCTGTTCGGACAAAAGGAGATCATTTCCGTATTGATGCCAAATGTGAGTCCGACCCGGCCCATACTGAAATTCATGATCCTGATGCTGGCTCTGGCCAGTATTATCATCGCAGTTTCGCGTCCGCAATTCGGATCAAAATTGAGGACGGAGAAGCGAAAAGGAATTGAACTGATAATCGCCCTCGACGTTTCGAACAGCATGCTGGCCGAAGATATTTTGCCCAACCGGCTCGAACGCGCCAAACGCGCCATTTCGCAGCTGGTCGACAAACTGAGCAACGATAAAATAGGAATGATCGTTTTCGCCGGCGAAGCCTATACCCAGCTTCCAATCACCGCAGACTACGTTTCAGCAAAATTATTCCTGAATTCTATCAGCCCTGAAATTGTACCCACCCAAGGAACAGCCATCGGTGCAGCAATCGAATTGGGCGTCAAATCATTCAACCCTCAATTTGTCGGTAACAAAGCGATGATCATCATCACGGATGGTGAAAACCATGAAGATGACGCTATTGGGGCAGCAAAAAAAGCTTCCGAACAGGGAATTATTATTTACACGATCGGAATGGGACTTCCTCAGGGCGGACCGATCCCCGATCCGGCAAACGGTCCGAGGAGTTACCGTAAAGACCGGGAAGGAAATATCATCGTAACCAAATTGGACGAAGGAATGCTGCAGAAAATTGCCGAAGCAGGAAAAGGCGCCTATGTACGTGCAAACAATGCACAGGTGGGACTAAACAGCCTTTTTGACGAGGTAAATAAAATGCAAAAATCTGAACTCGAAACTCAGAGCTACGCCGACTACGACGATAAATTTCAATATTTTATCGCCTTCGGTTTGTTCCTGATATTAATTGATTTCCTGATACTTGAGCGCAGAAACAAGTACCTGAAAAACTTCAAATTGTTTGCTGACAGAAAATAGTAAAGCTATGAAACGAGGATATATATTAATCATGTTCCTGATGGTTTGGGCCATGGTCATTCAGGCTCAGAACGAACGTAAATTTATCCGGCAGGGGAATAAATATTTTGAGTCGGCGATGAAAGAAAAATCCAAACCCGATACAGCGCAATTCAATAAAGCCGAAATCGAATACCGAAAGGCATTGGAAAAGAAACCCGACAATCCGAAATGGGATTTCAATCTTGGTGATGCACTGTATAAGCAAAACAAGTTCGAAGAATCAGCCGGTAAATTCAAAGGGATTGCTGATCATACCATCGACAAAACGGATAAAAGCCGTGCTTTGCACAATATGGGCAACTCGTTGCTGATGAACAACAAACTCGACGAAAGTATTGCTGCTTATAAAGAAGCGCTGCGAAATAATCCGAAAGATCTGGAAACCAAATACAACCTGCTGTATGCGATGAACATGAAGAAAAAGCAGGACCAGAAGAAGAAACAGGACAAGGATAAAGACAAGGATAAGAAACAAGATAAAGACAAAAATAAAGATCAGAATAAGGATCAAAAGAAAGACCAGGACAAGAATAATAAGGACCAGCAAAATAAAGATCAGCAAAAACAACAACAGCAACAGCAGCAGAGCAAGATATCGAAGCAAAACGCTGAACAAATGTTGCAGGCTCTTGAAAACGATGAGAAAAAAACCCAGGAAAAAGTAAAAAAGATTCAGGCTATGAAAGCGCAGTCGAAGAAGGTGGAAAAGGATTGGTAGAAAGCAAAATTTGATAATAGTCATTGAATTGTCATTAGTTGCAAGTCATCCTTAGTCATCGTCCATCGGAAACGAACAATGAATGACCAAATGACAATAAATGACCCAGGTTTCTTCTGAAACTTGGAATTTGAAATTTGGAACTGTACTTTTGAACCAGTTTTGAAAAAGAATACCGCAGAAAACTATGATCAAGAAATTACAAATACTGATAATTCTAATGTTTGCTGGCTATTTGGGAATGGCCGACAATATTCATTTCACAATGGAGGGGCCTCAGGCAGTCGCCGTCGGCGACCAATTCAGGCTCGGTTTTACCCTGAACGAAAGTGGAACCGACCTTCAACTGCCCGATTTGTCGAATTTTGATGTGCTGATGGGGCCAACAACCTCCCAAAGTTCAAGCATCCAGATTATAAATGGCAAAACAACTCAGTCATCCAGTTTTTCCTACATGTTTATCCTGAGGGCCAAAAAGGAAGGAAAATTCACGATTCGCCCGGCCTCGATCAAAGTAGGTGGTAAAATGTACGAGTCGAACGAACTGACCATTCAGGTAGTTAAAGGACAGCCACAACCGGCTGCAGGACAGCAACCGACAAGTCAAAAAAATGCCCAAACGACCGAGACTCCCGGAAGTACAATCAGCAAGGATAACCTTTTTGTTCGTGTCGCTGTTGATAAAACCAATGTATCGAAAGGAGAGCAGATTCTGTCGACAGTCAAGTTGTATATCAGTCAAAATGTTCCCCTTAATGGCTTCGACGAGGTAAAATTACCTTCCTACGAGGGTTTTTGGACCAAGGATATTGAAGTTCCAACTCAGGTTAGTTTTACCCGTGAAGTTTACGATGGTAAAATATACCAGGTTGGCATTCTCAAGAAAACGATTCTATTTCCGCAGCAAGTCGGAACGATCCGTATTAATCCTTTCGAGATAACTTGTTTGGTGCGTCAGCGGGTAAAACAGCAGCAGGGTTTCTTCGACGATTTCTTCGACAACTACCGGGTAGTAAAAGCCAAGGTGATCAGCGATCCGGTTTCGATCCAGGTGAAAGATTTGCCTAACCAACCGGGCAATTTCTCTGGAGCAGTGGGTAATTTCAGCGTCAGTTCTTCGCTGGATAAAACCAATGTAAAATCAAACGAGGCGGTTACCCTGAAGTTGAACGTGAACGGAAGCGGAAACCTTACATTGATTAAAGCTCCGAAAATAGAATTACCTCAGGATTTTGAAGCATACGAACCAAAAACAAGCGACCGGGTTATTGCAAGCGATAATGGATTAAATGGCTCGGTTACCTTTGAGTATCTTTTTATCCCGCGTTTTGCAGGTAATTTCACTATTCCAGCCATTGAATTTGTATTCTTCAATCCAGCTACTCATCAGTTTGAAACCCGAACCACCGAAGCCTATAAATTACATGTTGACAAAGGTAGCGATGACTCAAATTCGTCGGTGGTCAGTTCGTTTTCGAAAGAAGATGTGAAGATGATCGGGAAGGATATCCGTTTTATCAAGCAGAACAAAACGGTATTGAAACCTAAAGGAACTTCATTTTTCGGTACATTCGAATTCTACAGTATATACATTTTAAGCCTGATTGCCTTTGTGGTAGTCTATGTGATTAACCGCAAGAAGATTAAAGAAAACGCTAATTTGGTACTTGTTCGGAATAAACGAGCCAATAAAGTGGCACTCAAACACCTGAAAGCAGCGTCAGTATTCCTGAAAAATAATCAGGCTGAACAGTTCTATGAATCCGTAATCAAAGCACTCTGGGGGTATTTGAGCGATAAACTTTCGATTCCGGTTGCTGATTTAAGCCGGGAGAAAGCATCGTCAAGCCTGCTGGCCAAGGGAGTTAATCAGGACGCGGTTACCGAACTGATCCGCATCATCGACGACTGCGAGTTTGCCAGGTACGCCCCGGCTGCCTTTGCCGGAACCATGATTGAAATATATGATGGGGCCGCCAGGGTGATGGGAATTTTCGAAAAGCAAATTAAGTAAACAACTGATTTTTAAAAGTATGAAAAGAATAATCAATACGATACTGGCGATCTTGTTTACCGTGGCTGTTTTCGCACAAGGCGATCTGATTCAAAAGGCAAACGATCATTACACCAAAGAAGAATTCAGACAGGCCATTGATGGCTACAATCAGATTTTGATGGCAGGCATCGAATCGCCCGAAGTCTATTTTAACCTTGCAAACTCGTATTATAAAACGAAGCAGTACACCCTTGCCATCCTGAATTACGAACGTGCCAAATTATTGGCTCCGGATGATGAAGATATTGACTTTAACCTTCAAATTGCCAATCAGCATGTAGTTGATTCGATCCAGGAATTGCCGGGTATATTTTTTGTTCGCTGGTGGAATTCTCTGGTAAACAGTCGTACTACTGACACCTGGGCGGTTCTTAGCATTATTGCTTTTCTGCTGTTTTTAAGCTTACTGGGTGTCTACTTTTTCGCCCGTTCAGGCGATATCAAACGGGTATCGTTTTGGGCCGGATGCATATTTATTATTTTAACTATTTTTTGCTGGTCGTTTGCTGCACAACAGAAAAGCCGTCTGGTTAATCACAGCTATGGCATTGTGATGCAGCCAACAGTTACCGTAAAAAGTTCGCCTTCCGAAAAAGGAACCAATCTTTTTGTAATTCATGAAGGTTTGAAAATCAGGATTACCGACCAACTGGGCGAGTGGGTAGAAATCAGATTGGCCGATGGGAACAAAGGCTGGTTATTGACCGAATCCATAGAAAAAATCTGAAATATATAACACAATAACAAAAATTGCCCTTCCGGTCACGATGTGCGGAAGGGCAATTTTATTTGTTTTCAGAATCATCAGCAACCATTTACAGAATTGGTTGTTATCTATTTATAAAAATAAAACTATGGTTTACAATTTACTAAAAGGCAAAAGAGGAATTATTTTCGGAGCGTTGAATGCCGATTCGATTGCCTGGAAAGTTGCCCAGCGAGCCTTCGAAGAAGGTGCAACTTTTACTTTAACGAACACAGGAGTGGCTATGCGCATGGGTGATACCGCCCAGCTTGCAGAAGCTTGCAACACCATCGCTATCGAAGCCGATGCAACCAGTATTGAGGATTTGGAAAATCTCTTCAGGCAGTCGATGGTAGTTCTGGGAGGAAAGGTCGATTTCGTTCTTCATTCAATCGGAATGTCGCCAAACGTGCGCAAAGGCCGCCATTACAGCGATCTGGATTACAGCTATCTGGAGAAAACACTGGATGTATCCTCTGTCTCTTTTCATAAAGTGTTGCAGGTTGCACGTAAACTAGATGCTATTAATCAGTGGGGTTCGGTAGTGGCACTTTCATATGTAGCTGCCCAACGTACATTTTATGGGTACAACGACATGGCAGATGCCAAGGCTTTGCTCGAGTCGATTGCCCGCAGTTTTGGTTATATTTATGGACGCGAGCGAAATGTACGCGTCAACACGATCTCTCAATCACCTACCCTGACAACTGCCGGAAGCGGGGTTAAGGGAATGGATAAACTGATGGATTTTTCTGAACGGATGTCTCCATTAGGAAATGCAACCGGTGATGAATGTGCCGATTATTGCATCACTCTGTTCTCCGACCTGACTAAAAAAGTGACCATGCAGAACCTTTTCCACGATGGCGGGTTCTCTTCGATGGGGATGAGTATGCGTGCACTCACTCAATACGAGAAAGGATTGGATTGTAACTGCGAATGCGGAAATGACGAACCTTGTGGCGATCATATCTACGATTAATACGGATTAAAACAGCATAAAAAAACCGGTCGTCAGCCGGTTTTTTTTAATCAATTACTTCTGTATTCTTCGTTCCATCTTTCCATCGGATCATTGGGAAACGAATAGGTTTTCCAGGAGAAATTGAAAACCCAGGGTTTAACCAGCCGCTCATAATCGGCGTAGCTCAAGCGGATCAATTCGGTATGCGATCCGGCATTGAAGGCAATCTCCTTGTTTTGAGTGAGTGTTTCAGCGACATAAACTTCCATGCCGTAAAGGTTTCCAAAAGGAGGCATGGCTCCCAGTTCACAATCAGGAAATCGGTCTTTAAACTCCGGTTCACTGGCCAGGGAGGGTCACATTTTTAGTTCCAAAAATATCGCGTAACGAATCAAAATCGATATGGTACGATGCAGGTAAAACAGCCATGGCCATCTCACCTTTAATTTTAATCATCACCGTTTTTGCAAACTCTTTCCCTGCAACATGAGCTGATGCAGCAATATCCTGAGAAGTAAATGCATTGGAATGACTGATTGACAAATACTTGACATTCGATTCATTCAGAAATGATTTTAGTTTTTTGACTGGCATAAACGTAATTTTTAGGCGTTCAAAATACTTTGTGTAAGATTTTCCGTGAGAAGGAAGATTATCCAGATTTCGAGAAATTTTACATCAATCCTGAAAGAAATGTTTCAGAAAAACCCATGAATTTTCAGCCCTTAATGGTTATACCGCGAAATGAGGATTTTGGCGATTTCATTGATTGGTTCGCCATCGAAGGTATTGATCATCACCACAATTCCGAGTTTCTTCTCCGGAATGATGATCGCAATACTGTTGAAAGTTCCGGCGCTGCCTTTATGGTGAAAGCAAGGAACAACATAATTTTCGTGAGCCCAGCCACAGGAATAGTCCGGACAGCCGAAAAATATTTTCCGGAATGTTTCTGATTTAAGATAATTCCCC
>JANXYV010000042.1 GCA_025355875.1 Prolixibacteraceae bacterium | reverse complement strand
CATGATTTTTATATTTGTGTACCAAATTGGTTCACAAATATAGTTCCAAAAATCAAAAAACCAACTACAATTTATTGTGAACTTTAAATTCATATGGTTACAGACTAAAAAAGTAACAAAGTCACTTTCCTTACAGTGATCAAACATATTTGGCATGAATCTGAAAGGAATGACCGGAAGAATAATGAATGGGAAAGACAGAAGGGATTGGCATATCGGGTGAAAGAAATGAAAGAATCAGACTTTCTAAGTGTATGTTAGTCCTGAGAAGTAGCAAGGCGTGGGTTCTGAATGAACGGCATTCTGTCCGGTCATTCAGAACTTACACGTGTGGCGATGAAGAATGTTTGGTGAACGAATGAATTAGCGCGGAGTGCAGTTATCTATCAGGATAGCGGGAACGGACGTGCGTTTGAAATGAGTGAACCGGACGTTCTTCAATCGCGTTGGCTTTGTTCTGCCTGTAATCTTCTTATTTTACTTGCTATTTAACCTGAGCAACAAATTTTTTGGCTGGCTTAAAAGCAGGAATGTTATGAGCAGGAACAATAATGGTGGTATTTTTGGAAATAATACGTGCAGTTTTTTCTGCTCTTTTTTTTACGATAAACTTCCGAAACCGCGAAGATAAACGTTATTTCCCCCGGTTAAAGAATCTTTTACTGTTTTCATAAAAGCTTCAACAGCTTTTTCTACGGTCACCTTTTCAATACCAGTGTTTTGGCTTATTTCCTTTACGATATCTGCTTTTGTCATCTCTTAAAATGTTTAATTATCAATAATCTATATTTCTTTAAAATTGTTGCGTAAATATAAAATTATTAAGTTACAAAGGTGACCTATTTTCCCAGTGCAGTTCGGTTTGTTTTGATGCTTATAGAAATGTACGACACACAAAAAAGCCTTTCGGCTTTCTTGTGGTTTTCTGCTAAAAAGGAAGGTCGTCTTTAGTTTCGGCTGCCTGTTCCTTTGACTTCTTTTTGCCGGTTTTCTTTTGTTTCTCAGCAGCTTCGTCCTGAGTTGGTATGGTTGAAGAAACTTTGGACTGATAATAGCAAGTGTGAGTTCTGCCGAATTTGTCTTCTCCGCGCAATTTAGCCACCTCAAAACTCAGGTACTTTACTCCGTTCTTTTCAAACTCGGTTTTTTCAAGTCCTTCTACTGGTAACACGATCTTAATGATGTCAAGGTTTTCTACTTGTGTTCCTTTTCCAATGTAATGCTTTTCAAAAGTTGTCATAATATTGATTTTTAAGTTATAAAAAAAAATTCTGCATGATGACTATTCTGATGAAGGGTGGCAATGAAGGAATTGGAATACCGGAACGACCGCAGGGAATGAGGATATGCCGAGAAAATTCATTGACGGGTTTTCCTTCCATCTAAGAATAAATCTTTGTAGATAATTTTAGACTAACGGCTCAATATTCTGTCAACCGTAGAAAACTACACGCGAAACGGTTACACTTGTAAAGCCTGAAATCAGTTTAGAATTGTCAGTAGAAGTTGGCTTAACTGTGTTTTGAAACTAAAGTAAAGTTCCATTTGAGGCTTTGTTAATGCGGATAGAGGACCGGCTTCCAAACTTGCATCAGACCAAAGTGCAGCCAATCCACAGGATGATTCCCGAAATAAAAAAACAAAATGAAGAAAACAGGTTGGCAGGACGATGGCCATCTCAGATGAAAACATTAGCCAAAAGGATTATAGGGGAGAAAATGACCTAATGATTCTAGGTTAACGACTAAAAAAAGAGGCGAAGCCTCTTTCCTTTTCAGTAAGCACATGGACCATTACCATTCATCATGTCTTCGTCGGCTGCTTCTGATCTAAATTGCCTGTATGGACCCTCACCACATTTTTCACAATACGCCTTTCGGTCGGATGGCCAGTAATAGATTTGAGTTCCTTTTTTGATGCTGCAACCGCATTTGGAGCAGACTGAAGTAAACTTTGCAGTAATCATTCTTGGATCGTTTTTGTAAGTCATTGTTTTAAGTTTTAGTGAATGAAATTGTTTTGATTTGCATATTGAGATTCCACTTTTTCAGAACCCCAGGCATCCCGCATATCGTCCATTGACATCAGTTTCCCGGACTTCTTGAAATATTCTCCTTTGTGCCAGTACCAGGCTAATTTTGGATGTGAGAATTTGTATCCTTCTCCTTTTAATGTTTCCCTTACGGCAAAGGTGTTTCCGGTAATCCAGATCCATGAGCCAATCAGTTCGATAACAATGCCTGGCAGACTAATGATCCGGTCTAACCGTTGGCGCATTTCTTCTGAAACCTGCTGTTCATACTCTTTTCTCCCTTCGGAAAAGGTTTCATTACTGTTGATCAGTTTTTTCGACAGCCGGTCGTACTGGTCGTTTAGCATCTGCATCATCACAGTGTCACCACCTTTGTCCGGATGATACAGAAAAGCAAGGCGACGGTATTCCTTGCGTAATTCATCCAACGTTCTAACATTCTCGAAAAACTTCATTTGATTTCACCACTGCCCTGTGGATTTTTGTAGGCTGGCTCTCCTGTTAATTTTGAGCCAAATACCTATTGAGCAGACCGGATTCTTGTCAATGGCCGAATGTCAGTTTTTCCAACCCCATTGACCGTGCTCAGGGAGCTGTTGGAAAAACTGAACTAGCGCCTTCGGCGTTGTTTCGGTAATTCACGTCCGGAAAACCCAAAGCCTTGACTTTTCCGGAATGCGTAAATACCTTTGCACAAAATTGTAGGAGAGAGAACCCCTTCTGACTATTCTATGAAG
>JANXYV010000027.1 GCA_025355875.1 Prolixibacteraceae bacterium | reverse complement strand
GCCAAAAACTGGAATAAGGTTTTAAAAACAACGGCAAAAAAAACCTTATAAATTGAAGTTTAACCTTAGTAGCAAGGCAATTGAAAAAAGCAACCCGTCCGCGCAGGTTCGTTTTTCAAACGAAAAATCATCTTTCGGACGACATAGAAACAGGCAAATAAAAAGAATAACCAATGATGAAAATATCTGAAAATAAGGTTGGATTTTCCGGAGGGATTTTTCTCTACTAAGGTTGTCAAAAACTGGAATAAGGTTTTAAAAACAACGGCAAAAAAAACCTTATAAATTGAAGTTTAACCTTAGTAGCACGGCAATTGAAAAAAGCAACCCGTCCGCGCAGGTTCGTTTTTCAAACGAAAAATCATCTTTCGGACGGGATAGAAACAGGCAAATAAAAAGAAGATCAAAGCCATTGGGCTGGGATAAACCGGGCTTTCAGCCTGAAGAAAAATGAAAAATAACGAATAACCAATGAATGATTTTCTGCAAATAGGCCAATTGATTCAAACCACACGCTACCGGGCTTTGAGCGCGGTTAACAGCGAGTTGGTAAATCTGTACTGGCAGGTAGGTCAAACTATTTCAACCCGCTTGGAGAAAGCTACCTGGGGCGATGGTATGGTGGCCGAGTTAGCAGAATACATCAAAAGAAATTATCCGGAAATTAAAGGATTCGACAAAAATAATATTTACCGGATGTGCCGGTTTTATGATGCGTACAAAGATTTGTCAATTGTAGCACCAGTGGTGCGACAAATACAAAAATCTGATAATGAAGCGGTGACAATTGTGGCGCCACTGGAACCACAATTACCGGAACCCACATCAGGTGTAAACGACTTAAGCGACATCCGGGAAACCGTATTGGCTCAAATCAGTTGGTCGCATCATCTGATTATCATGGGGCGCTGCAAAACTCCGGAAGAAAAGGAGTTTTATATCAGGCTTTGCATCAGGGAACATTACAGCAAGCGCGAATTAGATCGTCAGATTACGAGTTCGGCATTCGAACGGGTAATGATAGGCAATGCCAAATTGCCCGAAAGCATCCGAAAATTGCCACATGAAATGACCAATGTATTCAAAGACAGCTATGTGTTTGAGTTCCTGAATTTGCCCGAACCGTACCTGGAAAACGATCTCCGGAAGGCATTGCTGCACGAACTAAAGCATTTTATGCTTGAGTTAGGGACTGATTATCTGTTTGTTGGAGAGAAGTTTCCGATAAAAGTTGGAAATCGCGATTTTCGGATCGACCTTGTGTTTTTCCATCGTGCATTACAGTGCCTGGTTGCGTTTGAGTTAAAAACTGACCGCTTCGAACCCGAATATTTGGGTAAAACAAATTTCTACCTCGAAGCGCTCGACCGCGACGTACGCAAATCAAACGAAAACCCAAGCATTGGCGTGTTACTCTGTAAAGACAAAGACGAGGAAGTGGTGGAATACGCCTTGAGCCGAAGTCTTAGCCCAACCATGGTTGCCAGGTATCTGACGCAATTGCCCGAAAAGAAACTGTTGCAGCAAAAACTGCATGAACTGTTTGAAAAAGAGGAAAAAATGCCAAAGGCATGACAGACTAATGTCACCACTTCGTGGTTTAAGAGACCCTTTTTCGAACATTTTCTATAATCATAACAACCCTTCGGGTTTTAAAAGTTCGACCTTGATTTGAATGAAAACGAATGAAAAAATAACCAATGATGAATGACCAATATTCAATAACCGGTAATGCAAATCGGAGCTTTCAAGCTCCCTCCCTGATTGATGAGCTTGTCGAATCAGGGGAGGACGAGGGTGGGGCTCTTGATTGGCACGCTGGGGTGGGGCTTATAAATAACTAACAATGAATTTAGACGAATTACATCTGACAGGCGAAAATCAACAACTCGAATTTAAGGAGTCGTTCAGGCAAGAAACGTCTGAAACTGTAGCTGCATTCTGCAATGCGACAGGAGGGACTATACTGATTGGAGTGGATAAAAATGGAATCCTGAAAGGGGTTACCGTGAACGGAGAAATACTGAAAGAGTGGGTCAATTCAATAAAACAGGCCACACAACCACAGATTTTCCCTGAAATCAATACTTGCATTGTGCATGGTAAAACCATTGTTGCAATAAAAGTTCAGGAATATCCCATAAAACCAGTAAGTTGTAAGGGGAAATATTTTAAACGAGTTGGTGCTTCAAATCATCTGGTTCCATTGGATGAGATTGTTGAAATGCAATTGTATAGCATTAATAGCTCTTTCGATTCATTTAAAGTTCAGCAAACAACAGCCGATCTGAATATGGACCTGGTTGTAAATTTCTTTGGTCAGTTGGGAAATACTGGCAGGATAACGCTGCACGATAATCCGTTGGTAAACCTTCAGAAAATTGGATTGATCAGCAACAATCAACTGACATTCGCGGCGCTTTTACTCTTCGGCGAACATCAGACAGGAATTCATATTGGTCGTTTTAAAACTCCGGACGTAATTATTGACGATATCATGATTAAGTCGCCTCTGGTAACAGCCGTTGATGAAGCGATGACTTTTATAAAAAAGAGTATTTCATTGCGCTACGATTTCACCGGAGAACTCCGGAGAAAGGAAACCTGGCAATACCCTTTACCCGTGCTTCGGGAGTTGTTGCTGAATTCGGTTATTCATAACGATTACCGGAATCCGACCGATATTATGATTAAGATTTTTGACGATCATATCCGGTTTATCAATCCCGGTAACCTGATGGGAGGGCTTAAACCCGAAGACCTGATGCGGGGCGATTATATCGCGGTACATCGTAATAAACTGCTTGCAGAGGCATTTTACCTACGGGGTGACATCGAGAAATTTGGTACCGGCTTTTTCCGGATTCAATCTGAATTGAAAAATTCACCTGAACTCCGTTTTGCATTAGAATCGGTAAACGGGTTTATACGCAGTGGCTTAGATGTAAACGCGCAAGATACCGCCCAAGATACCGAACAAGATAAATTACTGAAATATAGCGCAATAGAACAGGATATCTTGGAGAATAATAAAAACACCCCCCAAGATACCCCCCAAGATAGCGTAAGAGTGGATGTGTTGGTTGATAACCTTCTGGCAGTATTAACCGGGGAATTAACAAGGATTGAGATTCAAGGATTTTTGAGCCTTAAGAACAGGAAGAATTTTAGAAAATTTTACCTGAAACCTGCATTGGAAGCTGGATTAATAGCAATGACAATCCCTGACAAACCTAATAGCAAGCATCAGAAATACAGGCTAACGGAAAAAGGGAAACGAATGAAAAATAAGGGTTGAATGAGGCATGGAAGACGGAAGTCCGAAGTCGGTAGGCGGAAGTCCTAAGCACCAGTGGCTAAGTGCGAAGGCAGTATCGAAGGCAGTATTTTTGGAAGACAGAAGTAAAAACGAATGAAAAAGTAACCAACGATGAATGACCAATATTCCTGTCTGCCGAACAGGCGGGCAACAACGAGGTGAACGCCCTGAAAGGGCAACATCAATAAAACGAAATATGAACGAAACGGTATTAAAATATAAACTGCCCTTTCAGGGCGCAAATTGGATGGCCGATTTTTAACCCAAGGCGATGCCATTGGGCTAGAATAAACCGGGCTTTTAGCCTGAAGAAAAATGAAAAAGAAAACCTGGTATTAAACAACAAATAACAATGATCGGAGCATTTCTGCTCCCTCCCTGGTTGATGAGCTTGTCGAATCAGGGGAGGGCTGGGGTGGGGCTTCGAACCTGTAACTTTTAATATGAAGAAGCTCTTGTACATAGCACGTTATCAGGTGTTGGCAGTTCTGCTGCTGATGCTGTCGGTCTGGACTCCTGTCCTGGCCCAGAACGTCGTGCACCAGGGCGATATCACTACCCTGGCTGTGGATCCGAAACCGGGAGATGTATATGTATGGGAAATGTACAACGATTCGACAGTCGATTTTGCCAAAGTACCCGGAGCCTGTCCGCCAGGTTATGCTGATTTTGTGAATGGCAATACCGGGTCGAGCGTTCAGGTGGATTGGGAGGAGCCGGGAATTTATTTCTTCAAGGTGACCGCTTTTACAGCCTCCGGTTGTACCGATAACCTGGCAGTTGGAAAGGTAAAAGTCCTGAAATCGATTCCATTCGCTGTTTTGGATCTGAACCCCAATGAAATCTGCGAAGGTCAATCTTCCGAATTGGTGGTTACGTTCACCGGGAAAGCGCCCTGGAACATGAAGCTTCAGGCTACCGACCTGCTGACCGGGAAATCCGTAGTTCAGGTGTACACCGGAATACCGAAAGCCAGCAATCCCTACTCAATAACGATCAATCCAAAAGTGGATACCGAATACACCGTGATCGAGGTAAGCAATAAATATGGAGTGACTACGATTGCGTCAAATTCAGTAACATTGACCGTTCATCCGTTACCGAAAAGTTCGCCGATTTATGTGAAGAGCCCGTAATGGAATTAAAAATTTAAAATGATGAAATAATGTCGTATATGATATTGTCAAATATCCTGACTCACCCCCATCACACCTTTGGTGTTCTGCCCCTCTCTTCGTGAAGAGTGGGGGGAAGACCGATTTATAGGGCTTCGGGGTGAGTGAAATAGATAATGCTACAATGAATTATTCCTATTACTTGAATAATGAATGATGAATTAAGAAAACCCGAAGGGTTGACAGGATTATAGAAAAGAAAACAAAAGAAGACCAAGTCCGCGAATTGAAGCAGAACAAGGAGCTGCCAGACTTTCGGACGCCTGCCTGCCGCAGGCAGGGAATGAAAAAAAAGAAAAAGATAATAGGAATATGGAAAATGGAAATGATAACACATCTTTGAAAAGCAAGAATTAATTGCCACCAAGGCATCAAAACGCCAGGCAACACTAATTTTGAAATGTGTGAAACCTGGAACTTCCTGTCCGCGGCAGGCGGGGAAACTTGGAACTTGAAATTTGAAACTTGAAACTTGAAACTTAGGAAAATGCTGAAATTGCTGAAATACATACTGCTGATCACTTTCTTGCTGGTTGCGCCTGCCGCAGCACGGTCGGGGTCTGTCATCGACACAGTATGTAAAGATGCAGTCCGGACCTACCGGGTGGACGGAGAGCCCGGCCTGATATATAACTGGACATTGACTGATACGTCGGGGAGTCCTGTTTTAAGTTCTCCCGGAGTGGTCGTTTCAAACGGGAGTGAAATCACCATTACCTGGGCCGTTACGCCGGGAATCTTTACGCTTTCGGTTGAAAAAATAAGCCTGTTTGGTTGTCCGAAAGACACCCTGGGAACCATTGAGGTAATTCCTGTTCCGGTAGTCGATCCGGGACCCGATCAAACCATCTGCGCCGGAAAAACGGTGTCGTTGATTGATGCAACCGCTATTAACCTCACTCCTGCCGGTCTGGAATGGACCTCCGCCGGAGACGGCAGCTTTAATGATCCTCTCATCATGAAGCCGGTTTATACACCCGGACCAAAAGATATAAAGGCAGGAACGGTCAAACTTAAACTTACGGCAAAAAGCATGAATAAAGATGATGGTTGCCAACAGGAAAAAGAAACCGAAATCACAATTATCCCGCAGTCTAAACTGCTTATTACCAATCCACCGGATGCATGTACACCAGGCACGGTGAACCTGAAATTACCCGCCGTAACCAAAGGAAGTACGGTTCCACCGGCAGCTACATTCTCCTATTGGGAAGATGCCTTAACAACGGTCGCTCTTGCGAATCCGAATGCAGTCTCCAAAACAGGAACCTATTACATCCGGCTCGATGTGAACGGATTGTGCCCGGATATTCAGCCTGTAAAAGTGGTGGTTAATGTTCCTCCGGTTTTGGTAATTCATGATCCGCAGCCGGTTTGTTACCCGCCAGCCACAGTCGATTTATCAGATCCAGCAGTTACCGCCGGATCTGATCTGCTGGCCACATTCAGTTATTGGACCGATGATCAGGCAACGAAGCCTTTGCTTAATTATAAAACCGTCAACACTTCCGGAATTTATTACATTGCAGCCGCCAGTGCCGCCGGTTGTCCGAATATACAACCGGTAACCGTGGTGGTTATCCAGAAGGTCATGCCACAATTCATCCTGAAGAATGAATTGTGCCTCAACAGCGCTCCGCTGCCTTTACCTTCATTCTCAGACAATGCTATTGCAATTACCGGTAGCTGGAACCCATCGACCATCTCAACCAGTACAAACGGAACAACAAACTATGTATTTACTCCGGATCCCGGCCAATGCGCATATCCTTATTCAATACCAATTACCGTCAGCGATCATTTCCATTCGAAATTTGCCCCAATCGGTCCATTCTGTGTTGGTTCAAGTCCAAGTTTACCAGCCTCGTCCAATGGCATTACCGGAAACTGGAACCCATCTACGATTTCAACGGTTTCAGGAGGAGATGCTACGTATAAATTTACTCCAGATGATCCGGCACAATGTGCACTTGACACAACAATTACGATACATATTAATGACAAGGTAACTCCAATCTTTACTATCAATGGTTCGATTTGTCAAAATGGAGCAAACCCGCTACCTTCAAGTACAAATTTCCCAATACCAATTACCGGAACGTGGTCTCCGGCATTTTCATCAGCCACACCCGGACCAACAACGTATACTTTTACCCCAAACAGCGGGGAATGTGCCAATCCGGCCACGATGGTTGTAACTGTCCAGCCTGAAGTTATTCCGGTCTTTACCCCAGTTGGCCCGTTCTGTGCGAACGATCTTGCACCTGTTTTGCCTACTGTCTCAGACAACGGAATTACTGGATTTTGGTCGCCTGCGGCAGTGGATATGACCAATTCAGGAACGTACACCTTTATTCCTGATGCCGGGCAATGCGCTTCACCGGTTCTGACCAAAATGGATATTGTGATCAACCGAATCGATGTGGTCGCCACTCCAACCCAGATTACCAAAACGAATCCAACCGGAAGCATCGTTCTGGCAGTTTCAAATGGAAGCGGAACTTATACTTATTTATGGACCGGACCGGCGGGATTCACTTCTACCGATAGAGACATAAGCGGTCTGAGCCTTGGCAATTATACGGTAGTAGTTACGGATATGGTGACCAACTGTACCCAGCCAAAAACTGTAAACATTCATTTTGTAGATATACTCAGTGTAGATATTTCATCCACTTTAATAAACTGCCCCGGAGGAAATGATGGAACAGCCACAGTTGTTATTTCAGGCGGAACTCCGCCTTACAGTGTTTTATGGAGTACCGGCACAGTTGCTGTTCCGGTGCCAGGTAACATTGCAACCATTGGCGGTTTAAGCCTGAATGATTTTTTCTATGCAGATGTAAACGATGCGGTAGGAAATACATTCCGCACACCATTCGAACCGATCAAGGAAACCACTATCCGATATACGTTTGCATCGTACGTTCCACATCCTCCGGTATGTGCAGGAGACAAAGGTAAAATCGATTTCATATTCGGGAATGGGGGTATCATCCCAAACAGCAACTATGATATTCTGTACGATGGCGGGCAATTTACAGGAATACCCATCATTGGTAACAAGGCTTCGGTGGATGCTTTCGCCGGAACTTATAACAACCTGAGGATAGTCGTAAATGGTTGTACCACCCCATTCTTTGGCCCGGTTATATTAACAGAGCCAACATTAACGGTAACCACCAGCATTTTGCAACCAACCTGTTCTGTTATAACCGGAGCAATCACGGTCAGTTCGCCAGCTCCCGGAGTGGGCATAAACTATACGTTAACCGGCACCAACCCGATTGTGGCCCCGCAAACCAAGCCATCAGGCTTGTTTGATAAATTAAGTCCTGGTGAATATGGTCTGACGATACAAAATGGGTTGGGCTGTATATCTAAACCAACTCCTCTAACGATCGATCTGCCCCCATCAGCAATCATTCCTGTAGCTGTTCCTACCCAACCAAAATGTATCCCTGATAAAGGAACGATTGTGGTAACGAATCCTTCAGGAGCAGCCTACGAATTCAGTAAAGATGGAGGCATTAGTTATCAGGATTCTCCAACATTTACCAATCTCGATGCGGCAACTTATTCGGTGAAAGCCCGGGAAAAAGGAACTCTCTGCGAAACTGGCATCACTTTGGTAAAGATAGATCCTGCAAGCAGTCTGCCTGATTTGGCGACTGTTTCCATCACTCAGCCAAGTTGTGAAGTTCCAACCGGATCATTTACAATTACAAACCTTGCTTTTGATTCCGGATATGAATACAGCCTGGATGGCATTAACTATCAGGATTCAAAAAACTTTTCAGGCTTAACTCCTGGTCAGCTTTACCAACTTATGGTCAGGTTAAAATCAACCGGTTGTGAATCAGTGTCGTCGGTAAAAATTGATGCAGTGCCTTCACTTCAGGCTGCACCCATTGCGACTGTAAAACAGCCTGATTGTGTTGATGAGTACGGAATAGTCACTGTGATTGATCCTCCGTTCAATTCCGGATTCGAATACAGCCTCAATGCCGGTGTCAGCTATCAGGATTCAGCCATTTTCAGGAAACTGAATCCAGGAACTTATCAGCTCGTGGCCAGAAAAAAAGGTGAAAAATGTCCTACAGCTATTCGCCAATTAGGAATTGGTCAGGTTCCGCCAAATCCTGATCCTCCGGCAATTGCATTGAATCCGCTTTTTGATTGTGAAGAAAGTCCGGTTCAAACGCTTGACGCCAATAACGGTATCGTTGTTGAGACAGGAACAAGTATCTCCTGGTATGACCAGCCTTCAGGAGGGAACAAGGTTCTGTCACCCATATTGAATAAGGTAGGAAACGCAACCTATTACGCAGAATCAAAGCGTGGAAATTGCGTCAGTTCTACCCGAACCGGCATTACACTGACCATTTATCCAACTCCGCTGATTTTTGGCCCGGCCAGTCTGATTGAGCAATGCGAAACCATTCCAATCCAGCTTCTGGATGCCAGTTCATATATTACCGGGTTAAAACCCGGCGAAAAGCTTGTCTGGTTCGATGCAGCAACTGGCGGGAATATTGCCTCGCCAATCCTGAATACAATTGGGAACAAAACCGTTTATGCAGAAGCCACAAACAATAAATGTAAATCGGCATCACGTGTTCCGGTTACTTTAATCATAGATCCAATTCCTTTGGCACCGGTTTGGGTTAGTAATGGGAAGTTGACTGATTGTGAGATGAGCCCGATTCAAACATTGGATGCGAATACTGCAATTATTGCCGTGCCTGGCACCATGATCACCTGGTACGATCAGGCTTTGGGAGGAACTGTAATTCCATCTCCAACATTAAATAAGCCAGGAACCGTGACCTGGTATGCTGAAGCATCGATTGGAACTTGTATCAATCCAACACGGACTCCTGTGCAACTGACTATTTCTCCGATTCCGGCAGCCCCGGTCTGGGTAAAGAACATCACCGAATGCGAAACGAGTCCGATACAAACGCTGGATGCTGTCAATGGCATTGCGGCACCACTCCCGGGAACATCGATAAAATGGTATGATCTGGCTGTAGGTGGAACACTGGTTGCATCTCCGACCTTAAACGCGGTTGGCACCAAAACATATTATGCCGAAGCAACCATCGGGAATTGTGTCAGCACAAAACGAACTGCGGTGATCCTGACCATAAATCCAAGTCCTGAAATTCTGGTCAGCCGAAATCCGGTGGAGGAATGCGCCCAGTCTCCTCTTCAGAAACTCGACGCCAACAATTATGTGACCGTCGATCCCGGAATCTCGTTGATCTGGTACGATGCAGCCACCGGAGTAACCAAGGTTGCCAAGCCGGTATTAAACAAAGTGGGTACCGTTACCTACTATGCCGAAACGTCGAATGGAATTTGCTCCAGCCCGGCACGTACCGGAATTACACTTTCCATTTTTGCCATTCCTGAACAGCCCGTAGATTCAATTACAAATCCTCCGAGTTGTAAAAATGAAATGGGGACCATTAATATCCTTAAACCTTTGGGACAGGAATATGAATATAGTGCTGACGGAGGAATCTACCAGACATCAATAACTTTCTCCAACCTGAAATCGGGACCGCATCTTTTAACAGCGCGCAATATAAGCACCCATTGCGAGTCGGTTTCCGGCACAGTTATTCTTCCTCCGGTACCACCAGCCCCGATCATGAAATCAGCCACCGTGACCGACTGTAAGTGTTTTGGTGAAGATGGAAGCATTGATTTCGAATTTGCAAATGTGACCGATGGTACCTATGTCATCGTTTATGTGAGCGCCGATAATTTGCCTGGTAAATTCCTCAATGTTCAGGTGACCAAGAATAAGGCAACTGTATTGGCAAAGGCCGGAACATACAACATTTTGGCGATCGAAGCGAACGGATGTACCTCAGCCGAACAACACTCGGTAACGATACTTCAGCCTGACCGCATTTCGACCAGTGGTGTGATTACCGAAATTGACCTGAAATCAGGAACAAAAGGCGCCATTGACCTGACCATCACTGGCGGAACCGGACCGGGAACCTACCTGACTGTCTGGCAACCGAACACTTCCAATGGTTTCGCAGGAGCAACCACTGAGGATATAAAAAACCTGGATGCGGGCGACTATTCAGCGATGATTACCGATAAAAACGGATGTAAGGTTCCGTTTGCCGCAACCATTCCTCTACCCAACCTTCCTCCTGTAGCTACCCCGGATGATTTCAGTACCAACTGTTCTGACATACCCGGAAACCTGGTTTACAACGATAACGGGCATGGAATCGATTCGGATCCGGAAAACGATCCACTCACCATTGATACAACTCCGATTGCATTTCCTTTACACGGGAAAGTAACCATCAACTCCGATGGATCCTTTACATATACGGCTGTTGCCGGATTCATCGGAAAAGACAGTTTTAAATACAGGATTTTTGATAGTATGGGAAATGCGAGTATTCCGGCTCTGGTAAGCATTGAATTGGTTGCTGATTTTGATCACGATGGAATTCCGGATGACGTGGATGCGGATGCTGACGGCGATGGAATACTGAATGTGGATGAAGTCCTGCCTGGTCAGGATTGGAAAACAACCGATACTGATGGTGACGGACATCCAAACTGGCTGGATATTGATTCGGACAACGACGGGATTGTAGACAATGTGGAAGCCCAAAACGGGAAAGGTGTATTTAGTTCAGAGGACCCGGGAAAACCGGAATATATTGCACCTTCGGGCAAGGTAAATAGTCTTGGTGTAGATTTGGCCTACGACCCGGCAGCTGGCGGCACTAAAATTGTACCGGTCGATACCGATGGAGATGGCGTTCCCGATTTCCTGGATTCGGATTCGGATAATGACCATGTTCCGGATTACATCGAAGGGCACGACCTCGATGCCGATGGTAAACCGGATCATATTCTGACGGGTAAGGATGCTGACGGCGACGGCCTTGATGACGGCTATGATACGATTTTGAATTCCTGTGGGATTACCGATAATGCAATCGGAAGCAATGCTGAATTGCAGGACTTTGACCGGGATGGCTTAAGAGACTGGCGCGATGATAATGACGACGGAGACAAATACCTGACCCGATTTGAAGATTTAAACATGGATGGCGACTACAGCAACGATGATATCGGACATGTCGGACATCCTGAATACCTGTGGGTGGGACGCGATTGTGACATCTTTATCCCGGATGCCTTCTCGCCAAACGATGATAACATTCATGACTATTTCGAGATATATTGTACCGAAAAGTACCCGAACGCCAAAATCTATATTTTTGACCAGTTGGGGAACCTGTTGTACGAAAAGGACCACTATGGGAACGTAGAGTATTGGAATTCTCCGGAGGATGCCTGGTGGGATGGACGAACCAAAAACCGCTCGGCGAAGGTCATCAACGGGAAAGTTATTCCGGGAACCTATTTCTATGTGCTGAAATTAGGAAATGGTGAAGTGAAGAAGAGTTTTGTATTTGTTTCGTATTAATAAGAAGTGACTAAAGTGAACTAAAGTTTGCAGTGCTTAAAGTTCCGGGCAAGTAATTTGATTTTTGGGGGTATTGCGCACTTCAAACCCCTGACGGTTTGAGTATGAATATATTTAAAAAGAGATTTTAACTGAAAACGTTCATGATCAGGAAATTCGACCATATTGTATTACTGTTTCTTTTCTTTTTACTTGCTGCAACGCAGGTAAAAGGACAGGAATATCCATGGTCGTTACAGTACATTACCAATATGTACACGATTAATCCGGCCTACGTAGGAATTTGGGACCGGGCTGGTTTTGGGCTTTCCACGAGGGTTAACTGGGTTGGGATCAATGGCGCGCCGGTGGCTCAGCAAATCTCATACAATACCCCGATAAAAGATCAAAGAAGCGGCTTTGGATTAAACGTTCAAAGATTAAGTATTGGCCGCGAAAAACGGTTATACTTTACAGGTGACTACTCCTACCAGATCAGGCTCGACATGCACTATTACATGCGTTTTGGTTTCCGGGCCGGCATTCTGAACATCGATAATAATCTGAACGACTATCTGTTATATCCCGATCACATCACCGACCCGGAATTCACCACCAATGTCCGCCTCTACTACCTGACCGTGTTCGGTGTAGGAGGCGTCATTTACAATGAAGATTATTACATCAGCTTTTCCATTCCGCAAATGATAAGCAATTCGTTTAACGTAAACCGCAACCTTTACTCTTCGATGCCACAGCTAACCACAATGTATTTAGCAGGAGGATATGCCTTTAAACTTGCAGGCGACTTAATCATCCGTCCAAATTTATTGGTTGTGGAGACGATTGGGAAACCAGTCTATTTCGATGCTGCGGCACTTTTGTACTTTCCGGGAAACCTTCAGGCCGGACTAAACCTGCGAACCAATGGATCGATTTGTTTATCAGGCCAGTACACCTTCCGGAATAATATGAGGATCGGATATGCAGCCGAATATTTTGTAATACCCGACATCAGCAAATATCAGCTGGGAACTTATGAGTTTTTTGTAGGTTACGATTTTAACTTATACCGAAGGAAAAATATCCGGACGAACTACTTCTAATTTCCCAGTTCTGACAGAAAAAGAATACGCATCAGCCGGATGTCGTCCTCCGAATATTCATCCTCTCCAAGTTCTTTCAGTGCCGCATCAATACTGTCGTCTTCAGCTTCACGGAAATATTCAAATATTTCTTCCTGATGCTCTTCATCCAGAATTTCGTCGAGGTAATAAGCAATATTGATTTTTGTGCCCGAATTCACTATGGTCTCAACCTCGGTGATTAATTCCTTTAAATCAATACCAATCGAATCAGCGATATCGTTGAGTGATAGTTTACGGTCGATGCTCTGAATAATCCCCACTTTTATTTTCGATTTGTTGGCGACACTTTTGACTACCATATCCTGAGGACGGTCGATTTCATTTTCTTCAACATAGTCTTTTATGAGTTCGACGAATTCCTTGCCATATCGCTTGGCTTTCCCTTCACCCACTCCCTGAATATATTTCAATTCATCAATAGTAATCGGATATTGCAAAGCCATATCGGCCAGCGATGGATCCTGAAAAATGACGAACGGGGGTAAGTTCAGTTTTTTCGAGATTTTCTTGCGCAAATCCTTCAGCATCGCAAACAATTCCGGATCGCCCGCACCGCTGGCCTGAGCCGCAGCGGCATTTGCCTCTTCCTCAATCGCATCGTAGTCGTGGTTTCGGACCAGCAGAAAATCAACCGGATTTTCAAGGAAATCATATCCTTTTTTGGTCATTTTCAGCAACCCGTAGTTTTCGATGTCTTTGCTGATGAGTCCGGCAATCATGCTTTGTCTGAAAACTGCATTCCAGAATTTTTCGCCATGGTCGTTTCCCGAACCAAAGGCTTCGAGTTCATAATGACGGAAAGATTTGACAGCCGCAGTTTTCTTCCCGGTCAGAATATCCGACAAATGTTCAGCCTTATATTTTTCCTTCACTTCAATAATGGCCTGAAGGGCACGGCAAATTTCGTCTTTTGCTTCAACCTGTTCCTTTGGGTTGATACAGTTATCGCAGTTTCCGCATGGTTCTTCCAGCTTTTCGCCAAAATAATTCAAAAGGATTATGCGGCGACAAATTGCTGATTCGGCATACGAAGCGGTATCGAGCAACAATTGCCGTCCGATTTCTTGTTCGGCTACCGGTTTGCCTTGCATAAACTTCTCCAGTTTCTGGATATCCTTGGCCGAATACAGTGTGATACACTTCCCTTCTCCCCCATCGCGACCGGCACGCCCGGTTTCCTGATAATATCCTTCCAGACTTTTCGGGATATCGTAATGAATCACAAAACGCACATCCGGCTTATCAATTCCCATCCCAAAGGCAATGGTAGCCACGATTACATCCACATCCTCCATCAGGAATTTATCCTGATTTACGGAGCGTGTGGCCGAATCCATACCGGCGTGATAAGGCAACGCTTTGATTCCATTGACCACCAGAGCCTCGGAGAGCTCTTCAACCCTTTTCCGGCTTAAACAGTATATGATTCCTGATTTGCCTTCGTTTTCCTTGATAAATTTGATGATCTGCGACTCGGGTTTCGACTTCGGTTTCACTTCGTAGTAAAGGTTCGGACGGTTAAACGATGCCCTGAAAACATTGGCATTCAACATTCCCAGTGTTTTCTGGATGTCGTGCTGAACCTTGGCTGTTGCAGTTGCAGTAAGCGCCATAAGCGGAGCCTGTCCGATTTCAGAAACAATGGGTTTGATCCGCCGGTATTCAGGCCTGAAATCGTGCCCCCATTCCGAAATGCAGTGAGCTTCGTCGATAGCGTAAAATGATATTTTGATATTCTTCAGGAAGTCAATATTGTCCTCTTTTGTCAGACTTTCCGGAGCGACATAAAGTAATTTTGTTTTGCCGCTCATGACATCGTCGCGCACGTTTTGTGCGGCCGCCTTGGTCAGCGATGAATTTAAAAAATGTGCAATACCATCTTCTGTTCCAAAACTGCGAATTGAATCTACCTGATTTTTCATTAAAGCGATCAAAGGGGAAATAATGATGGCCGTCCCCTCCATGATCAGTGCCGGTAATTGGTAACACAATGATTTCCCTCCCCCCGTGGGCATTAATACAAAGGTATCAAAGCCGTCCAACACACTTTTGATCACATCTTCCTGTTGGCCTTTAAAACGATCAAACCCAAAATGCTTCTGGAGATGCTCAGTTAATATATACTCTACTCCCATAAAAAAGACCCTTTTCCAAATCGAAAAAAATTAGCAACTAATTGTATAAGTATCCCGAAGGTAAATAAAAATATCCATCAAAATACAAACCTTGCATTTGATTTTAAATACTTTTGGCTTGCTTTAAGGAAAATTAAGATATGGTCTTTTTTGAGGCGAAGGATTATACCTTATATTTGTGCCAATAATTTTAACCAATCAGATCTAATTTATCCTGAACTATGGCCGAAGAAACCAGCAGAGAAGAACAATCGACCAAGACGAAAGACATAAAGTCGGAAATGTCGTTCCTTGACCATTTGGAAGCTTTACGGTGGCATTTTATCAAGTCTGCTTTTGCCATCTGCATATTTGCCACTATTGCCTATATCTACAGCGGTTTTATATGGAATTCCATCATTTTAGCACCAAAAAGTCCTGACTTTTGGACCAGCCGGATGCTGATTAAACTGAGTCATGTTTTTGGATATAATTCAGCTGGCCTAAATAATCATCCGCTTCAGTTGATCAATTTCGATCTGACGGGTCAGTTTATGGTTGATATGTGGACCGCCATCATTGCCGGGTTCATCGTCGCATTTCCATACGTGATGTATCAATTCTGGAGCTTTATTAAACCTGCGCTATACGAAAATGAACGAAAACATGCCTCGGGGGCAGTTGCTGTAATGTCGGGACTTTTCTTTATTGGCGTTTTATTCGGCTATTATTTGATCGCACCCTTTTCCCTGGACTGGTTAAGCGGATATATTGTAAGTAAAGAAGTCGTAAATCAAATCAATATCCTTTCTTACATTAGTTCAGTCACGTCCATTGTAATTGCTGGCGGGGTTGCATTCGAATTGCCGATTCTGGTGTATTTCCTCAGTAAAATTGGTGTGATCACTCCGAGATTTCTCAGGAAATACCGCAGACACTCCTACGTTGTACTGTTAATTATTGCAGCGATTATTACACCTCCTGATGTACTCAGTCAGACGATTGTTACCATTCCATTAATCCTTCTCTTCGAAATAAGTATTTTTATTTCGGCGAGCGTTGACAAGGCGCGAAAGAAGCGATTGGAAGAAATGTAAAAATTACCGGTCAATACTGCACTCATGAAACTCAGAGCCGAAAACATTGTCAAAAAATATCGCAAACGCACAGTAGTTAAAGGCGTTTCGTTTGAAGTTAACCAGGGCGAAATTGTCGGGCTTCTCGGACCGAATGGCGCAGGAAAAACCACTTCGTTTTATATGATCGTTGGACTTATTCAACCTCTATCCGGACGGATTTTTCTCGATGACGAAGAAATCACCAAGTTACCGGTTTACAAAAGGGCCCAAAAAGGCATCGGCTATCTGGCTCAGGAAGCATCGGTATTCAGGCAAATGAGTGTTGAAGACAACATTTTGGCCGTACTCGAAATGACCAAACTACCGAAAGCTACTCAAAAACAGAAGGTAGAATCATTGCTGAATGAATTTGGACTTCAACACATCCGGAAGAGCAAAGGCTACCAGCTTTCAGGAGGAGAACGGCGTCGTACCGAAATTGCCCGGGCATTGGCCATTGATCCCAAATTCATCCTTTTGGACGAACCCTTTGCCGGGGTTGATCCCATCGCCGTAGAAGATATTCAACACATCATCAAAACGCTTCGTGATAAAAACATTGGTGTACTCATCACCGACCACAACGTTCACGAAACACTAACCATTACCGATCGGTCGTACCTTTTGTACGAGGGCTCCATCATGAAAGCAGGAACTGCAGAGGAACTTGCATCAGATGAGGAAGTCAGGCGGGTTTATCTGGGGCAGAATTTCGAACTCAGATAACCTGATCAACTCTCAAAAAACTATTCGAAAAGAATTAGGTGCCGTGTTGTGGGTATAAAATAAATCACCTACATTTGCACCGCATTTAGCGGGCGTGGCGGAATTGGTAGACGTGCCAGACTTAGGATCTGGTGCCTTACGGCGTGGGGGTTCGAGTCCCTTCGCCCGCACAGCAAAAAATAACCGCCTTGCTATCCCTGTGAAAAGGATAAGCAAGCGGTTTTTATTAATTTTAAGCATCCGGTTTTGGATCCGAAAATTTCTGAAAGATCTTCTTCCCTGCTGATTTCCAATAACTTTAAGTAAAATAAGATGAATATTACCAGAGAAAACATCGACCATCTGAATGCAATTCTGACCGTGTCGATCGAGAAAAACGATTACGAAACAACTGTTGCCGATGTTCTGAAGAACTATCGTAAAAAAGCAAATATGCCGGGATTCCGTCCGGGAATGGTCCCAGCCGGACTCATCAAAAAAATGTACGGGAAGGCGGCTCTTGCCGAGGAAGTGAATAAAATCCTGACAAAAGGTCTCAATGAATATATTCAGTCCGAAAACCTGAATATTTTGGGAGAACCGCTTCCAAACGAAGAAAAACAACCCTTGATAGACTGGGATACCCAAACCGATTACACCTTTGTGTACGATATTGGAATGGCTCCGGAAATTCAGGTAACCCTTGACGAACAGACTACGTTGCCGTATTACAACATTGTAGCCAACGACAACATGGTAAACAAACAACTGGATGCGTATGCTGGCCGTTTGGGCGAAAATAAGGTCGTCGAATTTGTTGAAGATAAGGATACCGTTCGCGGAGATTTTGTTCAGCTGAATGAGGACGGAACCGAACTGGAGGGTGGAATTTCAGCTGAAAAAGTAATTATTGCCGTCGACCTGATGAAAGACGAAGAAGTGAAAGCTTCATTCCAGAGCAAAAAAGCAGGCGATGTGATCGTTTTCGACCCGCTCAAAGCATACGATAACAAACACGAAGTCGGCCATATGCTCAACATTTCGCACGAAGAAGCTGAAAACATCTCCGGAGATTTCAGGTTTACCATAATTGAAGTGCTTCGTTTCGAAAAGGCAGAGCTGAATCAGGAATTATTCAGCAAGATTTACGGCGAAGATTCAGGCATTACGAATGAGGAAGAATTCCGCGCCAGAATTAAATCAGAACTGGAAGAGAATTTCGTGTATTCAAGCGACTACAAATTTGCGATCGACAGTCATGCAGCCCTGGTGAAAGATATTCAGTTTGACCTTCCTGAGGCATTCCTGAAACGTTGGATCAAAGTTACCAACGATAAAATGACCGAAGAGCAGATTGATGCCGATTTCGATTCTTTCATGCTCGACCTGAAATGGCAGCTGATCAAGGACAGGATCATCAGAGATAATGAGCTGAAAGTCACGGAAGAGGACGTCCGCTCATTGGCTAAAGTAATGGCTTTGAACCAATTCCGCCAATACGGTTTAAATAACGTTTCTGACGATCATCTTGAAAACTATGCGAACCACATGCTTAAAAACGAGGAGGAACGCCGCAAATTAGTTTCAAAAAGACAGGAGGATGTCATCATTGCGACAATAAAAGATAAAGTAACCCTAGATTTAAAGGAAACAACTTTTGAGGAATTTAACAAAATGCTGGAAAAATAATTTGGCAGAATTGCCTCCAAAAGCATATTTTCTTAACTTTGTGAAAATCTGGTGATGCCTCTGTGAGAGCGACCCAGATATTCACAAAGTTTTTTTTTAAACCAGGAGACACAAATTATGAACAACGGAAAAGAATTTAACAAATACGCAACCCGGCATTTAGGTATTAGCAGCCTGAACCTAAACCGTTTTGATTCCATTTTTACCAACAGTCTGACCCCTTACATCATCGAAGAACGGCAGCTAAATGTGGCTTCCATGGATGTGTTTTCGAGACTGATGATGGACCGGATCATCTTTTTAGGCACACCTATCGACGATTATATTGCCAATATTGTTCAGGCACAGTTGCTTTTTCTGGAATCGGCTGATCCAAAAAAGGACATCCAAATCTACTTCAACACTCCGGGAGGTTCGGTTCACGCAGGTTTGGGGATTTACGACACGATGCAATATATTTCATCGGATATTGCCACTATATGCACCGGAATGGCTGCCTCAATGGGTGCGGTTCTGCTCACGGCCGGAGCCAAAGGCAAGCGCTCGGCCCTTCAACATTCAAGAATCATGATCCATCAACCGATGGGTGGTGCCCAGGGACAGGCCTCAGACATTGAAATCACCGCTCGTGAAATCATGAAACTGAAGAAAGAATTGTACGATATTATTGCAAAACACAGCGGAAATACCTTCGAGAAGGTTGAAAAAGACAGTGATCGCGATCACTGGATGACTTCCACCGAAGCCAAGGAATACGGAATGATCGATGAAGTTTTGACCAGACATAAATAACAGACATCTTGAAAATGAAAATGGACAAATGTTCTTTTTGTGGACGCGAGAAGAAGGAAGTAAACCTGCTGATTGCAGGCATGGAAGGACATATTTGCGACAATTGTGTTGAGCAGGCTCATTCAATTGTGCTTGAGGAATTCAAAAAAGAAGAAGGATTTGATACCAAAGGTCTCAAACTGATGAAACCCAAGGAAATTAAAGCTTTCCTTGATCAATATGTGATCGGTCAGGATCAGGCAAAGAAAATTCTTTCGGTTGCCGTATACAATCATTATAAAAGGCTGAACCAGCCAGTTTCGAATGATGAAACCGAAATTGAAAAATCGAACATCATCATGGTTGGCGAAACCGGAACAGGGAAAACGCTTCTGGCCCGCACCATCGCCAAAATGCTGCATGTTCCTTTCACCATAGTCGATGCTACGGTTTTAACCGAAGCCGGATATGTTGGCGAAGACATTGAAAGTTTGTTGACCCGTCTGCTTCAGGTAGCCGATTATAATGTGGAAGCAGCAGAACGAGGTATCGTCTTTATTGATGAAATTGATAAAATTGCCCGCAAAGGCGATAATCCATCCATCACCCGCGACGTTTCGGGCGAAGGTGTTCAGCAGGGATTGCTAAAACTGCTCGAAGGAGCCATTGTCAATGTTCCGCCACAGGGAGGACGAAAACATCCGGAACAAAAAATGATTGCCATCAATACCAAAAATATTCTGTTTGTTTGTGGCGGCGCTTTTGACGGGATTGAGAAAAAAATCGCCCAGCGTTTGAATACCAAAATCGTTGGATACGGAGCTCAAAAGAAAGCCGATCACCTCGATCGCGACAATATGATGCAATACATTTCACCTCAGGATTTAAAGGCATTTGGACTCATTCCTGAAATTATCGGCCGTATTCCGATCCTGACTTATCTGGAACCACTCGATCGAAAGGCTTTGCGAAGCATTCTAACCGAACCGAGGAATTCTCTCATCAAACAGTACGTCAAGTTGTTCGAACTGGATCATATCGAATTAAGCTTTCAGGAAGACGCGCTGGAATTTATAGTTGACCGTGCTATTGAATTCAAGCTCGGTGCTCGCGGACTGAGGGCCATCTGCGAAAATATCATGGTCGATGCCATGTTTGATACCCCGTCCGAAAACCTGAGCAAGATGGAAATCAGCCTTGATTACGTTCAGGAAAAGATTGACGGAATAAGTACCGTGCGGTTGAAAGCCAGTTAAGGAATCGATTATGACCACAGTTGATTTAAAAAACATTTTGATTCATCGGATTGCAGGGATTAATGACAAATCATTTTTAGCTGCCATAAATACAATTGTTGAGACAAAATCAAAATCAACTATTTATAAGTTAACTCCTGAAGAACAAAAAAGCATCGAGGAAGGTGTCGCCCAAATTGCTGGTGGAGAATTTGTTACCAACTCTCAGGTTGAAAAGGAGATCGACCAATGGTTAAAAGAAAAATAATCTGGTCACAAAAAGCAAAATCTGATCTGTTTGCGATCCTTGAATTCTATCACAAACGAAACGGCACCAAAGTTTACAGTAAAAAACTTAATTCTACCCTTCGCAAATCAGTTCGACTGCTGGTGAAATATGCTGAAATTGGCACTGCTACTGATTTCCAAAACGTCAGGAATTTAATCGATGGCGAATACAGTATTTTCTATAAAATCGGGACTGAACAGATTGAAATAATAACCATTTGGGATAACCGAAAAAATCCTGATTCGATCTACCTGAAAGACTGATATTCTGAGACTCAAGTATACCAAATCCTACAAAAATTAATTTCATGAATGAATTACCATTTTTTAAAGGCGATTTTGTACGCATCGACGGGATTAATGCCGTGGTGGTAGGTAACGAGGACGATGAAAATATCCCTCACGACCACATTGCCGTATTTTTTGGGTCAGAGATCGCCAAACGCGAATCAGAAGGCGGAGAAGGAAATGGTAATCCTGTAGTTTGGATTGTTCCGATCGTAGTTTGCGAAGATGGCCGGGAACCCGTATATCGGGAAGAATAGTCGTACATTAGTATATTCAGCAACTCAAAAAAAATAAAAACTTTAGCCATTGATTGCCATTAAATGGTCAATAAATCGTCATTCATTCTTAACAAAGACTTTTACAATGAATGACTTAATGACCATCAATGACTAAATTTCCTCACCAATCAAGCCCTGTGGCAATTCCTTGGTCGTTTTTGCACCAAGTTTCCGGATTGTTTCTGCCCGTTTAACCAGGTTCCCGCTTCCGGAGTATAATTTGTTCGATGCCTGATCATATATTTTGCGGGTGCTTTCCAAACCTTTCCCAATCGACTCCATATCAGCAATAAAAGAAACAAATTTGTCATACAACGCACCGCTTTGCCGGGCAATCTCAAGTGCATTGCGGGTTTGGTTCTCCTGCTGCCAAAGGGATGCAATCGTCCGGAGTGTGGCCAGCAAAGTCGACGGACTCACAATCACCACCTTATTGTCCCAGGCATACGAAAACAAATCCGCATCTTCCTGAACGGCAATGCTGAAAGAGGATTCGATCGGAACAAACAGCAGCACAAAATCTGGACTGTTGAATCCTTGTGAATGTTGATAATGCTTTTCACTCAGAATTTTTATGTGACTCCGGACACTTTGCAAATGCTCCTTCACAAAGCCTGCCCGCGCTTGCTCACTATCAGAATTCACCAGACGCTCATAGGCCACCAGCGAAACTTTCGAATCGACCACAATGTGTTTCTGATCGGGCAGGTGAATTACCACATCGGGCTGAAATCGCTGGCCGCTTTCCGACAGAACACTTTCCTGCTTCCGGTATTCACGGCCTTCGGTGAGACCCGACCTTTCCAGGATGCGCTCCAAAATTACTTCGCCCCAATTACCCTGTTTTTTTACGTCCCCTTTCAGAGCCTTGGTAAGACTATTGGCTTCGTCGCTGATTTTCATGTTCAAATCGTGCAGCTTTTTAAGTTCAGCTTTCAGGTCTACCTGATCTTTCAGTCCTTTTTCGTAGGTGTCTTCTACCTTCTTCTCGAAAACCTGAATCTTTTCTTTGAGTGGTGAAAGCAATTCGGTAATATTCTTTTGGTTGGCCAACGAAAAATCGGTGGTGTTCTGTTTCAGGATTTTGCTGGCAATATTTTCAAATTCCGTGGTAAATTTTTGCTGAAGGTTTTCCATCTCCTTTTTCTGGGATTCCAACTTTTCCTGAAGGTTACCGAAATCTGCCCAGGCCCTCGCCAGTTGCTGACTTTGAGCATTGTTCTCAGAACGCAAACCCCGAATTTGCTCAAGCAACTCTTCTCTTTCTTTCGCCAAAGCCTGATTGCGATCTTCAAACAAAGACTTTTCCTTTTCCAACTCAAACTTTTGCTGAACAAAAACCTGATCAGCAGACCGTTTCTCCAATTCAAAATCCGCGTTTTGCTTCTGAAGTTTCGATTTCAGGACTAGTAATGCAACCAGAAAGCCAAGTCCGGCGCCGACAAAAAGGAATAGAATATCCATGGTAAAAATTTTGATTAAAAATACAGAAAATATTTTCTACTTTGCTTTACTAAAATTCAGGATAACCCATGGACGTAAAGATCGAAGAAAGCTGGAAAAAACAGCTTCAGGATGAATTTGAAAAAACCTATTTCAAACAATTGACCGAATTTGTGCGGTCGGAATATGCCAGTCAGTCCATCTTTCCGCCAGCCCGATTGATTTTCAATGCGTTTGATCAATGTCCGTTTGATCGGGTAAAGGTGGTAATTCTGGGACAAGATCCTTATCACAACCCGGGACAGGCTCACGGACTTTGTTTTTCGGTGAACGACGGGGTGGATTTTCCACCCAGCCTGAAGAATATTTTTAAGGAAATTCAGTCCGATATTGGTACCCCAATTCCAGCCAGCGGAAATTTGGAGCGCTGGGCCCGGCAAGGTGTGTTGCTGTTAAATGCCACGCTCACAGTGCGAGCCCATCAGGCCGCATCGCACCAGAAAAAAGGTTGGGAGCAATTTACCGACACGGTAATTCATCTGGTAGCCAACAAACTTGAAAATGTGGTTTTTATTCTTTGGGGCAATTATGCCATCAGCAAAGGTGAATTTATCGACGCTGGCAAACATTTGCTGTTAAAATCAGTCCATCCTTCACCATTATCGGCCAGCCGTGGATTTTTCGGGAACCATCAGTTTTCGCGGGCCAACGCATATTTGGCCGAAAACGGAAAGAAACCAATTCATTGGTAATTCTGAAAGATAAATCGTATATTAAGCGCATAAAAAATTTTAAAAGACCATACTATGAAGAGTCCAGTTTTCATTTTTGTTATGATCCTGATTGGCAGCCTGAACCTGATGACTGGCTGCAAACCAAAGAATCCAAAAGTCGGCATCCTGATACACAGCTATGAAAATGAACGCTGGACCAAAGACAAGAATTATCTGGTTGAAGACCTGACCAAACTGGGTGCCAAGGTGATGCTGGAGGTCGCTGATAATGATCAGAACAAACAAATTTCGCAGGCACAAACCATGCTAAAAAACGGAGCTGCTGTATTGATTGTGGTGCCGATCAACCAGGACGCTGCAGCAAAAATAGTTGAAATGGCCCATCAGTCAGGGGTCAAGGTGATTGCCTACGACCGTTTGATTAATGGCTGCAAACTGGATTATTACGTTTCGGCAAACAGTACAAAAATCGGCGAACTTCAGGCCGGCTATCTGACATCGCTCAGACCCAAAGGGAAATATGCGCTCATTTGCGGTTCAAAATACGACAACAATTCCATGAGGCTTTTCCTGGGACAAATGAATATACTGCAACCCTTTATGGAAAAAGGCGACATTCAGGTGGTCTACAGCGAGTTTACTTCAGATTGGAGTTCGGCTGAAGGAGTGTTGCATACAAATACGATTCTGGATCAAAACACGGATTCGGTAACGGCAATCATTGCAGGGAACGACAACATCGCCAGCGGTGTTATGGAAGTGCTGAAAAAGCGGGGGCGGGCGGGTAAGGTCATGGTGGCCGGACAGGACGCTGAAATCGGAAATGTAAAAGCCATCATGAATGGCACCCAAACTTGCACCATATTGAAACCGCTCAAGGAAATGGCGCTGTCGACCGCAGAGCTAGCGGTTTCTCTTGCGCTGGAAAAACCCCTGACCATGAAATTCACCAGTGAAAGCAATGGAAAATCACTGGTCAAATCTATTTTGATTGATGCGACGGTCGTCAATAAAAACAATGTCGAACAAACAATCATAGCCTCCGGATTTCACACTTCATCTGAATTGAACCAATAGTTTACGGTCTTAATCGCACAAAATACAAACGTCCTTTCGCGGGTTGATAATCAGAATGGGCAAATTCCCGGCTTTCCGGACGATCTTTTTTTCCGGAAGCCCGATAATCAAATCGATCAGCGAAATATAAGTGCTCCCGGCAAAAGTCATCACATCTCCTTTCCAATCAGTCGCATGTGTCAACGTTTCGTTAAAAATTCCCCAACTGCCTGATCTTCCGGCGATCAAACGATGCCTGACATTCAGGTTTGAAAAGAATTTCTGGATAAAATCGAGGTTGTTTTTTAAGATCCGAAACTGATCCGGATCGCTTTCTTTCGCATAAATCAAATGAACCACCGATTGGTTAAACCGGCCTAAATAGGAAGGCCACAATGCCGCTTCCTTCGATGCTTTCCGGCAATCAACTGGTAAAAGCACATTTTTATACTGCAGGAACTCGGGCAAACTTCCATTTACGAACAAAAAGGCAATAGTGCTTTCGCGAAAAGCCTTTAACCCAGATTGTACTTTTGACTGATGCATCATGATCAAAACTGCTTCGTATTCGTCGGCCAGTTTTGCCATGTTATTTCGCAGAGAACTTTGAAGCAGCAGACACGAGATTGGCCGATCAGGAAGATTGGATTTCAATTTTTTGGAAGTCAGCATCAATCGATCCTGAATGTTATTCTTCTGGCTTATGTTTTTCCAAAAGGCCACCAAACACAACTCCTTTTTCAGGATATCGGCCATTCGAACCCCATGGACTACAACGTCTTTCATCGTTTCCGAGAAATCACAAACTACCACAATTTTTTGATCTGAATGATTGGGCACATCAAATAGTATTAATTGGAAAGGCTTTCACAAACATACTGATTTTTGAAGACAGAGAACCGCAAAGAAATGCAGCAAAAAGTCAGTTCCTGCACAAATCCCTTTCGTTAACTTTGCCTTTGAACTTAAACGCTGATGATGATAACAAAAGAACTGATTGCACCTAAAAGTATAGTGGTTGTAGGAGCTTCGAACAACATTTCGAAACCAGGAGGCAAACTGCTAAAAAACCTGATTGACAATCATTATGCCGGCGAATTGTGGGTTGTAAATCCAGGTTCCGAAATGGTTCAGGGGAAAAAATCATTTCCGTCAGTAAGCGATCTGCCTCAGGTTGAAATGGCTGTTTTGGCCATTCCTGCTGCGGCCTGTCTTGATGTAGTCGAAATCCTGGCAACTCAGAAAGGAACCAAAGGGTTTATCATCATTTCAGCCGGATTCAGCGAGGAAAGTGAAGAAGGCCGGATCCTGGAACAAAAGATCGTCAAAATAATTGAAGCCAACAATGGCTGCCTGATCGGCCCAAACTGCATCGGAATCATTACTTATGCGCACACCAGCGTGTTTACCACACCGATTCCAAAACTGGTGCAAATGAGCTGCGACCTGGTTTCCAGTTCAGGAGCAACGGCAGTTTTCATCATGGAGTCAGGAATTCCCAAAGGCTTGCATTTTGCCAGCGTATTTTCGGTGGGTAATTCGGCTCAAAATGGGGTGGAAGAAATTCTGGAATTCATGGACGACGTTTTCAATCCTGAAACCAGTACAAGAGTCAAATTGCTCTACATTGAAAGCATTAAAAGTCCGGATAAATTGCTGAAACATGCTTCATCGCTCATCCGGAAAGGCTGTAAAATAGCGGCAATTAAAGCCGGAAGCAGTCAGGCCGGAAGCCGGGCGGCATCTTCTCATACCGGTGCCATGGCCAATTCGGATCTGGCGGTGGAAGCGCTGTTTCGCAAAGCAGGAATTGTTCGCTGTTTTGGCCGTGAAGAACTGACCACCGTTGCCAATGTTTTTCACTGCAAACCCATGAAAGGTAAGCGACTGGCCATTATCACCCATGCCGGTGGTCCGGCCGTGATGTTGACCGACGCGTTGGAAAGCGGCGGATTGCATATTCCGCACATACCCGATTCGGAAGCCAAGCAGAGGTTGAAAAGCAAACTTTTCGCGGGCTCATCAGTTGAAAATCCCATTGATTTTCTTGCGACCGGAAATGCCGAACAGCTAGCAGCAATTATTGACGCCTGTGAAAATGAATTTGAGGAAATTGACGGTATGGCGGTCATCTTTGGTTCTCCCGGATTATCTCCGGTGACGGATGTTTATCAACTACTGAACGAAAAAATGCAAACCTGTAGAAAACCAATTTTCCCGATATTGCCTTCCGTGATCAATGTCAAAGACGAAGTTGCCCACTTTATTTCGCAGGGAAATGTAAACTTTCCGGACGAGGTTTTACTTGGGAAAGCCCTGACGTCCATTTTGAATACCGCCAAACCATCTGGCGAACGATTGTTCCTGGATAACATTGATGTAGCCGAAATCCGCAGAATCATTGATGGCGCCAACGATGCCTACCTGTCTCCCGAAACTATCCACCGACTTTTTGTTGCCACCGGTATTCCGATGGTTCAGGAAATTACGGTAACCACCGAAGAAGAGGCTATTGAAACAGCCAAAAAATTGGGATTTCCGCTTGTGATGAAAGTGGTTGGCCCGGTTCACAAAACGGAGGTCAACGGGGTTGTTCTGAATGTTCAGGATATCAAAACGGTTCAACGGGAATTCACGAGATTAATCCGGATAAAAGATACCACGGCGGTTCTGATGGCCGAAATGGCTTCAGGAATTGAACTTTTTCTGGGCGCCAAATACGAAGACCGGTTTGGACATGTGATTCTTTGTGGTTTGGGAGGAATTTTTGTTGAAGTGCTGAAAGATGTCACTTCGGGCCTCGCCCCCCTTACCTTGTGCGAGGCGGCTTCGATGATTAAAAACCTGAAATCTTACCAGATCATTAAAGGTTACCGGGGCAAAAAAGGAGTAAACGAGCGAAAGTTTGCAGAGATTATCGTGCGACTTTCTACCCTGCTGCGCTTTGCTGTTGAAATCAAGGAAATGGACATCAATCCGTTGATGGGCGACGGCGACAATCTGGTTGCAGTCGATGTCCGGATCAGGATTGAAAAATAAAGTCTTCCCGAAACTCCTCCAATAGAGGGGGCTTGAAAAGTCATTATTCGAAGTTCTTATTTTGCCATTTTCAATATCCTATTCTGAATGTAAAACTTTCTGAACTTATACAACCATGGCCTCTCACTTTTGGAGAGATGTTGGAGAGGGGCTTCTTTACAGAAAAGAAGGCTAACAAATTTTGGCGAAACACCTCCATTTATTAGCCTTTATGTAGTTATAGAATTAAACCAGTTAATTTCTATACAAATAGCTCATCAAAACAGGAAATAGTCTAGTATTCAGATCTTCTGTTGCCGCCAGCGCTTCCACCTTTGTTGAAGCCACCGCCGCCTTTGTTGAAGCCACCGCCAGAGCCGCCTGCGCTGCCACCACGGAAACCACCACCGCCGCCAGAACCACCACGGAAACCACCGCCTCCGCCACCTGAATTACCTCCACGGAAACCTCCGCCAGAGTTGCCACCACGAAATCCACCACCACCACCTGGGCGACTTCCTTCTTTTTTCTCTTCAGCTTTATTTACAACAATTGTGCGGCCTTCAATCTCAGCATTGTTCAATTCTTCAATTGCCTTTTTAGCTTCTTCGTCATTCGTCATTTCAACAAAACCAAAGCCTTTTGATCTTCCAGTAGCCCGGTCTGTAATAATTTTTACGGATGTTACTTCTCCGTACTCTTCAAAAATTTCCTGTAATTCGCTTTCCTCAATTTTAAAGGGAAGGCTTCCAACAAAAATGTTCATAAATAACTGTTTAAATAATGGATAAATGTCCACCAAAAGTAGTTATATTTTAATTCAAAATACGTTTGATCAAATAAATTATCGGACGGGACTCTTTTTTCAAATATTTTATTCGACTAATGCACAAATAATTAGGAATGATTTGATTTTATTTGTGGTTTTCAGCCATTATTTCGGGCAAACCCACCATACGATCTGAAGCGTAGTGCAAGGATTTTTCGGCTTTCGGGTTTTCCTGTCTCATAAGTCGTTGCCCGGAATTTTCAAATTTTCCGGGTACTTTCCTTCTATTTTAACTGAATCTAAATTAATATCTTTTGCTTTTTTCACTGAACGACTTCAATTGTGGCTAATTGCTTCATTCTTATGTGTTTCAGCTTTCAAAATCCATGTCAATGGCTCAAATCTCTTTCATCTGCAAAATCCGGAGCTTGGCAGTTTTAGATTAATCCTTTATTTTTGACCTTGATTTCAGGATTTCTGTATTGAATTAACAATCAATTTACTTCGGGCAAATTTCAACCTGAATGTTCCAATTGCCTGAATTCCCAAATTTTTGTATTTAATAAAAACCAAAAAGTGCCCGACGTCCTTTAAAAAAGATGGATGTCTCCTGGTCTTGAGTTGTTTACCAACCGATGCCTGCACAACCATTATTTCGTATGAAGAAACTTTTCGCCATCTCCCTCCTTCTAATTTCCGGAGTTGCATTCAGTCAGGAAGTTAAACCTAAAGAAACCAGTGTCGAATTCTATGGATTTGTTCGCTTCGAGGCATTTTCGGACACCTATAAAGGCCTGAACGCTGCCAATGAGCAATTTTTTATCGTTCCGCTGTACGCCGGTGTTGATGCCAACGGTCAGCATATCAATCAGACCCCAACCTACAACTTTTCATCCATGGCTTCGCGTCTGGGAATCAGGGTTATTGGTCCGGATATTTTCAAAGCCAAAACTTCGGCCAACATCGAAGCCGATTTTGCGGGCGACCTGGCGAATAATCCGGCCATGCTCCGGGTCAGGCAGGCTCATGCCGATTTTGTCTGGAGGAAGTCATCGTTGCTGGTAGGTCAGACCTGGCATCCATTCTGGGGTGGAAAAGTATTTCCTACGGTTGGCGGCCTGAATACCGGATGCCCGTTTCAGCCGTTCAACCGGAGTCCGCAAATCCGGTACGATTACCGGCCAAATCCAAAATTAATCCTGACGGCAGCAATGGTTTCCGAGTTTCAGTATAAATCGTATGGGTTTTCCAAAATCGATTCGATGTACCCCCGGGCTATGATATACGCCGATAAAAGTGAATGTTTCAGCCGAAATGCCGGAATTCCGGAAATGGTAGCTGCCATTGAAATGAATAATGGTGGTTTTACAGCAGGCGCCGGAGCCAGCCTTAAATACATTAGACCAACGCTTTACACTGTTGAAATAGTGCCGGGCAAAGACACCAAGAAGTTTGTCACCAACGAAACGGTCCAGTCATTTTCGTTCGTAGGATATACCCAATATGCCCAAAAGAAGTTTGTGATCCGGGCCAAAGCCGTTTTGGGGCAAAATATGACTGCACTCAATATTCCCGGCGGTTTTGCCGTGAAAACCCTGACTCAGGAGACCGGAAGAATGACGTATACTCCATATAACTCCTTAACCAGTTTCATCAATGCGGTCTACGGACAAAAATACCAGTTCGGAATATTTGCGGGGTACATGAAAAATCTCGGAACCAACGAAGCAATCTACAATTTTGGAACTGCCGCAGCGCCGGTAGCTATTACACCAGGGTTGGTTCCAACAGTAGCTTCAGTTTACCGGATTGCCCCGAGTTTCGCAATAAATGTTTCAAAAGTCAGGCTGGTTCTGGAATATGAATTAACTTCGGCCAAATATGGGATTGGAAACATTAATATCAGCAACGGACTCTATGCCAGTGGCGTTGATGCTACCAATCACCGGGTTCAATTAATGATGATGTATTCATTTTAAAACAACCAACATCATGATCTGGAACGAAAAGATAGAATGTGCGAGCCGCGACGAAATGCGCGCGGTACAAACCGAACGACTGAAAGATACCGTCAAACGGATTTACCACAATGTTCCCAGCTATCGCCAAAAAATGCAGGAAGCCGGACTGGTTCCCGACAACATCCAATCGGTCGACGACTTAAGCAAACTTCCATTTACCCTGAAAACCGATTTGCGCGACAATTATCCCTTCGGAATGTTTACCGTACCGATGAGCGAAATCGTTCGGATTCACGCCTCTTCAGGAACAACGGGGAAACCAACAGTCGTGGGTTATACACGAAAAGACCTGAATAGCTGGTCGGAAGTGGTGACACGATCACTTTGTATGGCTGGTGTTCACCGGGAAGACATGGTTCAGGTGGCTTATGGATACGGACTTTTTACCGGAGGTTTGGGTTTGCATTACGGTTGCGAAAATCTGGGCGCTTCGGTAATCCCAATTTCAGGAGGAAATACCGAAAAACAGCTTCAATTGATGGAAGATTTTGGCACAACCGTAATTGCCTGCACCCCATCGTATTCCCTGTTTCTGGCGGAAGAAATGGAAGCTGCCGGAATTAAAAAGGAAAACCTGAAATTGCGTGTAGGGATTTTCGGAGCTGAACCCTGGACCGAAAATATGCGCAAAGAAATTGAAGCCAAACTGGGCGTCAAAGCCATCGATATTTATGGATTGAGTGAAATCATCGGGCCAGGAGTTTCGTGCGAGTGCGAGCACCAGGCTGGGATGCACATCAACGAAGACCATTTTATTCCTGAAATTATTGATCCTGAAACGCTGCAACCGCTGCCTGCCGGAGAAATCGGCGAGTTGGTTTTCACCACCATTACCAAGGAAGGAATTCCACTGATTCGCTACCGTACCCGCGACCTTACCCGTTTGAATTACGAAAAATGTGCCTGTGGCCGGACTTTGGTCCGGATGGAAAAATGCAAAGGACGCAGCGACGATATGCTCATCATCCGCGGCGTGAACGTATTCCCATCGCAGATTGAAAGTGTGCTCCTCGAAATGAGCGAAACCGCTCCTCATTATCTGCTTATTGTTGAAAGGGAAGGAAACTTAGACACGCTGAAACTGATGGTCGAGGTACAGGAACAGTTCTTTTCCGACGAAATCCGGGTACTGGAAGCGTTACGCAAAAAAATCACCCACAAACTTCAGAGTACGCTTGGGATCTCGGTGGATGTGAAGCTGGTTGAACCAAAAACCATCGAACGCACCGCAGGCAAAGCAAAGCGTGTCATTGACAACCGTAAATTGTAGGAGGAAATCATCATGATTATCAAACAACTCACCGTATTTCTCGAAAATTTAACCGGACGCCTGAATGAAGTTTCTCAACTTCTGGGAAATTCAGGCATAAACATTTCGGCCATGACTTTAGCCGATACTTCTGAGTTCGGTATTCTGCGCATGATCGTTTCAGAACCCGAAAAAGCTGCTTCAATCCTTAAAGACTCTGAATTTTCGGCCAGTTTGACGGATGTAATCTGCCTGAATAGTCCGAATGAGCCGGGTGCATTGGCTCGTGCACTGGATATTCTTTCAGGCGAAAGCGTATTTATAGAATATTTATATGCCTACTCCATGGACAACAAATCGGCTTACATCGTGCTTAAACCCGACAACATTGAAAAGTGCATTGAAGTACTTCAGGCACATAAACTGGAGCTGGTGAGTGCAAGTGAGATGTATAAGATTTAATCGATTTTTCAGTATATTCGTAGAAAATATCAATTCGTAATGAAATCAAGAGAAGAAATCCTGACAGCAATCAAACAAACTTTAAAAGGGATTACTCCTGATGCGCGGATAATACTCTATGGATCGCAAGCCAGAGGTGATGCACGTCCTGATTCGGATTGGGATATTTTGGTCATTTTAGATAAACTGAAAATCGAACCTTCTGATTTTGATGCAATTTCCTATCCAATCTATGAACTTGGATGGAATGAAGGTGAACATTTTTCCGCTAAGCTATATACCCGGACGGAATGGCAGAAGCGAAGTTTTACTCCTTTTTATAAAAACGTTGAAAAAGAGGGCATCTTATTATGAGCCTGACAACTGACGAACGGGATGCAATTGTATCTTTCCGGATACAAAAAGCAGTGGATACTTTAGCCGAAGCAGAAGGCATATCTACTCTAAATTACTGGAATGCAGTAGCCAACAGACTTTATTATTCCTGTTTTTACATGACAAGCGCCATGTTGATACAGCATAATTATTCAGCACAGACTCATAGTGGGGTTATTCATTTGTTTGGATTGCATTTCATCCGGACTGGCATGATCTCAAAAGATTCCGGAAAACTGTATTCAAAACTTTTCGAACTCAGGCAGACAGGCGATTACGACGATTTATTCAATCTGGCTGAAGAAGATGTACTACCCATGATTCCATTGGTTCATAATTTTTTGGATGAACTGAATCAGAAAATCACAAATTAGTCAGCCAATATCGTGCTGAAACCCGATAACATTCAAAAGTGCAACGAAGTCCTTCAGAAACACAAAATGGAATTGGTGCGCGCCAGTGAGATGTATAAGATCTAAAACTGATAAAGGGATTCCATCCCTCAAATTAAGGATGGAATCCCTTTATTCAATTTATTACTGCACCACCAGCTTTTTAGTCTCAATTCCCTTGTTTGTCTGTATTTGCAGCAGGTAAATGCCTTTTGAAATTGCACTTACATCCATCTCAATCAGGTTCTGGCTTTGGAATTTATCCTGTTGCAGGACTGCTCCATTCATATTGAAAATACATAAGGTGGTTTTTCCCTGCTGGTTGCTTTTGTTTTCAATGCTGATTTTATTGGTTGCGGGGTTGGGGTAAACAGTAAAGGTTGATTCCTGTGTAACATTTTTAACAACGGTAGGAAATTCTCCGCCATTGGTGGTTTTTAGGATGGCATTACCTGCACCAACATAGCCTGTATTTGCATCAGTAAAGAAAACTGAACTCAAATAACCTGATTCACTCGAAAAAGATTCCCAGGTTTTACCTCCATCAATTGTTTTTAAAATAATTCCGCACGAATGACCCACCATTTCATTACCTACGGCATACCCGGTATTGGAATCGGTAAAGAAAACAGATTCAAACCAAATAGTTTTGCGCAGTAAAGTTGTCCAGGTTGTACCACCATCAATAGTTTTTAAGATAATTCCTGTAGAATTCAGGTCATTCATTCCAACCGCATAACCTGTGTTTTCATCGGTAAAGCAAACTGATTTTAAATGATAATTATTGGAATGGTTTTGCTCAACCCATTGCGAAAAAGCAAAACCAGAAACGAGGGTTAAGCATAAGATTAAAGTTAGTGTTTTCATTTTGCTGTTATGAATCGTTTAATTGAACCTATTCCATCAAAATCATTTTTCTTGTCTGCATAAACTCACCGGCTTTCAACTGATAGAAATAAACTCCCTTTGGCAGTGTAGCCGCATTGAACTCAGTCTCGTATTTCCCGGCTGGGCTTTGTTCATCAACAGGAATCGCGACTTCCCTGCCCATCAGATCAAAAACTTTTAGTGTTGCCCGCGAGCTACGAGCCAATTGCCAGCTAATTGTTGTGCTTGAATTAAACGGATTGGGATAGTTTTGCTCCAGGCAATTGGCCGTTGGAAGTGATCTCTCCGGTTCAATTGCAGAGGGAATAACAAAAACGGTTGTGTCCTTCACCCAATAAGCAAAGCCATCGGCTGAAATACTAAATTTTAGATTGAAATATTTTGGGAAGGTGGCTGTTTCGCAGGTTACAGTAAAAGTTGGCGTTCTTCTTATTTGCCCCGGCAAAAGATACGAGCTTGTTATCTGGGAAGGACTAATTGATTTTACCCAGGCATCGTTGCTTGAAATACTATAAGTGATGTTATTGATTTGCTTGGTTTTCCCCCCATTTTTCAGGTAGGGTTGAAACGTGAAACTGGTAGTTAGTTTTCGGGTGCATGGTAAACTATCCAGTACAACCGGCCCTGCAGTGGTAAATCTAAACTTGCCCGCATCGGAGTAATATAAATTTGATGGGATATCGGTTCCGCTTTGCCTGTAACGAACCTTATAAAAATTCTCAGCCAGTGAGTTTAGTTTCAAATTTCCACTAAAAGTTGAATCTGTTTGGATAAGCAGGGTTTCATTAACGATACTATCTTTTGAATTAAGGACTTGCGCGTAAACTTTGCTGGCATGATTCTCCGGATTTTGCTCAATGGCGCTAAACTTCAGCGAATCTGACTTTGGATTTAAATAGGAAACGTTTATTTTTCCATCAGAAATAAACGGTGGATTCTCTATGATTCCCGGCCCCCAGGCATAAACCAGGTTTGAATAAAGATGTTCTTTAGCCAAAGGAAGAATTCTTTCAGGCTTTGGCCAATATCCATCATTATTATTAGATGCTTCAGTAACCACCCCAAAAATACGGTTCTTTTCAGAAGTTTCGCCATACATCCAATCACCTACATCGCCATTGACCGCAAAATTCTCAGGAGGAAGAATGTATATTCCATTGCGATAACCATTAACAGCCGTTGCTAATTTAATAAGGGAATTAAAGGTTGTTGAATCCGGAGATTGTTTGAGATTATATGCCCAAGGAGGAAATACACAATATGATGGACAATGAAATGAATTGGAAATGGAAAAATGATGAGCTATACAAAACTCTCTAATAGCCTGTGTTTCTGGTTCAGAAAATGGGCCAGTTCCTATGTAATTAATATCTTCTGGATTTGATACAGAACCAGAATTATCAGAACCCCATTTGTAACCAAAATTGCGGTTCAGATTTACACCAAATATTCCTCCTCCATTATTTCTTCGATTTTTTTTCCACATACCACCACCATTTGGACTTATTTGTTCATTGCAAACATGACCATCTGGATTAACTACAGGCACAAAATAGATCTCACGGTTATTAACCAGGTAAGTGACTTCAGGATCGATACCGTAATTTTCAAGAAGATTATACATAAAATAAAGCAATGCCATCATCCCCTGCTGTTCCCGTGCATGAGTTAGTGCATTGTAGAAAACTTCTGGTTCATTTTCTTTGATGTCGGGATTATCCGAGATTTTTACCGCCCAAATCGTTCGCCCTTCAATGGATTTGCCGATCGAATACTTAGCAGTTATCAGGTTCGGATACTTGCTTCGCATGACATCCAGTTGTGCCACCACTTCATTGAACGTATAAAACCCGCCCATGCTTCCCAAACCAAATCCGGAAGTTTTCGTGGCCTTTTTTATTTTCAGCATTTCCCCCGATTCCTTTGTCCGTTCGAGGTAGTCTTTGGTTACATCATCAATCAGTATTTCATATTTGTAGCCGGAGTTTTTCAGGATATTCAACTGGTAACCGTCAAGCATCACATCAAATGATTTGTCGTTCAGTTTCATGTTTTCAAATCCCAGACCCTGCTTTCGCAGTTCCATGATATCCGATTGGGAATTGATGTAAATTCGCACTTCACTCACCTTGTAGTATTCCACTTTTTCAGGTGAACTGGTTTGTACAGTTTGGGCGACGGGTACATTGTTACAGAAGAACAGGATTGTTGCCAAAATTGCGGTAAAGTAAATTGTGTTCATAGTAGTTGAATTTTTGGATTTAAAACCTATATAAAGTTCAACAAAAAGTCAGGCAAGGCATAGCAACTAATATACAGATGATTGTAAAATCTGACCAATTGTTGCAGAATTTGAACATGCTGGAATTTATACGGAAAAATGAAGTTGGCGGTTAGATAAGGCCGGGCATTTAAGTTAAATGATTGTCAGTTTAATGACCTAACACCGAAGGTGTTTTATTTTCGTAACCTTAGGTCGTTGACCTAAGGACATTGAACCAAACGTAACCACTGCCTGAAAGGCAGGACAAAATCAATCTTTCAGAAAATACAATATGATACAAAAGACGTGTGTAACTCATCTTTCTATTATTGTCCTGCCTTTCAGGCAGGTATTGGTTCCTGCACGTTTTTCCGCAGGTCGCTGACCGTGCGGTTATGAAAATTTCAACTTTTCAAGTTAAAGATTATTTAGCCCTCATTCCGGATAATCATTTAAAATTTCACGGAATCAGGACTCTCCCTGGCTCACCATCCATTTCCGTACCCGTTCGTGTTCGGCCTGGTATTTGGCTTCCACTTCTTTTAATATCTTCTGAAACCGGGGCTCAGAACGGATAGAGTTAAAAAACGGAATGTCTTTGAATTCGTTTACCTCCCACAAACTGAACGATTTATTTTTATTGACTTCATCCAAATACCGGTATGCCTTTTCCCTGTCGCCTAAAAAGGCATAGGTTTTAGCCAAATTTAACTGGGCCTGTCTGTTAATGGTAATCGACCTGCCAAGCCTGATGCTTTCAAGTTCGAGCTCAATTTCACGGTTAAAGAAGTATTCCGCTTCCTTCTTTTTGCCTGTCATCCAATAATAATAACCGATTCCTTGCGAGGCTCCCGGATAATTTTCACCTGACATTTTCATCCATTTAGCCGCACTCTCAAGGTAAGGACCAGCTTCTTTTATGCGACCAGTCATCAGGCAATAATAAGGCATTGATATTTTTACCCGGATTGAATCTAATTTATACGCTCTTTTCGCCGTACGATAGGCCTTTTCATAGTTTCCCTCACAATAGGCTGCCTCCATCATCCAGTACAAATAGACTGATGAATCTCCAAACAATTCCAACGATTGCTGCCAGTATTGTTTTACTTTTTCCGGGAACCCGATGCTGATATACGCCATTCCCAAATCGGTCAGCAAATTGGGTAACATCTCAACACTGGAAAGCTTGATGGCCTCATTCATATCGCTGATTGCCCCTGCGAAATCTCTGGATCCTCCCTGCCTGACATAACTTCGGTGATTATATATTTTCCAGTAGTCAGGGTTCAGTTTTAAGGCTTTGTCAAATTCTTTTAAACACTCGGGTAACTTACCAAGCTCATAAAATCTTCTTCCCCTGAAATAATAGGCTTCCGCGCATTGATCGTCATAAGCTAGCGCTTTGTTGGTAAGGATTAAGACCGAGTCCATAAAATTCGCGGTAAGGAAAGTTTTCCAGTAGTTTTTCCATAAGTAAACCCCTGCCAAACCTGAATATGCCAGTGCAAAAGTGGAATCAAGTTGCAAAGCCTTTTTAAAAAGACGCCGGGCGTTTTCCAGCGACTTTGGATCGTTATAATTATCAAATTGATCTTTTCCCCGTTGATAAAAATTATATGCATTTTAGTTTATAGTCGGCGTTTCCCGGATGAGCTGTTTTTCTTTAGGGGTAACCAGAGCTTTTATCTTTGAAGCAACATTGAAGGCGATTTCGTTGTAAAGGTTTAAAACGTTCTCGTACTTGACGATAAATTGCTGCGAGAGGATATGCTTGTCTATACTGGCATCGATAAGTTGTACCGAAACCAATACCGAGTCGCCAATTTTCTGGCTGCTGCCTTCAAGAATATACCTGACTTTGAGTTCACGGGAAATTTGGGGAATAGATTTGGTATTATTATTCCGGTACCGTTCGGCAGAAGTACGGGAAGTCACCTTTAAATCGCTGATTTGAGACAATTTATCGGTGATGGTTTCAATCAGCCCATTGATGAAATAAACGTTCGTGGAATCGGGACTATCGTTAATAAAAGGTATTACAGCAATTGTTTTTTCTTTTGAATATTGAATTTTCCGGATCAGGAAAAATGAAAAAGTAACCAGGACGACCAATCCGATTATACTGCCAATCAAGGCTTTGGAGTGTTGAAGTTTTTTGGGAAGTGGTTCTTCCGGTACACTGTCGGGTTCATGGTTTCTCAGTTCGCCGGGTGCATGGCCAAAATATTCGTGAAAGCAGCGGTTAAAATAAGCCGGGCTGCTAAAACCAACACGGTAGGAAATTTCAGCAATGGTCAAATCTTTGTTTGCCAATAATTCTTTGGCCTTTCTTAGCCTGATTTCGCGGATAAACTGACTGGCGTTTTGATTGGTGAAGGATTTTAATTTCCGGTTAAGGTGGGTGTGACTCATACCAGCTTCCCTGGCCAAATCGTCGGGGCCAAATGTCTCGTTTGCCCGGTTGGCTAAAACAAGATTGGTAAGCTTTTGTATAAACTCCCTTGGCATCTGTGAAATTGTATTGCTTATTTGCAATTATTCAGACAAATAAAATTACAACATTATTACTTCATAAACAACAGGTTAAGTGTAGTTTTAAGTAGCTCGGATATTTTATTTACAATCGGATAGCCTGATGAATTCCATCCAAAAAGCGGGTGATGGAATCCTGCTTCCTGAACAGAAAGGTAAATCGCCGGTTTGGGATTATATTGCTATCGTTTGTTATGAGGCATATCAAAAAAATCAGAATTATCTGCAATAATTTTGATTATTTTTTACAATTTTGGAATCTGATTCCAAAATTGTAAAAATGATTCCAAGAATTGCAGGTTCCGAATTATTAAAACTGGCCGCACAATTTAAAGCAGTTGCAGTTACAGGTCCCCGTCAGTCGGGCAAAACAACACTTGTACGCAATGTGTTTCCTGAAAAACCTTATGTCAATCTTGAAAACCCTGATTTAAGAAGATATGCAATTGAAGACCCACGAGGATTTTTGTCTAATTATCCGGATGGAGCAATCCTTGATGAAATTCAGCGTACGCCCGAGATTTTTTCATATTTGCAGCAAATCCTCGATGAACGCAACAAGCAGGGAATGTTTGTCCTGACCGGATCAAACAACCTTCTTTTGCAAAATAATATTTCACAAAGCCTTGCCGGAAGAGTGGGTTATTTATTCCTGTTACCATTAAGCATTTCGGAAATAAACACCGATCAACAAACGGATGCTCTTATCTATAAAGGCGGGTACCCCGAGTTATACAGCCAGGAATCGGACACATCGAAATACTATTTGAATTACATTAGGACTTACATAGAAAGAGATGTAAGAATGATTAAAAATATCACCGACTTGTACGCTTTTGAAAAATTTGTAAGGTTATGCGCCGGAAGAATCGGGCAATTACTGAATTTAAGCAATTTAGCAACCGAAACAGGCGTTGATGTAAAAACCGTAAGCTCCTGGTTAAGTGTGCTTGAAACAAGTTTTATTGTCTTCAGATTACAACCATTCCATCAGAATTTCAATAAACGGATTGTAAAAATGCCAAAGTTGTATTTTTACGATACTGGTTTGGCTTCAGCCCTGCTTGGGATCAGTAATCCAAATCAACTGATGCTCAATCCCTACCGGGGAAGCTTGTTTGAAAACCTGATCATTGTTGAAATGTTAAAAAGAAGGTTTAATATCGGGCGTCCAAACAACCTATTCTTTTGGCGCGACAATACCGGGAACGAAATTGATCTGTTGATTGAGAACAGCAATGAACTGATTCCGGTTGAAATAAAATCGGGGCAGACAATTACTTCGGAAATGTTTAAAGGATTGGAATTCTGGCAAAAAATTCAAAAGTCTGATAGTAAACGTTATCTCGTTTATGCAGGAGAAATGCCACAGCAAAGAAGCAATGGGATCAAGGTGGTGCCTTTTTATCAGCTTGGTCTTATTGAAGAATGAATCCAGGTGTTATCTTTGCAAGCCGAAGGCTGAAACGAAATCACGATATTTTCCGTAAATTGTCCCATCTTTGTCCAGGTTTTTTTAATAGAATAACACCAATGAAGAAAATAGCTATACAGGGAATTGCAGGTTCCTTTCACGAAGATGCTGCACTGAACTATTTCGGGGAAGAAACCATTGAGGTGGTTGAATGCAAATCCTTCAAGCAGGTATGCGAACTCATTGACAGCGATCAGGTTGATATTGCCGTGATGGCTATTGAAAATTCGATTGCCGGCAGCCTGCTTCAGAATTACGCACTCATCCGCGATTATCACCTGCGGATTATCGGCGAAATCTACATCCATATCCAGATGAACCTGATGGTTTTTCCCGGAGTCAAGAAGAAAGAAATTAAGGAGATTTATTCGCATCCGGTATCGTTCATGCAATGTGCCGAGTACCTCGAAAAGTATTTTCCAAATGCTGAAAAAAAGGAATTGGGCGATAATGCCAAGGTGGCCAAACTCATCCATGACGAAAAAATAACACATGCAGCAGCAATCAGCAACCTGAGATCAGCAAGATTGTATGGACTCGAAATTCTTGAAAAAGGGATTGAATCGAACAAGAAGAACTATACCCGTTTCTGGATCCTTTCCAAACACGCGACCCAAAGCGAAGTCAACAACAAAGCATCGCTGTGTTTCGAGGTAGGCCACTATTACGGGGCGCTGGCAAGGGTTTTAAACATTTTTGCCGAAAATAAGATCAACCTCAATAAAATCCAGTCGGTCCCGATCATTGGCAAACCCAATGAATATACCATTCATGTGGATGTGGAATGGGATTCGGAAGGCGATTACGAACGGGCCATTCACCTGGTATTGAAAAATGTTTCGAGCCTGGCGATTCTGGGCGAATACCTGCGGGGTGAGCTAGCAATTCACAATCAGTAAAAAACAACGATATGAGTAAAATTGGATTATTTTTCGGTCCTGAAAAAGGTTCGGTTCACCGCGTGGCCGACAAAGTTACGAAAGCTGTGGGCGAACAGGAAATCGAACTGATTTCGGTAAACAATGCTACTGCTGCCGATCTGGAGCGATTTGACAGGATCATTTTTGGCATTTCGACCGTCGGAAAAGAAACCTGGGATTCGGACTATTCAAATACCGATTGGGCCAAATTCTTCCCCAACATCCGCAAAATTGACTTTTCAGGCAAAACCGTTGCCATTTTTGGTTTGGGCGACCACATTACCTATTCAGGCTATTTCGTGAATGCCATGGGCATGCTGGCCAAAGACCTCCTGAAAAGCGGTGCGAAAATAGTCGGACAGGTCGATCCAAGCGGTTACGAATTCGATGATTCTGAAGCTTTGATCGATGGAATGTTTACCGGCCTTCCGATTGATGAAGATTTTGAACCGGAGCTGACCGATGAACGTATTGCCAATTGGGTTGCAGGCCTCATACCCGCTTTTGGTCTCTAAAACCCTGAACATGACAAAATACAGGTTCACGTTATAACCTGATTTTCTGTCAAATCAAAACAGAAAAGGATTGCCTGCTTTCAATTCAGAATTTGGGAACCATTAAAGTCTCCGAATTGCGAAACCTGTTATGCAATACCCTGATCCCATTTGATTTATCGAAAATTCTTTCCTTACTTTTGATTCGAAATTCTCAGAAATCCAGATGGATAATACCCCTGTTAAAAAAGAAATTGTACGAAAATATATCGATCAACTCCGGATCAGCGATCCCGGGAAAGCTTCGATCCGCGAAATTGTTGCCCTGATCAATCTGATTGAGGAAGAAAGCCGGGTGAAGTTTATCCGGATGGAAATGGGCGTTCCCGGACTTCCACCTGCCCAAGTGGGTGTGGAGGCTGAAATCAAAGCGCTTCAGGCGGGTGTCGCTTCGGTATATCCGATGATGGACGGAATCAAACCGCTCAAATCGGAAGCCTCGCGGTTCATCAAAACCTTCATGAACATTGATGTGGATCCGGCGAGTTGCATCCCGACTACCGGAGCCATGCAGGGAACTTTCTCGGCGCTCCTGGTCGCCGGAAACGTGGATAAGCAAAAAGACACCACGCTCTTTCTTGATCCCGGGTTTCCGGTCCAGAAACAGCAAATGACGGTGATGAACCACAAATACCTGTCGTTCGACGTGTTTGATTTCCGGGGCGAAAAACTTCGGGCCAAACTGGAGTCGTATTTGTCGAAAGGAAACATCAATTCGATGGTATATTCCAATCCGAACAATCCGAGCTGGATTTGTTTCACCGAAGAAGAACTGCAGATCATCGGCGAACTGGCCACCAAATATGATGTGATCGTGATGGAAGACCTGGCCTACTTCGGAATGGATTTCAGGAAAGATTTGTATACCCCGGGGAAACCTCCGTACCAGCCAACTGTTGCAAAATATACCGATCATTATGTGCTCTTTATTTCGGCTTCCAAGATATTCTCTTATGCCGGACAGCGCTGCGCCATCATGGCCATTTCGAATAAGTTGTGGAGCCGCCAATACGACAATCTGGAAAAACGATTCGGAAGCAAACCTTTTGGTTTTACCATCGTGATGCAGGTGTTGTATGCACTTTCATCCGGAATTACCCATTCTACCCAGCATGCTCTGGCTGCCATGCTGAAAGCGGCCAACGACGGTGAGTTTAATTTCATCGAAGATGTAAAGGAATATGGCCGGAAAGCCAAAATAATGAAAGATTTGTTTGTGGCCAACGGTTTTAGGATTGTTTACGAAAAAGATGGCGACGAACCCATTGCCGACGGGTTTTATTTTACGGTTGGCTATCCGGGCATGACCGGAGGCGAACTGCTGGAAAACCTGCTCTGTTATGGTATCAGCGCCATTACCCTGACCAATACAGGCAGTGAAAAAGAAGGGCTTCGGGCCTGTGTTTCGCATGTTAAAAGAGAGCAATTTGACGACCTGGAAAACCGTTTGAAACTGTTTCACCAACACTTCAGGTAAAAGAGATGGCAAGTATCAATCAATTGTTTGCCGGATATAGCCAGACGCTTCTCGAGTTGAAAAAATTTTTCGCGAAGAAGTTACCTGTTCATTTAAAAAAGGGAGAAGTATTTCTCGATTACGGCGACCAGTCGCAGAAACTGGGAATCGTACTCGATGGGTTGCTTTATTCAAGCTACCTTTCAGAAAACGGGCAGGAATGGATTTCCAACTTTTTTTATCCGCCAAACCATGCCATCATCAGTAGTCACGAGAGTTTTATGCTAGGGAAAAAATCGACCGAAGCCATCCGTGCCTACGAAAATTCAACGCTCATTTACATTACCCGGTCAGAATTCGATGTGCTGACCACCCAATATCCTGAATTGGAGCACATGGTAAGGGTAATTGCAGAGGAAAGTTACGTAAATGTGCTCAAACGGGTATACGATTTCCAGTCGCTCACCGCTTCGCAGCGGGTCAGGAAATTTGTTTCTGAAAACAGTGATCTGGTCTCGCGGGTACAACGGCAACATATCGCATCGTATCTTGGAATTCACCGGAATATTTTCACGCGGGTGCTGCATAAACTCTGATTTCGCAACATTTGTTGCATTCATGAGCAGAAAGAACAGCTAGTTTTGCGAGATTGACGTAGTTTCAGAACATTCAAAAAATTCAATAAAAAATAATCATGGCAAAAGTGATTGGGGCAGTAGTGGTCGACCAGGAAGAATGCAAAGGTTGCGGACTTTGTGTGGTTGCGTGTCCGCAAGATGTTTTAAGTCAGAACAAACAGGTGAACAGCCGGGGATATCATTTTTCGTTTATGATCAATCCTGAAGCCTGTATCGGATGTTCCAATTGTGCAACCGTTTGTCCGGATACCTGTATTACTGTTTATCGGGTAAAAATATAAGAAGTTCGGAGTTCGGAGTGCCTAGAGTTCGGAGTTACTTAACTTTAGGCACTCCACACTTTAGGCACTCCGAACTTTCTCTACAAAGTAAAAATGTAACACAAAGATTATGGGTGAATTAAGATTAATGAAGGGGAATGAGGTTATTGCTGAAGCAGCCATTCGCTGCGGATGCGACGGCTATTTCGGATATCCAATTACCCCTCAGTCGGAAGTGATGGAAACCCTGATGGACCTGGAACCCTGGAACGAAACCGGAATGGTTGTCCTTCAGGCTGAAAGCGAAATTGCTTCCATTCACATGATATATGGTGCCGCCGGATCGGGTAAAAAGGTTTTGACATCATCGTCCAGTCCGGGCATTAGCCTGATGGCCGAAGGAATATCCTATATTGCCGGATCGGAATTGCCTTGCGTGATTGTAAATGTTCAGCGAGGTGGTCCGGGACTTGGCACCATTCAGCCATCGCAGGCCGACTATTTTCAGAGCACCAAAGGAGGGGGGCATGGCGATTACCGCCTGATTGTACTGGCGCCGTCATCCGTTCAGGAAATGAACGACTTTGTTGAATTGGGTTTCCAAATGGCTTTTAAATACCGCAATCCGGCCATGATCCTGACCGATGGCGTGATTGGCCAGATGATGGAAAAAGTGGTACTGGCCGACTTCATTCCACGATTGACCGACGAAGAAATCAATGAAAAATACGGTTCGTGGGTGACCAACGGACGCAAACCAAACCGTGAGCGAAATATCATTACTTCTCTCGAAATGGACTCTGGAAGGATGGAACAAAACAACATCCGCTTTCAGGAGAAATATGCCAAGATGGAAGAAGAGGATGTTCTTTTCGAAGAAATACAGTGTGCCGATGCCGAATATCTTTTGATTGCGTTTGGTTCGTCAGCCCGTGTCTGCCTGAAAGCGGTCGATCTGGCCCGTGAGAAAGGTTTGAAAGTTGGCCTTTTGCGCCCGATTACACTTTTCCCGTTTCCAAAAAAACCAATCTCGGCTTTAGCTAAACAGGTAAAAGGAATGCTGGTGGTTGAAATGAATGCCGGACAGATGATCGAAGATGTTGAACTGGCTGTGGGCTGTGCCGGGAATAAAGTTCCTGTATTGCATTTTGGACGGATGGGCGGCATTATCCATAGTCCGAGTGAAGTATTGGCGGCCCTTGAACAAAAACTGATAGGAGAATAATTTATGGAACTGGCAGATATCATTAATCCAAATAACCTGGTTTACAAAAAACCAAAGTTATTTACCGAAAATACAATGCATTATTGTCCGGGCTGTACTCACGGAGTCATACACCGTTTGCTGGCAGAAGTTATCGAAGATCTTGAAATTCAGGATAAAACTATCGGTATTGCGCCTGTCGGATGCTCGGTTTTTGCATATAAATACCTGGAGATCGACTGGCAGGAAGCTGCACACGGGCGAGCTCCCGCTGTTGCAACCGGAATTGTCCGCACCAATCCTGATAAAGTGGTTTTTACGTATCAGGGAGATGGTGATCTGGCTTCGATCGGAGCCGCCGAAATTTTGCACGCATGCAATCGCGGCGAAAATTTTGTGGTGATCTTCATCAATAACGGCATCTATGGAATGACCGGCGGACAAATGGCCCCGACTACTTTGATCGGACAAGTCACTTCGACCACTCCAAACGGCCGCGACGTGGGCCGTAATGGATATCCGTTAAAAATCACTGAATTAATTGCGCAATTGCCCGGAACCTCTTATGTAACCCGTCAATCGGCGCATACTCCGGCGGCTATCCGGAAATGCAAAAAAGCCATTTCGAAAGCTTTTCAGGCAGCGATCAATAAAAAGGGAACCTCGTTTGTTGAAGTGGTCTCGACCTGCAACATGAACTGGAAAATGACTCCGGTAAAAGCCAATGAATGGATGGTCGAAAATATGTTCCCTTTTTACCCGCCCGGAGATTTAAAAGACGGTTCAAGAACGGATCCTGAAAGCTATAAAACTCTTAAAAACTGATTACCATGACTGAAGAAATCATCATAGCCGGATTTGGCGGGCAAGGCGTACTTTCCATGGGGAAAATTCTGGCCTATTCAGGCGTAATGGCCGATCAGGAAGTTTCCTGGTTTCCGTCCTATGGTCCTGAAATGCGAGGCGGAACGGCCAACGTAACCGTTATCCTGAGCGAAAGCCGGATCAGTTCGCCGGTGCTGAATGCTTTTGACACAGCCATCATCCTGAACCAGCAATCGATGGATAAATTTGAGCCAATGGTCAAACCGGGTGGAGTGCTGATTTACGATCCAAACGGAATTATTCATCCGCCAAAACGGACCGATATCAACATTTACAAGATTGAAGGAACAATGATCGCAGCTGAGTTGGGCAATGTAAAAACCTTTAATATGGTTGTGTTGGGAGCTTTTCTGAAAGCCAAACCTGTGGTTAAAATGGAAAGTGTCGAAAAAGGTTTGCAGAAATCGCTTCCGGCGCGACACCATAAACTGATCCCGATGAACCTTGAAGCTGTCCAAAAAGGATTTGAAAGCCTGGAAACCGTGCAGGTTGTTTAATACCGGATCTTTTCAGTTAAAATACAAATACCAGTCGGGACACCGTCGGGTATTTTTTGCTCTAAGGATTTAAGTCTTTTCGGATAAACGAAGAAATCGCCTCGAAATCGCTGTTGTAATGATGAGTGCCGGGAAGGATTCCTGTTTTGATTTCTTCCTTTTTGCAGGTATTCAGCATTTCATTGTTTTCGTCGCTGCCAAAAATACATACCGGGTTCAGTTCTCTGATCAGCTTCAGTTCCGACATCACATCATATTTGTCCTTGGTCTTGAAATGCAGCATGTCCGAAATATGTATTTCAAAGTCACCGGTTGCATCGGGCGAAAAACAATAAATTCCTTTTATAGATGCTTTTATAAATGCTGAAAAATCATGGGCCACAAACGGAGCCACACAAGCGCCGAAGGAATATCCGATCAACACAAAACTTTTCCGGTTCCAGAGTTCCATGTAGTGTTTGATGGCAACAGTAATATCATCAGCCACCTCCAAAGGTTTCCGTTCATTCCAGAAATATTTTTGTGCGTCAAGTCCAAGAACCGGCATTCCTTTTTCACTCAGTTTTTCACTTAAAGTCTGGTCAAAGCTTGTCCAGCCGCCATCGCCCGAAATAAAAAAGACAAGCGGTAAATCATTACTTGTGTCTGAAGGGATAATCGCCAACGGAAGTTCACTCTCCAGAAGCGATTCACATTGAGATTGTAATAACTTGTTCTCGGCTGACTTTTTCTCCACATAATCGGGCTCTTTAACTATCTTTTGATAGGCTGAAGCAAATTGCGGAAGCCAGTTCCGGGTAATTGAGAAACCATGACCAACTTTTGGAAGCGCTATTAATTCGCTCATCGGGATTGTTTCCAGATATTTTCTGGTTTTGGTGCAGGTACAGACCAGATCGTCAGCACCGTTTAATGCTACAAATGGCGAAGTAAGGTTTGTACTGGGTTCCAGGTAATAGGATTTGCCATCTTTCATAAGATGCGAACTCAGGCCGCCACCTTTGCACATCGGATGAGTAATATCCAAATCAGGACAAAACCCAAGTGAAATCAGGCCCTTGAAGGTATTGGCAGGCGCCTGGGCAAGTGCGCCATAGGCCAGTGTCGCACCCGAAGAATAGCCAACCAGAATCGGCTTCAGGTATTGTCTGAATTTATACTTCTTCTGCATGCTTAAACTGAAATCCTCTAATTCAGCAGCAGGATACAAACATTTTGATTTTGAGGATTTGCTCCTTTTCTGGTACTCAACAAAGTTAATTCCGGCGACCATGGCACCCTGGGCTACCACATTGCCAGCCATCTCAATTACTGCCTGGTTCCATCCGCCATCGCCCGAAATGAAAAGGACAAATGAGTCCGGAGTCCGGTCGGGATGATAAATGACGACCTTGCCAAAAGCCCCGTAGGCCGTTGTATCCGCTGGGATTGCTTCGGATTTTAAGACAGTCACCAAAATAAACAGGAAAATAATGAAGATTCGCTGCATTGGTTATGGTTTAATTACATTAGCCAATACTGCCGGCACCTGGATCAAATCGTAGTCGTGCTGATAGATCAGGTATTTGTTGGACCACTCCGGATCGAATTTTTCCTTGTATTCGCGTAAACCCTTATATTGAGCGAATGAACGAATTTTCTCGTAGGCAAATTTCATCGATTTCTCCGGAAAGCTATGGGCATCGTCGATACCGCTCATAGGTGCGAACCCGAGATTAACGTAAGTAATGCCTTTCGATTTGAAATAATTGAACAACTCCACGAGGATAAAATCCATCACTCCATTCGGTGCATCTTTGGTTTTCCGGATCAAATCATAGGTAGCCTCATTTTCGGAATATTGGGGAAGTATATTCACGAAGGCAATAATCTTTTCTTCTTCATTTTCGACCGTGATGATGGTTTGCTGTTTCAGGTCGTCCCATACAAACATGCCTTGTGAGAAGATGATTTCCGACCTGCCGGTATCGAGCAACCACTCGTCGCTAACGGATTTGATTTTTTGAAGGATACCATCTTTAATTGGCGCTTCATGAACAGTAGCCTTATAACCACGGTCAACCACTTTATTGATAGCATTGCGCATGGGTTTTTTGGCTCCTCCGCTCAAACTGAAGGTAGAAATATTCACAATCCCCTCCTGCCCCAGGAACATCCCTTTTTTCCGGAGTTGATGGTAGATGTCCTGACTTTCCTCCGGAACACGGTAATAAATGCTTTTCATACCGCTTTCATAGCAATACCGGTCAAACTCACTGATGCATTGCTTCATTTCAAACTTGTTTTCAGCAACCGGATCTTCGAGCACGACCGCGAAATTTCCGGAGATTCCATACGAGATGAAAGCTTTTTGGCTTTCTGAAAAAAATAGCATTTTGTCGGGGGCAGTTTTAAAAGGATCGAGCGACGAAGATCCATATTTTTTCATGAGCTCTTTGGCCAGCGTCAGCTCCTCCGGAGATACATTTTCAACAGGGACATAAGCACGGACAAAGGTATAGATCAGAAAAGCAATTGAAAAGAAACCGCTGACATTGATCGACAACAAAAATTTACCTGCAAATTTGCTGGCAGGGATTAATTCGGTGCTTCCGATCAGAAAATAGTTTTGGATAGTATATCGTATTGATTGCCAGATATTAAAATCGATATTGAAGTGTTTCTTATCGAGAAAGTAAAAACCAACCACTCCATAAACCAGTGTGGCAGCGGCAGTAAGAACAGAAGTTTGCAGGCCGACATTCCGCATTTTTGGGTTCGTTTTGACATAATATTCCTTACGAGTCGCAACCAAAATTGCAATGGCAACCAGAGCAATGGTTGATTCCTCAAAATCGATTGCTTTCGTTAAGTTACCAACCATAGAAACGATACTTAGAAAAATAGCAAAATACCAGGCATTCCTCAGGCCCTTCAGTAAAAAAGCCGCAGTGACCAGCAACAATAATCCGGCGGTCATGACCAGATAATTCGAAACGTGAATGGCCTGGATAGGTACAAAGTCTTTCAACAAAGTCAAGCGTTCGTGAATGGCCGGAGTCAAAACCGAAACGATATTGATGATACCCAAAACGAGCAGGAAAAATGCCGGGAAAATACGCATCAGTAATTTGTTCACTTTTGCCAGAAAGGTCAGAATTCCGGCAAGCAACGGAGTCCAGAACTCAAAAAAGCGGTAGAGGAAAGTAATGGCTATGGCATCGACATTGGTATACCCAAACCGGATCAGCACATAAGCCATCGAAACTTCTATGGCGCCAAGGCCGCGCAGGAAAGGAGAAACAATCAGGAAGATCACCGAGATGATATAACCCATGACCGCCGCCAGCAGGGAAGGCTGAAAATTAAGAGCAATCATGGCAACGTATAAATGGGCAATCCCAATAAACTCAATAACAACGGATACAGCAACGGTATACATGAACTGCTTCTTGTCGATCCGGTCATGCTGGATATCATTCATGAAAACTTCGGTACTTGGCACAAGTTTAGCCATGAAACGAAAAAAGACACCTTTTTTCAATATTGAACGGTAGACAAAGAAAAGGGCAAACTTTAACAGAATGATCGTTGCAAGGGCATACCATTCTCCGGAGCCAACAGTTCCTTCAACAATTGCATACATAAATGCCGGAACGGCGACCAGTACCACCGAAAGGATTCCTACAAACCCATAAATCGAAGATGCAAAATGAATCTTTGTACTTTTTATCCCTTTGGTTTCGATCGCCCCGGTGAAAAATGCCAGCGATGAAACGCCACCGGCCGGTAAAAAAACACTGATCAGATTTCGCTTGATGAATAGTACCGTTGCATCGAAAAGCGAGACTTTGCTTCGGGTGGATGCAAACGAAAAGACGTACATCAATCCCTGCAGTAAAATATAGACTACCGTCAAAACTAATCCAAGAAGAACCCAATTCCAGTTTGCCGACTTCAAGACTCCCTGTACTTCCACTAATTCTGAACGCTCGTGTTGGATAAACCAGATACCGATCGCAAAAAAGAATACTGTAAAAATGAACTGAATAATGATCTTCTTGTTTTCACGCAAAAAAGGATTTGCATGCTCATTATAAAGGTTTCTGATGGAAACAATTGAAGCATATCTGCTCATAAATACGGATGTGATAAATGTTATTTTTTCACTTATGATTTCAATACCGAAGGCATGTTCAAAATTAGTTAAAATTCCTTCATCATAAGCTCACCCGATAAAATGAAATTCAGGAAATTGGTTAAAACACGAGATGTTGTTCTTTACAAATTGATTTAGAATCAGCCTGGAAATCTCAAATTTGAAAAACTGAAATCTATCCTGCAAAAGATTAACGAAATTCTTCGACCATAATTGAATAAGTAAATTCAGGATTTGTGTATTACTCTCAATCCGACAATACCGGTAACGATCAACAAAATGCAGATGATTTTTACCAAATCCATTGTTTCGCTAAAGAAGATAATTCCAAAAATGACTGTGCCAATTGTACCGATTCCGGTCCAGACTGCATATGCTGTCCCCAAGGGCAGGGTTTTGACAGCCAGCGAAAGAAAATAGAAGCCGATGACCATCGACACAATGGTGAAAATGCTCGGATAAAGTTTCGTCCAGCCTTCGGAATATTTCATCCCGACAGCCCACACCACTTCCAAAATTCCGGCGATAAGCAAATATATCCAGGCCATAGGTTGATTAAAATTGAGAAGCACAAAAATGAGGAAATTATTCGAGGATCTGCGATACGAACCAAATCGCTCAAAAACACCTGAGTTTCCAGAGAAAAAGGAGTTTTCCGCTTTCAATCAGGCAAATCAAGAAGATTACAGCGAAGCTACTACTCAATTCGAATCTCTGCCGTAGCTATTTTGGTCTTGCCGGTTTTATCCATACCCCGGATGATAATCACGTAATCACCGGCATTGTCACCGGTTGTAAAGGAAATTCCGGAGGATTCATTTTCTTTCAACTTCAGATCATGATTCCAGTACAGACAATTCCGGCGGTCGGGAACATGCTGATTGGGTTTATCCGAAGCATCCTGAATAAAATCACGACTCAGCATATTGTAGGTGATGAAACGTCCTGCTGAAGTAAGATCAATCCCGGCCAGATTGCCCTTCTTTGAAAAGAAGCTGACAATTCCTCCGAAAACAATGTCGCCTCGCACATAAGGCATCGTAATCAATTCAATACGATCAATTTTATCAGGCTGCAGATCCAAAACCCGGTCAATGTCAAAGATTGACACCATATCTACCAGAACCAGCGGATCGTGGATGGCCAGTTCGGAGTAGATTCCAAGTATTTTCAGACTGGTCTTTTTCCCATTATGCCTGACACCCAACTGTGGCATCAGTTCGTAAATGTAATCTTTCACATTTGGCATCGCTACGTAATTGTTTATTTTAAGCACGAAGTCTGGTTTTCCATAAAACGTGGAATCTGATGAAAAGGATTTCAACTCTTTTTCTATTTTTTGATGCCTGAAAAGCGTTTGAATCTGGCTGTTAAAGGTCAGTGATTGATAGCGCTTTTTTGATTCTTTGGATAAATCGAGTTGTACATAAGGCAATTTAATGTTTTGGGTAGAGAAATCATTATCGACTAAAATGAGCGGCGTCTGTTTTTCATTCGACTTTGCTGAAATGAAAATCTCATATTCTCCCCTGAGTTTCGAAAGATCAAAAAAGAATTGCCCTTTTTCGTTGGTCGACACATTCTGATTTTCAGGATTTTCCTTAAAAATAGTTAGTCCTACAAGTGTGAAAGGCATCGGAACAGAATCTGCTGCATTAACCACCTTACCTGAAATGGAAAGTCCGCGGGTTTCAGGAATAAAATCAGGCGAAAATTTCTGCTCATCCGAACCGGACAACTTGGGTATGAACTCGCTTTCCGTTCCCTTGGGTATCACTGAAACAACAAATTTAACGGCAAAATCCTCACTGTTTAAAACTGAAACTTCCACCCCAACTTGTTCCTGTTTCCGGTAGCTTTTCTTTGTGGTTTTTATTCGGAAATCGGGCGAATTGATCACTGGTGATTCAAATCCGGTTGTATTTCCTGAGTTTTCTCCGGGTTCAAGCAATTCTGCCCTGAAAGGATTGATCACCGTGATCCTTTTGTAAAAATAACTGGACGGAGAATAGTCTCGCATCCAGCGGCTGTAAGCTCTCAGGTAGTAATTCCCGGTCAGCAGGCCGGTGGGAATTCTCAACGCTCCGCTTGTGGCATCCTGACTGAAAGCATACTTTCTGCGGATGAATGATTCGCCATTGGGTGCCACCAGTTCCACGTAAAGGATATTACTCCATTCTGCATTTCGGATTGCCGGTGGAGAAACATTGAAGGCTGAAAATAAAATATCTTCATCAACCGCATAGGTTTCCCGATCTGTAAACAAGGTCGTTTTTTCCGCCAGTTGCTTTGCCTGAACGGTTGTAACTTTTGGCTGAGCCTGAACCATTTGAACACAAGTGGCCCAAATCAGGGTAAAAGTCAGGTAATATTTGGTTCCTTTTCGTTTCATTTCTGATCCCAATAAGGTGGTTTCACAGTGGTTCCTCCCAACAAAGTGCAAAATATACAATCCGCAGCTGCGACTCCTAGGTAAGGAGCAAAGTTTTCGTCAAAATCAGTGGCAAAATAGAGTGGTCGGTCGGCCGGAAGCGGACCATCAATCACATAGGCTCTGCAAGGCTGTGCCTGATCAAATGAAAGTCCGGCAATTGGCAGAACCATGATACGTTTGCTTTGCACGGCCGACACCCCAAAATACCCCAGGGCGACATCGGTGCTATCATTTACGTTGTGAATATTCCCTTTCACATTGGCCGGTTGTTTACCGAACAAATCGACCGACTCCTGGTTGTTCTTCCGCAGATTGTCCCAATAATTGTATGCAGCTTCAGTAACCGAATATTGATTGACTAACAAACTGTATTTATACTGCAGGTGCTGGGTTTGATCTTGCACAAAATGCAACTTGTATTTGGAATAACTGTTCTGGCTGAAACCATTGGTTGACAAAACAAAGATATTCTCCAGCTTATCCGAGCCATAACATACAAAGTTGGAATAATCTGGCTCAATCAAGTCATGGCTTCCATCCTTATCGAGCCATTTATCCAGTGGCCACTTCGAATGATATTCCCAGGTTTCTGTCAACTGCCACCGAAAATAGCGGCCAAAAGATTCATCGGCCTTAAAATCGAGGAAAAACTGCAAACCGGTTTCGTTGACATTCGGATCATCGGTTGGCTTAGTTTCCAGTTCGTAATAGACATTATCGACTTCCGGACAAGGCATCAGTTCTTCAGAGGAACTCACATATTCGTGACCTTCCGGAGTTCGAACATCCAGACGATAACTTTCCCCGGTATTGAAAAAACCATTATCTATTTTGCTCAGATAATGACCTAGGTCTTTCGATTCCAGAAAAGTAAAGCTGTTGCCCTTGCCGTCATCCACGCTTACATAACAACCTGATAACGGTAAAAATTTTGGTTTTCCGGTCGGTGAAGATTTGGAAATTCTGATTTCCTGTTCTCCTCCATCTGTGGTGATGGTCCCATCGACAACCAATTGGGATTTGAAACTGAGCTCAGTAGCCGGAATGTAACGCTCAACGCATGAAGAGATGAGCAGCCCAACCAAAAGGACCAGTAAATTTTGTTTCAATGTTTTCATATTTCCCAAATTTCCTTTTTTACGGGACTGAAAATTAACCCTGCCATCTGTACCAATGACATAAGCAACGAAATATTTGTTAGCTGACGGTTTCATTTCTCATCCCAATAAGGTGGTTTCACGGTGGTTCCGCCCTTCAAAGTACAAAATATACATTCCGGAGCTCCAATACCAAGATATGGAACCAAATTTTCGTCGTAATCGGTTACAAAATAAAGTGGCCGTTCCGCCGGAAGATGGCCTGGATCAATCACTATGGCCGAGCAAGGTAAAGCCTTATCAAATGAAAGTCCGGCAATTGGATAAACCATGATCCGTTTGCTCTGCACAGTCGAGACGCCAAAATACCCGAGAGCGAAATCGGTGGTATCGATGGCGTTGTGAATATTTCCCTTCACGTTGGCTGGTTGTTTGCCAAACAAATCGACCGTCTCCTGATTGTTCTTCCGAAGATTGTCCCAGTAATTGTATGCCGTTTCATTGATCGAATATTGATTGATCAGCAAACTGTATTTGTACTGCAGATGCTGGGTCTGATCTTGTACAAAATGCAGCTTGTATCCGGAATAGCTGTTTTGGCTGAATCCGTTGGTTGACAAAACAAAAATATTTTCAAGCTTTTCCGACCCGTAACATACAAAGTTGGAATAATCGGGCTCAACTAAATCGTGGTTTCCATCCTTATTAAGCCATTGGTCCAAAGGCCACTTCGAATGATATTCATAGGTTTCAGTCAACTGCCACCTGAAATATCGTCCGTAGTTTTCATTTCCCCTGAAATCGAGAAAAAACTGCAAGCCAGTTTCGGTGACAATCGGATCCTCGGTTGGCTTGGTTTCCAGTTCATAATAAACGTTGCCGACTTCCGGACAAGGCATCAATTTTTCATACGAACTGACATATTCTGTTCCCTCCAAAGTCCGGACATGAAGACGATAATGTTCTCCGGTAATGATAAAGCTTTCATCGATATGGACCACATAATGACCCGGGTCTTTCGATTCAGGAAAGGAAAAACGGTTCCCCTTTCCGTCTTCTACACTGACCTGACAGCCTGATAATGGGAAATATTTTGGATTTCCGGTTGGCGACGATTTGGAGATCATGATTTTCTGCTCTCCTCCGTCCGTGGTGATGTTCCCATCGATGACCAGTTGCGGGTTGAAATTAAGTTCAGTGGCCGGGATATATCGCTCAACGCATGACGACAAGAGCACCACTGCTAACAGTTCACATATATTTCGCTCAATTGTTATCATAGTTCCCTAATTTCCAGTTCCATGAAATTGTCAAGATTGGCACGTTGATTGCCGAATATTTGTAGCCATTCAATCTTCCTCCTTCTGATAAATAGAAGATGGAATTGGCATTGCTTCTTCCCGTCAGGTTATATACGCCAACAGTCCAATAGCTATGCATGAACTTCTTCATTTTTAGGTTTCCCTCGATTCTCAGGGAAACGTCTAATCTCAGGTAGTCCGGAATCCGGTATTCATTCCGGGAAGAATAATCGATAAAAGGCTGACCATCTACATAGTAAACACTTCGCGGAAGAGTGACCGGCCGGCCGGTACTGTAGGCCAGGTTGGTTGCCAAAGCAAATCGTCTCGATATTTCGAGGTTCAGGAAGGTATTCAAAACATGTGGTCGGTCGTAGTTGGAAGGGTACTGTTTGCCTTGATTGATATCGGCCCAATCCTTTTCACCGTTGACGGTTATCAACGATCGGGAATAGGTATAGGAAATCCAGCCTGTAATTCGTCCTTTTGTTCTGGACAGCATGGTTTCAGCCCCGTAAGCATCCTGATTTCCTTGCAGTACCGCTGTTTCAACATATGGTGAGGCTAAAAAATCAGCTCCATCGCGATATTCTACAATATCCTTTGCTTGTTTGTAATAAAGTTCGAAGGTTGCATTCAATCCCTTTTTGGGAGATTCCTGATAAAATCCGGCTGAATACTGAATGGAACTAGGTGGTTTGATGTGACTGTCGACTAATTTCCATTGATCATTGGGGGCAATCGCGATAGAATTACTCAACATGAACATATACTGCGTCATCTGGGTCACCGACAATTTAATCGAATTGTTTTCACCGGACTTAAAATCTAACCCAGCCCGAAGTTCAGGATGATGATAGGATGAGATTTGATCACCGCTCTGGTACACTTTCGTGCTGCTGACATTATTATCTTCAAAAGGGGTTCCCGGATAATACTCCCTGACCGTTTTCGGACCCAATTCGGTAAACATACTGAAGCGGAGTCCTGCATAAAAATTCAATCTGGATCCAAGACTAATATTATCATCGACAAAAAAAGAAGTTTCCAATCCTTGTTCCGTTCCCAGATCTACTGGGTTTTTCAAAGATTGATTGCCATAAGGTTTAACCACTCCACGATTCAAATCATATAAAATAAGATCTGTTCCGATTTTTAAGTTATGATGTTCAGTAGCCAGCCAACTCAAACTTCCCCTGAATTCGTAATGATTTAATTCGTAACCATGACTGTAGGCTTCGGTTGCCGAGCTTTTTTCAATGGTTTCGAAGCGATAGTTTGAGCCAATTACTGAAACGGAAGATTTCAACCCCGGAGAAAAATGGTGCGAATAATTAACCGAAGCGCCCAGATTCCCGTAGGAATATTCGGTATAGTTATTCAGGTTGAAGGCGTCGCTGCTGTTGTATGCGAGAACATTGACCTGATTTTTATCGTTCAGGTCAAAATCAAGTTCACCGGCAAAATCGTAAAACGAAGCCTGGCTGTTTCGCAAATCCGGATTTTTTAAGCGTTTTAAAATCCAGTCAGAATAGGTAGATCTGCCACTAAGAACTAATGAGACCTTATCTTTTACAAGGGGTACTTCAATTTCGGCATTAGCCGAAACCGTAGAGACGCCACCCTGCGAAAAGAATTTATTTTTATGCCCTTTTCGTGCATCAACTTTGAAAATCGATGATAAGCGTCCGCCGTATTCGACTGGCACCTGGCCTTTGTAGATGGTAAAATTGTCGATAATGGATGAATTGATCGAAGAGAAAAACCCGAAAAGGTGAGAGCTGTTATAAACCGGTATTTCGTTCAGGTAAAATAAGTTCTGATCGGCATTTCCTCCGCGTACGTTCACCCCGGCTGATCCTTCGCCAACACTGACTATTCCCGGAAGCATTTGTGCCACTTTCATCACATCCTTTTCTCCCATCAGTGAGGGTAATTCTTTCATGGTTTTCACCGAAACATTTTCCATTCCTGGTTTTGCACCCCGTTTTTGTGATTTTTGGCCATAAATCAAAACTTCATTCATCACATGCAATTGTTTTTTCAAAGTCAGGGAGAAAAAACCATCCGAACGAACATCCATATTCCCTTTTACTTCGGTCATTCCGAGATACTGAAAAACAACAGCATAAATGCCTGGGTTCAGAGCCATCGTTAAAAATCCACTTGCATCAGTAGCGGCACCTTTCTGCAAGGAAGGAATATAAAGCCTGGCTCCAATAAGTAGCTCACCAGTTTCTTCATCGGTCAATTTTCCGGTAATCACAGCCATTTTACCTTTTTTTGCTTTGTCCCAGCTCCCGATCACAATGGTTTTGATCTCGTCGGGTTGCCGGCCTAACAGATATTTCTCCTCCATTCCCGTCACTTTCCTCTGACTGTTTTGCATCGAGTCGGGACCAACACTTGTCAAATAATATTCAGGAAGCTGGCGGACAAATTTTTTATCAGGCAAAATATAAATGGAACCTGGAGTTTGGTAGACGTAATCCAGCATAGTCGGAAGCAGAATTCTTTCTATTAATTCAGGAACTGAAAGACTATCAGCATCCATATTCACCTGAATTGAACTCACCCATTTTTCCTCGAAGTAAAAATGAACCGGATATTGTTTCTCAAGCCTGGTTACAAACTCCTGAAAAGACAAATTCCGGAATGAACCGGTAATTTTCAGTTCATCCTTCTCTTGTCCGGCCAGATCCGACAGAATGATAAGGAAAAGAAGAATATATGTTGCCAAAAACTTCATATCAGAGGATGGTTTTGTCGCAGTAGCCTATTAATTTTTTCAGGCTGTTTTCATCCATTTTCTTAAACCTGATCCGATTGGTGGAGATGTATTTTCTGACCAGCGTTCGATCTTTTGAGGAAAAAATCCGGAGAAAGGATGACTTACTGGAAAACCGATAGACCGATTCCTTATATACCAGGTAGTTAATGCGCGAATCCTTGGTGTATTCATATCCGGCAAAAGGACCCATTGTATTAAACTTCAATTCTTTAGTCCAACCTATGAAGCATGACAAATGCCCTTTATGAATCTCCTGAACGAACTGTTGCCTGATTTCCGGATATTCGTTGGGAACAAACTTATACATTCCGGAATTGACAGAGTCGATTGCTGAAATGTTTAGTATGATTTGCCCCTGCTGTCCGTTATAATTGGTGTAGAGTAGAATAAACTCCTGCTTGCACAGGTTATATTTAAGGATTTGATCTTTGAAGGTTCTGCCGGATATCGTCAGGTCTGCCACAAATGAATCGGCACTTCGCCAAAAGGGATGGCCAACAGCGGGATTGCTGTCGGGAAAATATTTCTTACCATTAGTCAGCAAAACATCCAATCCGTATAGCTTATCAAAACCAGCACGTAATGAATCTACCAGTAAAGTTTGCCCAAAACCTTTACCAGCAATACATAAAACAATACAAATGTATAAAGTGATTCTTCGCATACGATTGAACGAACTTGTATATTCCGGACTTTAAGAAATCAATGAATTTTAATTAAAGTCAGCAGCTTTTATTATCTTAACTTGCTTATACAAATAACGCCATTTTTCGGCAGCAATTTAGTGCTGTATGCTATTAAACGTCCTTTTCAAACAAAAAAAAGCCTCCGACTCAATAAAGAATCGGAGGCAGTTAAAGAATGGCGACGACCTACTCTCCCACAAGTGAATGCAGTACCATCGGCGCTGGCGGTCTTAACTTCTCTGTTCGGAATGGGAAGAGGTGGAACCCCGCCGCAATAGT